>CAKQOW010000031.1 GCA_934256595.1 uncultured Clostridia bacterium
TTTCTTGTCATCCAGCTGAAACAGTTTGGATTAATGAAGGAATCCTCATATTTAGTGCTGCCTGCTATGTCGTCATTCTTGTGGTATGTAACAAATACAGGGCAGGTATTGTACTTGATCCTGTAGCCGTACATTGTGGATTCTTCGTTTTTATCCCAGTTAAGTATCCTGCATACGTCTTTTCTTGAATATTTGTCATACAGCATAAACCCGCCGCGAAATCTGCTGCTGTCAAAGTCTGCTATCATTTTTTTAGCGCAGTATGAGATCATATCAGAAAGGTATGTATTAAGCGGTTCGCTGTTTAGCCTGTCAAAATGTCCTCTGTCCATGACAATACTGCTGCCTTCGATTGAAATGTTTTGTTTCATGTTGTAGGCCGATATATCGCCATCTTTCATAAACTGCCCGTTAAGATTATTAACAGCGGAGGTGGTTGTATCCATATCCGGTTCATATCCGAATCTGTCATGCACAAGTGATTTGAACTCATTAATATCAGCCTGCTGTTTTGCTTTAAGCAGCACCAGCATTGCCGCTTCTTCAAATCTTTTGCAGTTAAGAATTTCTGATGAATAGAAGGCTAAAAGCTTTCTGTCATCGTCCTCCATATCCGGGTGGTTTTCGCTGTCTATGCTTTTTACAAAATCATAGTATGAGCTCTTGTTTTTGTACTCTACAAATGCAAAAGGCTCTCTGCCGCCCTGCTCTATGAAGTCGGTCATCATCGGAGCTCTGCCAAGACGGTATTTCATCAGCTCATATTCTTTTTTGAGCTCTGCTTTGGTTGAAAGATTGGTTTCCTCTATGGATTTATATATGCGTTCTTTTGTAATCCGATCAAAGTTTATGGTTGAGCAGCCCGGTATTGTACTGCTGCCTGTATTTATGAGCTTGCGGATAGTATCCTTGTTGTATGAGCGCTCTCCGTATAGGGCAATCGGCACCAGATAATTGTTGCTGTAGTTTCCTATGAAGTCTATTACGGTCAGGTATTCTTTGCCCGGATATTTCCTCAGTCCCCTTCCAAGCTGCTGCACAAATATTATTGCAGACTGGGTAGGTCTAAGCATTATAAGCTGGTTTACAGACGGGATATCAACGCCTTCGTTGAAAATATCAACTGTAAATATGTAGTCAAGATGCTCGTCACCGTTACTTTCAAGCATCCTTATTGCTTTTTCTCTCTGCTCCTCGCTGTCAGCTCCGCTTAAAGATACTGTCCTGAATCCTCTGGAGTTAAATGCTTCTGACAGTTCTTTTGCTTCTTTGTTTCTGCTGCAGAATACAAGACCTTTTACTCTGCTGTCGGAGCTGCTGTAGTACCTTGCATTATCTATTATATGAGATACTCTCTGCTCGCACACCAGCTTGTTAAAGTCGCTGTTGTCATCAAGTATTTCGCCGTCTACCGATATTTCTGTAACTCCAAAATAGTGAAACGGCACAAGCATATTCTCCTCAAGAGCCCTGTGCAGTCTGATTTCATACGCTATATTGTAATCAAACAGACTGAATATATCAAAGCCGTCTGTTCTCTCAGGAGTAGCAGTCATTCCAAGCATAAATTCAGGTCTGAAATGTTCTATTATCTTTGTATACGTTGCAGCGCCTGCTCTATGCACTTCGTCTATGATTATGTAGTCAAAGTGGTCAGAAGCAAACTGCTTCAGGTTATCGTCCTTTGACATCGTCTGTACCATTGCAAAGGTATAGTCATAATCAAAGCGTTTATTGCTTCCCGAAAGTACTCCCGCATTTATGTTATAACCCAGCACACGCTTAAAGCTTTCCATTGCTGCTCTTGCTATGTTTTCTCTGTGCACAAGAAACAGTACTTTTTTGGCTTCGAATTTCCTGACGTCAAATGCAGATAAGTAAGTTTTACCGGTACCTGTCGCAGATATAAGAAGGGCTTTTTTCTTGCCTTCTTTTCTCAGGGCTTCAAGCTGCCTTAAAGCCTCGTATTGCATTTTGTTCGGATTTATCGTCTTGAGTGAAACTACAGGAGTCTGTTTTTCTATTGTTTTAACCTGTGTATATATTTTTTCGTATTCTTCAATCCATGCTTCTGTAACCTCTGTTGCATTTTCGAAGGTACGTTCAAATTCCTTAAAAATATTCTGCATTACAGAGCCGTTTTCGAGAGAAGATAGCTTCAGGTTCCACTCTTTGTTCTCTGCCAATGCTTTTTGAGTAAGATTGCTTGAGCCTATAATAAAGGAGTAGCTGTCCTTGTGCCTGAAAATATATCCTTTGGCATGAAAATCTTCATCAGTTACTATTTTTAGCTGTATATTTTTAAAGTCCAAAAGACGTTTAAGCGCTCCGGGCTGGGTAAAATTCTGATACTGTGAGGTTATGATTTTACCCCTGACGCCCCTTTCTTCCAGCTCTTTTAGGGTATTAATCAGCGATACAACACCACTTCCCGTAATGAAGGCTACCGAAAAATAGAACTCGTCACAATTTCGTAGTTCACTCTCTATACTTGTAAGGACTTTCATTCCTCTTTTGTAATCGTTTACGAGAAGCTTCGGGTTGTATTTCTCTATAGATTTCATATTGCAGTCTATGAAACCGTTTTTCAGGCTTGCTGCAAGATTAGTGCTGATATCCATCATATTTCTCCCTGATTGATTAATGCCTCTACAACAGGTTTGTCTGCTGCCGCCCAGTCGAGCTCATCAAGCTCATCAAGGCACTTCCACACAGCGTTTATATGCTCCTTTAATACGATGTGCCTGTTCTCCATATTGCAGATAAAGCAGTGCATTTTTATTGCAAAATCCGGATAGGTATGCTCTACGGTATAAAAGTGCTTCATAGCTTCTGCCGGAATATCTACTTCCATTTCCTCTATAAGCTCTCTGTGCAGAGCCTCGGCAGGTGTTTCTCCCTGCTCTATTTTACCGCCCGGAAATTCATATTTATATGATACATATTCATGTTTGCCTTTATTTCTCTGAGCGCATAATATCTCGCCATCGTTCACAAGTATAGCGCCTGATACTTCTATTATCTTCATTTTTACTGCCTCTGTTAATTGCTTTTTATGGTTACATTCTACCACGCTCAAGTGCCTTTGTGTAAAAAAATTAACAGTCAAACTATACCTTAATTTAGATATTTACACTCAAAGCATCAGTTCCGTCTCTATCGGAACAATACAAAAGAATAATACCAACACTTTATGACATTGTTCCGGAAATTTATTGACAAACTTCCGAAGTATATATACACTGTTCTTAAAGAATCAAACGAAAGGTGATATATTATGGCTGATACAATGACTGTAAAAGAAGCTGCAAAGCTCTGGGATATAACAGAGCGAAGAGTTTCTTCTCTCTGTAAAGACGGAAAAATCAAAGGTGCCGAAAAGCATGGACGGCGCTGGCTTATTCCTGCCGATGCTTCAAAGCCCTCTGACAATCGTATAAAGTCCGGCGCATATAAAAAGGATCTGCGCCCTGCGGGGCTCCCGCTGCCTGTCGGTATTTCAGATTACCGTCTGGCTTCATCAGAATATTACTATATCGATAAAACCATGATGATTAAGGACTTTATCGACGAACGGCCAATGGTATCTCTGTTTACAAGACCGCGCCGTTTCGGAAAAACTCTGAACATGGATATGCTTCGTACCTTCTTTGAAAAAAGCGATGAGGATACTTCTGTATATTTTAAAGATAAAAAAATCTGGTCCTGCGGCAGAAAATATCAGAACTATCAGGGCAAATACCCGGTTATCTTTATTACCTTTAAAGATGTTAAATTCGATACTTGGGGAGAGACTTTCGATGCCATCAGAGATATTTTTGCCAGAGAAACTCATCGCCATATAGAGCTTCAGACAAGTGACAGCTGCGATGTTTATGACAGAAAAATATTCAGCAGGCTGCTGTCAGGCGAATGCAGCGAAGTTGAGCTCTCCGGCGCTCTTCTTGATCTTTCACGTATGCTTCACAAACACCATGGAACTGCGCCTGTCATAATAATTGATGAATACGACATACCGATTCAGCAGGGTTATATAAAAAACTACTATGATAAGGTTATTTTATTTATGCGCAATCTGTTTTCCGGCGGACTTAAGGACAACAGGCATCTGTCCTACGGTTTCCTGACAGGAATAACTAACACAACTAGGGAAAATATATTCGGTGACCTTACAATCAATTCAGTTCTGGACAGCAAATACAGCTCCTATTTCGGTTTTACTTCTGAAGAAATAAAGGAAATGGCTGAGTATTACGGAGTTTCCGATAAATATGACGAGCTTTGCGAGTGGTATGACGGATACAGATTCGGAAGGACTGAAATATTTAATCCCTGGTCTGTTATTAACTATTTTAACAGCGGATGCGAGCCCAGAGCCTTCTGGCTTTCAACCGGAAGCAATGATATAATAGGGGAGATCATTTCCGGGGCTGACAAAGAAATCTATGAAAAACTGACATCTCTTGTTAACGGAGAGACTTTTACGACCTACATTGATACAGGTGTTATATATCCTCAGATTAAAAATAACCCATCGACCGTTTACAGTTTTCTGCTGGTCACAGGTTATCTGAAGGTGCTCAGAACCACACCTGCCTTTAACGGAGATTTTATGTGCGAGGTGGCTTTGCCCAATAAAGAGATTTCCCTCGTCTACCATAAAGAAATTCTGCAGCAGCTTGACAGTATTATTCCTGCCCCTGCGGCAATTTCCGTTCAGGAAGCAGTTTTTTCAAGAGATAATTTAAAGCTTCAGAAGCTGATACAGAACCTGCTCATGCAGTCTGCAAGTTCTTTTGATACTGCCGGTGAAAACTTCTATCATGGATTTATGCTTGGTCTGTGCGCTTTACTCGGTGGATTTTTTGTCTCATCAAACAGAGAATCAGGTAACGGCAGGTTTGACATTCAGCTGAAGCCTGTGCAAAAAAATCTGCCTGGTATTCTCATTGAACTTAAAGCTGCAAAAAACTGTACTGAAGAACAGCTCAAGAAACTTTCAGAGACAGCCCTGCAGCAGATTACAGACAAAAAATATGATACCGAGATGACAGCTGCCGGAATAGAAAATATCTATAAATACGGTGTTGCCTTCTGTGGTAAAAATGTCGCAGTTACTGTTTCATAAGAACTCTCTATACAGCTGAACATCTGTAATTTTTACAGATGTTCAGGCTTTCATTTCTGGTGTTTCTTTTCTGTTTTGTGTTTTTCGGCACTTTTGTTTTGGTTTTTTCGGATTTTACAGCACCAGATAAATATTATTCCGGAAATTTGCTGACAGGCTTTCCAGATATATGTACACAGCTTTTAAGGTTATTAAATCATCTGAAGCATTTTTGCCAGCTCCTCCGTTCCGGCAAAAACTTCTTTCCACTCCAGTTGTCCAACATAATAGCTGCTTTTACGATAATTTTCCCATTGTCTTTTCAAAACTTCACTATCTTTTACAGCATTAAGTATTCCTGACGCCTGGGCAATCAGTTTCAAAGTATTTCTCTTTCTGCAGGTTGCTTCAAAAGCTGCTCTTAGAATTTCGCTCCTGATAGTATCTTTTTTTTCATTTAGCAAAACATAAATATCGTAATAATCACGCATTCTTGTATTGGCATCAGCTCGGGATAAAATTGTTTCCATCTTCTCGCCGAGAACAGTCTCCAGATTATAGGAAAGAATACTGATCGAGCGTTCCTCAAACATCAGAGGATAAGAATACTCAATTGCTGCAGGGGTAATAACATCTCCAGTTGAAATATCAATCTTTATTGGCTGCTTCATTCGCCCAAGATACCCATCCAGCATAAAACGTAATCCTGCATATTCATGGTCAGCCATAATTTCTCTTACGCTTGCAATCCGGAAAGACACTCCGTCCTCCAGTGGAATTTCTATAATTGCCCGTATCGCTTTTACTGCTGCTTCAATCGTCAAAGGAATAGCTTTCACAGTTGTATCGATATCCATTGTAGCCCTCGTATCCAGTCCAACATAAGAAGCCACAAACATGCCGCCCTTTAAAATAAAGTGATTACGGTATTCTGATACGGCACATCTTTCCAGGAAGCGCTCCATCATATAGTTACGAATCAGAATCTGAGCTTTCGTGCTGTCTCCACCAGACATATTTCTGATTTTTGCTTTCAGTTGCATTGCTGTCTGAATCATAAAAGCACCTCCGTATATTCCCTGATTTTACGCTCAATTCCCATCAGTTTTGCATATGTCATCAACCGATAAATGTTTTTCATGCTTCCTGACATATATTCCTTCAAAGCAGTCTGAAACACCTGGATATCCAATTCTTCCTTTCTCTTAACCATATCGCAGATTGTCCGATCAATATCATAAACGAACACATCATTACCAAAAATTGTTTTCACTGCTGTTACTCCCTGCTCAAACAATTCCTGTTTAACAAAATACGGCTTAATACCTCGTTTAATAAGGTGAGTCGCATTATATCCCTGCTTTACAGAAACATGTATCTTTGACGGTTCATACTCCATAAGGCCATGAAGATACAGTGCCGTTTCGTTTGAAAAAACAACTCCCTTATTCTTTAGCTGCAGAATATAAAACGGATCCGGCCAGATTTCCGGAAGAATATAGATTCCTGCCTGTACCTGTTCCATTTTCTGTTCTTTCACATATTTCAAAAGATATGTCCGCGAAATTCCCGCCTTCTGCACCACTGAAGTCAGCAGGTATCCATCATACTGTTCTGTTATTGAATCCATAATTTCATACTTTGTCATTGTCTCATCCCCTTTTGTTTACTTTTTCGCTTTAATTTTATGGTTTTAAAGCGTATTTGTCAACTATTAATCCCTTTCCGTCTGTTTAATTTTCATAAAACACCAAACCTAATATGTTTTCATTCGAGCTCATTTATGTTTTTGATAATTTTTTCCTGCATTTTTTTCGGCATTTTAGAATAACAATTGACAACCTTAATCATAAACTCTATAATATTAGAAGAAATGGGTTTCAAAGCGGGTAAGGATTTATTCCTGACAGCACTTGCCTGTTTCTTTTTTTATTTCCGTTACATCGTATAAATATTTTTTCCCATTTAATGCATGCCTAATAAGCAAACTTGCATTAAAAACATTAAATCTCTCAATTTCACCATATTCGTCATACACAGGCAATGCAAATCTGGTATCATACCTATACCACCCATACCTTGCATCTCTAGAATGTTTCCTCTTATGATTTTCTTCAAACCTGGGATTTGCAGCAATTTCTATTATTTCCGGAAGTCCTTGGGCAGCATTAGCTTTTGCTTTAGCAACAGTTCCTTTTAATTGTTTTGTATAAACCGAACCTGCATACTCAGAGGGCAAATCATTACCTATATAAATCTCTTCATCAGCTTCTGCAATATTGTAAATTTCTCCGATAAAATCAATCAGATACTTTTCCACATCGTCCCGGTTTATTGCCCTCTTGCCCCTAAATCTAATATCCTGTATTACTACTGTTTTCCTACCGTCAAGATCTTCTATTACGTTTACTTTTCTTTCCCTTGCTATCTCCTTATATAACTAAGAAATTCACAAATAGTATACTGCATTTATCTGCGCATCGCAATACTTATATCATTAATATATTTGTTTTGGTATACATGCGAATGACAGAAAAGGGCTTCAATCCCGGATACAGGCACCCGTAAATTTCCACCCAAGCCCTATATATCAGACATTGCTTAACAACTCATAGTCTATAATAGATTTCGTAACGCAACTGCATACACGATTATCAGCAGCGGCACCCCTTTTATATACATTATTCAGATGCTTTAAAATTAGTCTTTGACTCATCCAAGCCCATATTCATTTATTATGCGCTCAGCCACTGTTTCCGGTGAAGCATTATCCATAAACAATTTGTTCTTTACCTTATTAAAGCATTTTCCATACCAAAAGGCATCATCATACAACTCACTGATATAGTAATCCTTATGTGCATTTTTGTATTCATCATCCTTATAGATATTATCGCTCTCATCACTGAAAACGAGTCTTTCAAATATATTTTCCGGTGAGTCCTGCAGTTCTATTGCCAGTACATCTTCTTTTTCAAGATGCCTCTCAAAATTTTCAGGATAGGAAATCGGTGTTATACAGAAAACCATATTTCCTTCTGATTTCATTATCTTATCAATCACAAACCCCCGGGCTCTGTCTCTTTCATACAATGTACCGATATGTACAAACTCTTCAAGGGTTATATTGTAATGTTTTTTAACTTCCTCATCAAGGTCATAAAAATCATATTTTAATTTATCTGCAAGGATTCTGCCTGCTGTTGTTTTGCCTACATTTGAAACTCAAAATAAAAGTATTTTCATTCATCACCTCTATATATAATCCACCTTAACCCGGTAATTTCCCAATCAAGGTATCACTCCTTAAAACATACCTCTTCAAGAATCCTTGCCGCATCCTTAACACAGTCAGGGCAGCTTTTTAAAATCTTACCTGTATCAACGCCCTTTATATCCCTGCAGGTAAGCGCTCCTGTTTCCTCTAAAAATCTGTCGCTTATCTCTCTGCTCACTTTGTATGTTGCACCTTTGCTTACAGGCTTGTCCAGATCACCGCAGCTGCTCCGCATACCTGCTATGGCGCAGGCTCCCGTAACAGCACCGCAGGTACCATTCATACCGCCCATACCAAGTCCCATAGCTTCTGTAACCTTGAACATTGTTTCTTCATCAATTCCTGCCAGATCACAGTATGCACATGCAACTGCCTGCGCACAGTTATATCCTTTTTTATGTCTTTCTGCTGCTTTGTTTACTCTTGATTCCATTGTATCAGTTCCTTTCTTCTTTTAATTTAATCTGTCCCCTTATTTTCAATACCGCTGTAATATTCTTTCAGATCCTCTTCCATCTGATTTCGTATTCTTTTAAAATCTTCGCTTTTCAGGCTGTTAAACAGTGCTGTATTCAGCGCAAGCTTGCCTAAATCCTTTGAGTAATACATAAATCTTTTTCTCTCGAATTTCTCAAACGGATTTGTCAGCATATTCTTTTTTACTGCCTTCCTGTCGCTCAGATATTCATATGTATACGGACAGGACGCTCTGTCAGCGGCAAGTCCTCTGTCCAGTCTGTCCGTATAAAAGGCTATATAGCCGTCAAGGACTTTATCTATTTCAGCCTCTCCTATACTGTTAAGATTATCAATCAGTGAAATCATAAACGGCATCTTGTATGATAAAGTATAATCTCTTTCTTCAAGGAAGTCAAAGAAATCTCTGTATATTGTAGTATCATCGTGAACAGGAATATTGAGTTCCCTGCGTATAGCGGCTGCATCCTCAGGGCTGAAAAGATATATGTTTTTGCTTCCGAAAGGCAGTGCTGCCGTAGGTATAATCTTTTTCTTTTTAATCCACGAATTTACCGTACCTGTGCTTACAAAAAATTCTCTTGCAAGCTGCTCAACACTGAAACAGTCCCCGAATTTATCATCAAAACTGTCTATGTCTATTTCCGTAATCTTGTTTACATATTCGTGTATGCCGTCAATTTCAATAAGTTCTCCCTGCGCAAAGTTTCTCTTTGTAACAGGCGCAAACGGCACATACAGGGCATTCTGAAAGATTGAATGCATTGAGCAGGGCTTCACCATTGCTCCGTATTCATCTACCACATCAATAATATATACATCTGATTTCTTTTCTGTCTTTCGCAGGCCTCTGCCCACCTGCTGCAGATAAAGCACCTTTGAAAGAGTCGGCCTTGCCATAACTATTATTCCAAGTTCAGGATAATCCCATCCCTCTGATATCATACTGCAGGCACACAGGAATCTTATCTTTTTATCTTTGAAATCAGACATTATCTGCTCTGTGTTTTTCTCTCTGCTTGAGTAGGCTGCCGCACTTATTCCCTTATCATTAAGCAGCCTTGCCATCTCTCTTGTATGTGCTGTATTGACGCAGAATACAAGCCCCTGCTTACTGCCTGCCTCACCGTCTTTGAAATATTTCTCAATAACATCGGCTATGAGTTCATTTCTTGATACCACCCTTATATTCTTTTCAAGGTCTGCATTGACATATTCTCTGCCGTTTACTCTCACGCTGCTCAAATCTATGTTTGACTCTACTCTGTAGACTCTTGCCTGCGCAATTATTCCCTGTTCCATTGCGCTCTGAAGCGACAGACCGGTCCTGTATGAGCCGAATACGCTTTCAAGTTTTTTGCGGTCAGGTCTCTGATCCGTAGCAGTAATTCCTATCATAAATTCAGGTGTAAAATGCTGTATAACGCGTTTCAGTACGGGCGCTACGGCGTGATGAGCCTCGTCTATTACTATATAGTTATAATAGTCATTACTAAAGCGGCTGTAGTTCCTTGACATATATGCAAAGGTAACCACATCTATATGTTCCTCATATTCCGGCAGAGAAGCTGTTATACGTTCCTTCCAGTCGCTGACTATATTAATGTTTGGTGCCATTACAAGTACCTGCAGGGAAGTTCTTCCCTTTGCAAATACTTTAATATCCTCTTCAACTATCTTAGATTTGCCGCTTGCAGTAGGCAGCACAACCAGAAATGCTTTTTTGCCCTGTTTGCGTGAAACCGCTATTTCTTCAAGGCAGTTTTCCTGATGCTCATACAAAGCAACCTCTCTGGCTGCTATGAGTCCGCTTGCTTCAAAACTGTCGCAGCTGTCGCCTATAAAGGTACGGATATCATCTTCCATTTTATCTTTAAACCGGCAGTCCTCTGTAGAAAACCTGTACAGTCTGATATTCCATTTCGTACAAAGATTCTGCTTGTAAAGCTGTCTGCGGTATCTGTCAGCCCCTATGATCTGAGGGTGATGATAAGTTACTCCGTTTTCCTCTACAGCTATATTTCCTGAGGCTGTGCTGATATAGTAGTCAAGAAAATAGTTGTTTCCCTCGAAATCCGATATGCTGTATTCCCTGTTCAGATACTTAATACTGTCAGCGCCGTATACGGCTGTGAAGCTGTCTTCAAACAGCATTTCAAGAGGTGAAGGCTCAGCAGTATCACCTCTGTCAGGTGCTTTGGCATCAAAGTCCTCTCCATCAGGCTGATGACTTTCGTATATAACGGCCTGCTTTATATCCTCTGCCAGAAATCTGTATACCTTGTTATAGGCTTTCATATATGCGTTCTGTTTTTCGGTAATCAGAGAATAAGGAAAAGCAGCCTTATCATCATTCACTCTGCATATATCATAGTCAATGATAACGGCTGTACCTCCCTTAACATAATATTCACTTCTGCCGCCGTTTGAATATGTACAGCTCTCAGCCAGTTCATATCCCTCGTTTTTCAGATTTGCCATAATCAGTCTCTTTTATTTTTAACAGCTATAACATTAAACCATTTCTCATTTTCACGCCCTGCCCTGACATCACCTGTAATCCATATCTTTCGGGTTACAAGCTCCTTGTTAAGGTTCATTAAGGCTTCCCATCTTGCCTCATTCATATCAGTATAGTATCTGCCGTTTCTGTCTCCTTCAAAATCTCCGTATTTAAAAGAAGCATAAAAAAACCCACCTTGTTTAAGTGATTTAATTATCCTGTCTATCACATCAGGAAGCTCACTGTGTTTAAGGTGAAGTATACTGGCGCAGGCCCACACACCATCATAGCTACCCTGCTCATCGAGCTCCTGAAACAGCATATGTTTTACAGGTATGCCAAGATACTCTGATGTCATTTCACAGAGTTTTTCTGATCCGTCTGCCGGAGTCACATTATATCCCATTTTCATAAATGTCATTGAGTCACGCCCGGAGCCGCAGCCCAGATCTAAAATATCTGAACAAGGTGGCAGATATGATACAAATTCTTTCTGTATATCGCTGAATTCAACATCTTTAGTATCACAGATGAATAATTCAGCATTGTTGTTGTAGTAATCTAATGTAATCATTTGGTTTTCCTCAGTTAATAGACTTATTCATTACCTTTTACAAAATATTTACATACATTATACCCCTATATACTAAAATATTCAAGTTTTTACCCTCATTGTTCCAGTTGTTTCCCTATCCCTACAGATCAAAAAACTCATTCAGTATAAACAGATCAAACAAATCCTCATCATCCTGCTTCCTTTTGGCCTCTGCTTCATCCTCAATCTCTACATTAATCAGGATATTATCCTCACAGTTCCCTCTCTTGTCATCATATTCACACATAACAATCCTCCTCATTGCCCGGACAATATTAATCACTGCCGGTTTATGTGACATTGTGTTACAATTTTCGACATTAACCTTCATCTCTCAGGAATTTTACAATCATACTCCTCTACACGCCTCTTATCACCCTGTCTGTTCCGGCTGCTGTAAATATAATATCATAATCAATGTACTTAAAAAGGTGCATTCCAAAAGAAATACACCCTAATCCCGATTTTTAATTAACGCAGGTCAATACAAACCGGCGCACCGCAGTTCAGTTCACTGCTGATAGGCCTCTCTGGAGAAACACCCTGACTAATGCAGTTATAAGCTGTCTATTTCCTCTTTAGTCAGTCCTGAAACCTTAATTATGGTTTCTATATCAATATTCTCAGACCTCATCGCCTTAGCCATATCCAATTTTTCTGCAGCTCTACCGGAAACCTCGCCCTCTGCAAGACCTTCCTCTTTTGCTTCAGCAATCATATATTCCAATGTCACCAGCTTCTCCCTCCATTATGACCTAACCCAATGAGCTATGCGAATTGCTGGTAGGTCAAATACAGCAACTGCAGAGCTTTAGCTCGTGGCAGTTTTTCAGTTTCCTTTGTGTTATATTTTTTAACACGCTCATCAATACCTTCAATCAGTTTGTTTCCTACCTTGGTCGGATCATTTATATATGCATAAAATGCCCTCAGCTTCTCCGGCACCTTGTCCGGAGAGCATTTTGTGTTCAACAATATTTTACTTGTCCCGTCATTAAAATGCAAGTCATTCTTGCGAATATAGCTTTCTACAACATACATAGGTTCGCCAAGCCCCAGATAGTCAAATGTGCAGATGAATACCACATAGGTGTTTTTAAGATCTTTGAATTTGCCGCCTTTTTCAAGGCAGTCAATATCCATAAGAGCCTGATAATACCTGCTTCTTTTTTCAAGATCATGCTTATTGGTTGTCTGCATTTCAATATCAATCCATTTATCTGCAGTTTTCACATATGCGTCAAACCTGACTCCCCGCATATCTTTACCGAAATCAAGACATGCCTGCAGCGCTATCTCAAGCTCATCTTTTTCGTTTTTTTCATCAGGCGAAGAATTCTCTGACGTTGCTATTTTCACCTCGCCTATTTCCTCATTAGGAATTATTAGTTCTGCAATTCCTTTGCAGATATCAGGATCCCTCATTACCAGCGCAAAGATGAAATCGTTTGTAAAAGGTATTAACTCTTCCTTGTTCTGTGCGCTTTCATTTTGTTTTTTCTTAATTCGTTTTTTCTCAATCCGCTTCTTCTTACTCATTTTTTCTCCTTTTCCTTAGTTTTTAGAAAGCAAAAAACGCACAGTAAAAAACCGTCTAAGCTGAAAATTAATTCAGCCTAAACGGCTTATCTGTGCGTCTTTACAATTTTTCTATGCTACCATTCTAGCACACCCCGTTTTTACAGTCAATTCCTTTTTTAATTTTTTCTGTAATTTCATTGATCCGTTGATATTTAAACATTTACAGCATACCACTTGACAAAAAACGAAACCCTGAAATCAGTAAAAGTTTTTCTATTAATTTAATCCACCTAAAAGCGGAAGCAGCCTCCCTGTTCCGGTTGTTTCCCTATCGCTACAAGTCAAAAAACTCATGCAGTTTTTTAATTATCAGCCCCTTCGATTAAGTTTGGTTACCCAAACGCTTAGAAAAAGCTGTTAAGTATATTGAAAGAATAAGTGTTATTGAAAATAATATGATTCTTAATAACAATCTCATATTCATGACATTACTTGTTTTTATCTTCTAATCTATTTAAAACTTCATGATTTAACTTGTTAAGTGATGTGAGTTGTGTTCTGGCCAGACTTCTTAATTCAATCATTCTATCTTTTTGACTTAAACCTTTACTGATTAAAACAGCATTATAACTTTCCATATTAGCCAGAACTAAAAGTTCGTTTAGGCTTGCATAATCTCGTACATTGCCTTTTAAATCCGGATTTTCATCACGCCACTGTTTCGCTCTTTTATTAAACAAAGCAACATTTAACATATCTGCTTCACTTGCATATTTGTATGCTAACTGCTCATTTGTTAGATCTTTTAATAAATATTCTTTAATTGCATCAGTATGAATCTTATAGTTAATCTTTGAAATTTCTCTGTTTAAGTTCCAGCCAAGCGACAATTTAGAATTTTCATCTTCTTTTAGTCTTTGATAATCTTTAATAATATATAGTTCAAACTCAGCTGAAATCCATGAAGCAAATTTAAAAGCTATATCTTTATGGGCGAATGTGCCGCCACCTCTTCCGACTTTGACAAATAGACCTGTCGCGTTAGTGCTTTCTGTCCATTTCTTTGGAGATAATGTAAAAGCATTACTACCTGCTTCTTGTAAAAACCCCTCGAATTCGATGGGTTTAAATTCTGGATTGTTTAATTGCTCCCATATACCCAAATATTCTATGGTGTTATAGTTTCTCATCCAATTTGCAACAACTACATTAGGCTCTTCAGAATTTTTATATCTTGCAATATCTGTCAAACTAATATAATCATTCTTGAAGTCTTCTGTGTAAACTTGAATTTCAACACCTTTTGCTTCTATAGTATCCTTTTTAATTTTAGACATATCGGCTCCTCCTTTGGTGTGATGTGCCGGTTACAACAAATATTATATAATAGCAACTCTAAACAGTACACCAACTATATTTTTCAGTTTTTAACTTTGGTACAAGTTCAAAATCCCTTATATTTCCCAGACTGTTTGCCACTGTCACTATTATGACACAACACCCGCGGCAGAGATCATAAACTCTACAATTCTCAAGTAGTTTAAGTACCTCGACTATGGTTTTTACAATACTGGCAGAAGTCCTGATTTGCATAATTTTTAAGCAAAATATTTTTCAAGGTTTTGTTTTTGGCTTCAATTTCCCGCATTGCGTAGTCAATAGTCATCCCTACAGGTCAAAAAACTCATTCAGTATAAACAGATCAAACAAATCCTCATCATCCTGCTTCCTTTTGGCCTCTGCTTCATCCTCAATCTCTACATTAATCAGGATATTATCCTCACAGTTCCCTCTCTTGTCATCATATTCACACATAACAATCCTCCTCATTGCCCGGACAATATTAATCACTGCCGGTTTATGTGACATTGTGTTACAATTTTCGACATTAACCTTCATCTCTCAGGAATTTTACAATCATACTCCTCTACACGCCTCTTATCACCCTGTCTGTTCCGGCTGCTGTAAATATAATATCATAATCAATGTACTTAAAAAGGTGCATTTCAGAAGAATGCACCAAAAAAATCGAGAGAGCTGTGGTCAGTCAGCTCTCTCGGTAACAATTATAATCTGAAATGGCAGTCTGGAATTACTATCGTTTACAATGGCTTTATAAGTTCTATGTAAATATATACAAAGGAGAACCCAATAACCCCAGACTGTAAAGTTGGTCTATTTACTGTGTTAGTATAACTCTTAAATTTCTGTTTGTCAACAATTTTATATAAATTTAATATAAAATATATATAACTTCTATAATATTTTGAGATTTCTTTCCCTGAAATATTCTCTGTACTTCTCAGGAATATCATCGTCCGTAATTATATTTCGTATCTCGTCCGCCTCTGCATACTTAACCAGAGCTTTCCTGCCTATCTTACTGCTGTCTATTGTCAGATAAACCTCTGTGGAAATGCTGAGTATAAATCTCTTGATATCACACTCACTTGGCGAATCCTGCGCAACACCGCCCTCGATGCTGTATCCCGTAGATGCCATAAACGCCTTGTCTATATTAAAATTTCTCAGAAACTCAAAGGGAAACATATTCTCTATTGCAAAGATTTCCTTGTTGAGCTTGCCGCCCAGTGCATATACCTCTATATTGTCATAGTTAGCGGCAGCAAGGACTGCGGCCAGATTGCATGTTATAATTGTAACGTGCCTGTCTCCTATGCAGTCTATAATACCGCCCACAGTAGTTCCGGAATCTATGTATATAATGTCATTATCACTGATAATCTCTGCCGCTTTACTCGCAATAATATGCTTCTTCTCTGTATTGACGGACTTGCGGGTCTCAAACATATGCATATTTCTTTTGTCTCTGTCGATAGGCTTGACACCGCCGTATACCTTTTCTATCTGCCCTGCGCCTGCAAGCTCCGCTATATCCTTGCGGACTGTAGGCAGCGCAATTCCAAACTCCTCGCAGATTCTGTCCATAGTTACGAAACCGTTGGCATTGATATATTCTTCTATAGCTGAAAGTCTTTCTTTTCTCATATGTGTTCACCTGTAATAATTAATGATAATATATATTTTATTGATTAGCCGATATCATGTCAATATCAACTTTGTATCAAATTGATATATTTTATCAGTTTGATACAAAGAGCAGGTGCTTATTCGCCTCCTGCTCCATATTCTCATATTCCGCTTATATCAAGATCCTCTTCTTTTCTTGCCTTGTATTTTTCTCCGTTGAAAAGGTCATACAGTACAGGCACGACTATCAGCGTAAGCGCTGTCGCATAGATAAGACCGCCTATGCATACAAGTGCCACAGGCTGCATCATATCAGTTCCCGCAGTCTTACCTGCCGCCATTACCGAAAGTCCCAGCACAGTGGTAAGGCTTGTCATAAGTACAGGTCTCATTCTTGTCCTGCCCGCCTCAATAATAGCCTTTCTCTTGGCAGTGCCCTTTGCTCTCAGCTGATTGATGTAGTCCACCAGCACAATACCGTTATTTACAATTATACCTGCAAGCATTACAAAACCAATCATGGCGATAATGCTTATCTCCTTGCCGGTTACAAGCAGCGCCAGCAGGCCGCCTGTAAATGCCAGCGGAATTGTAAACATAATTATAAACGGTGATTTAAGCGACTGGAACTGCGCCACCATTACAAGATATATCATAATTATGCCCAGCAGCATCATCAGTACCAGATCTTTCATTGCATCATATATTGTTTCGGAAAGTCCGCTTGACTCATAGGTCACATCTTCAGGGCAGTCATATTTCTCATCGATATTCTTCATAACCTCATCTGTAGTCAGAGTAACATTGTGATTGTCATCAATTTCACCCTTAACTGTCAGATAGGTTTCCTGATTCATTCTGTTTATCGAGTGCATTGTGGTCTTGTCTTCGACCTCTGCAATATCCTTGAGCTTTACAGTTTTTTCATTGCCGTCGCTGTCCTGCACCTTAAACTTATAGTTTTTGATAAATTTCGGCGTAAGCTCCGAAGCGTCCGCGCCCTCTACTATAACATCATAATCATCTCCCTGCCATTTAACAGAGGTTGCCGTTTTTTCACCCGACAGAGCCTTTGATATTTCCTGATATACCTGAGCAACCGTCAGATTGTACTTCATAGCCTTTTTCTTATCTACTGTGAAATGTATTTCAGGGTCTGCATCTTCTATACCGTTTTCAACAGTTACGATGCCCTCTGTATCACTTATGATATCCGCAATATCCGCCGCAGCCTGCTGAAGCTTATCTGTATCGTCACAGAAAACATTTACAGACACGCCTGAGCCTCCCATAGAGTCCATATATGAGGTCATCATAGATGAACCGCCAAGGGCCTCAACCTCGCCGTCAATATCAGCGCATTTGCTGTTAATCTCATCTGCCACTTCCTGACTTGTACGCTTCATATTCTCATCAAGCAGCACATACATCATAACTGCTGTAGGAGTTTCATCGTCTGCAAAGGACATACCGTAAGAGCTGCCGTTTGAAAGCAGCGCTCCTGCGTCCTGAACGTCATCTATTTCAAGCACTCTGTCCATAACTTCATCTGCCGCAGCCATGGTTTCTTCAAGCTCCGTACCCTCAGGCATCTGTATATTAACCTGCATCTGCGGAGAGGTCATATCGGGAACAAATGTGAATCCTTTTACTAAAACTGCCGCCACGCTGAAAACAAGCAGCAAAAGCGCGCATATCAGTACCAGCGCTCTGTGCTTCAGCGACCATTTTAAAACTCCTGTATATCTTCTGAGGAAGCCCTTGAAGCCTGTCTTTTCCTCCGGCACCGGTCCTGCCAGAAGGTTTGCAGACATTGCAGGAACAAGTGTCATTGCAACTATAAGGCTGGCAAACAGCGAATAGCCTATTGTAAGAGCCATATCCGAGAACAGATCTCTTGTTATTCCGTCTGTAAATATAATAGGGACAAATACACATACAGTTGTAATTGTAGAAGCGGTTATCGCGCCTCCAACCTGCCCTGCTCCGGCAATAGCCGCTTTTGCAGGCGGCACTCCCTCACGCCGCAGCCTCAGGGTGTTTTCAATTACCACTATTGAATTGTCCACCAGCATTCCCACTGCAACCGCAAGACCTGAAAGCGATATCATATTAAGCGATATACCCGAAAAATACATAAGCACTATGGCAAATATGATGCTCACAGGTATTGAGAAAATGGTAATCAGTGTCGATTTTATATGTCTTAAAAACAGCAGCAGTACCAGAATCGCAAACACCGCGCCAAGCAGCAGGCTCTGCATTATTGACCTGATAATAAGGCTTATGTATTCGCCCTGATCCATCATTGATGTGAATTTAAGTCCGTCATATTCTGCTTCAAGCTCGGTAAATTTATCAGCTATATTGTCACATACATCTGCTGTTGCATAATTCGACTGCTTTGAAAACGACAGAAGCACTCCGTCATTTCCGTTTATCTTAGCATATATGCTGTCGCCGTTGTCAGACCTGAAAACGTCCGCAACATCACCTACACATACAGTACCTACGGAATCAACTCCTGTATCAAACAGTACCATATTCTTTATTTCTTTGAGTGAATCTATCTTGTCTCCCACACTTACAAGATACTTGGTTTCTCCAAGCGCCACATAACCCGCAGGCATTGAGAAATTCTGGGCGCTGAGAAGCTGGGAAACAGTATCCACTGTAAGGGCCTCACCTATATCAGCCTTGGCAAGAGCTGCATCTCTTGAAGAATTAAGCTGTGAAAGCGCGCTGTCAAGCTGGGACTTGGAGCTGTCTATTGCACTCTGAGCGCTGTCAAGCTGAGAGCCTGCACTCTGGAATTTTTCAATAGCTGTATATGAGCCTCTCTCTGCCTGCTTGTATGCTTTTTTGAGCTGCTCTACTGTGCTATCAGCCTCTTTGCTGCTCTTGTTCAGAACCGTCAGCTGTGAATTGACATCAGCAAGCTGTGACTTCATCTGCTGAGTCTGAGTTTCATCTAAAAGTCCTGAAGCAAGCTGCGCTTCAAGCGCCTGTTTAGTCCCCTCAAGTATATTTATCTGAGTTGCAAAAGCACTTGCCTGCGCCTGAGCTGCATCAAGGGAGGCAGCAGCTTCCGAAAGCTGATCGTATGCCTCGTCCTTACCTGCTGTAAACTCTTCCTTTTTCTTGTTAAGCTCCGCCTGTGCCTTTGCAACCTGTTTTCTGCCTGACTGCAGCTCGCTGCTTGCAGCCGCAAGCTCACTGTTTACAGAGGCAAGTATTTTATTGTTTATTTTATCTATCTTGTCCTGGCTTATATTCACACTTATATCAGATTTAAGCATACCGGAGGAGTCTATGCCTGCAACACCTGCAGTTCCCTCAAGCCTGTTCATAAGCTCATCTTCAACAAATCTTGAAAGCTCTTCCTGTGTGCTTCCCTCCATGCTGACAGCCGCCACATTTACAGGTATCATCGACGGATTTATCTTCATAATAGTAGGTGATCCTACAGTATCGTCCCACGAGTAGGATATGAGATTTACATTCTGAAGTATGTCAACGGATACCGTATCCATATTGACTTTCTTGTTAAACTCCAGCACCACCATCGAATAATTGGCATTTGATATCGACTGCACATTTTCAATGTTTTCGAGGGTTGAAAGGCTTTTTTCCATAGGTTTTGAAACAGTTTCCTCAACCTCCTCAGGTGTAGCCCCCGGATATGTGGTTATTACTATTACATACGGCATATCTATGTTAGGCATAAGGTCCGGCGTCATTTTAACAAGCGAAACCACTCCCAGCACTATCACAAGGATTACCGCCACAAATACTGTCATCGGTTTTTTAACACTGAATTTTGACATAAACTTTCCTTTCTGTTTTAACTCTGTTTCCACGCCCCGTATTTTATGATTTCAATGCGTTTCCTGAAAGTCTCCATAATTGCAGGCGCATTGTCTATATCCGCAAAGCATCTGCACACACTGTCTTTGAACAGCGCAAGCCCCAGCTTCATAAGCTCTCTGACCTCTTCATCAGATGTGAATTTAAGCCTGCTTCTGTCAATGTATCTCACAAATCCGTCCACCAGTGCTTCTTCATCTGCAATCACTCTTTCGAGGCTGCTCTGCGCAACCTTGACATACGAAAACACATTGACAAAAGTCCTGCGGTTTTCTTCCCGGCTGCCCATTGCAACTATTTTTTCGAGTATCTCCATACCCACCTCGAACATATCGCCCTGATTCTGCTCTATGCTGTCCTTTATCTCCTTGGTCATAACCTGTCTGAAATCTGAAAAAACATACTCCAGCAGGTCGTCCTTATCTTCAAAATACTGATAGAAGCTGCCTCTTGAGATATCTGCGCTGTGTATTATTCTGTTTATCGAAAGCTCATCGACCGGAAACTCCGCAAGCTCGGAATGTACCGCGCTAAGTATCTTGCTTCGTTTTTCATCCGGAAGTTTGAAAAATCTGCTGCTTGGCATATGTATTCTCCTGTCTCCGAAATCAGTATTTATATTATAAGTGACAGGCTGTCACCTGTCAACGTAAAAACCTCATTAAAAACACCCTGACTTCACATCAGGGCGTTCATATATCTGTTTAAGCTCTCACCACTGAACCGGTGAGTTTATATTCCTAATCCTCAAGAGCCTTAATCGCATCTATAATCTCAGCGTGACAGACGCTCACATCCTCTAGTAATTTTTCGGATGACAGTTCTGACGGTCCGCGCAGGTCTTCCGTAAGAAGCTCTGCCGCAGTCTGAAGTCTGTCAAAACCCAGATTCTGCGCAATACCCTTGATGGTATGAACAGATCTGAAAGCAGTTTCCCAGTCTTTGTCCGCAACAGCCGCTGTAAGATTTGAATATGAAGGATCCGCTGCATATTTCATTACGAATTTTTTGAGCATGTCTTCATTCCGGATTCTCTGGACAGTGGCCTCATAATCTCCGCCTGAAACCTCATAAAACTCCTTTAAATTCATAGTTTTCCTTTCTCTCTCTTTTTTATAAGTTCATCATGCACATCGGTAAGCTGTCCCAGCACACCTGCATATTCTGCAATTCTCGATGACCACAAAGTCATAGCGGTCAGTCTGTGCCAGCGCATATTGCCGGCAACGGGTATAAGGACATTCATCGTGATCTGCGGTTCTTCTCTTGTTGTAGTCTTGAGCCTTTTGAGAAGCTCTGCCATGTCATTTTCTGAAATCAGCTCTATATCATCCCCGTCCGACAAACGAATCAGTTTGCTCTTTGGGGTATCGCCTTCGTACCAGCTGGTATATACAATATTGTTGGCATAGCGGTCATACTCAAACTGTATGCCTCCGCATATGTTTGCATAAAAACGGCTCCTGGCCTGCTCCCACATCAGCAGTCTGCGGGTTCTGTAATCGAGCAGCAGAGACTTGTTCTCCAGCATTTCTTCTGCAACACGATGCGCTTCATCTTTATAATCGAAATTCTCCTGTTCTTTGAGAAGAGATTCATCAAGTTTTCCGGCAATGGTTTTAAGGCAGTGAATAAGCAGCGGATTGAATTCTCCGCATTCTCCTGCGCATATCATCTCTATAGCCTTATCATGCGGTACTGCGTCTTTGTAGCAGCGTATACCGGTGAGCGCATCATAAACATCTGCCATCGCAACAACCTGCGCAGAAATCGGTATCTCGTCTCCTGCAAGTCCGTCAGGATATCCTCCGCCATCCCATCGCTCATGATGCCATCTGCAGATTCCATATGCAGCGGCTACAAGCGGATCGTCGGGATTTGCGGGGACTTCGCTAAGCATGGTTTCTCCCAGCTCGGAATGTTTCTTCATAATCTCCCATTCCTCTGCGGTAAGCTTGCCGGGTTTGTTAAGGATATTATCAGGTATGGCTATCTTGCCGATATCATGCAGCGCCGACAATGTCGAAATCGCTGCTATATCCGACTCTGAGAGAGAATATTTGTCTGTCAGCTTCACCAGCTGATGAAGCAGCATATTGGTGATTGTTCTGACATGAAGTATATGGGCTCCCGACTCATTGTTTTTGAATTCTATTACATGACTCAGGAAATTAATCATGGTGCTGCTTACTTTTTCGCGTTCATATACCTGTGTTTCAACCATCTGAACAAGATTCTTCTGACGCGTATACAGTCTGAGGGTATTCTCCACCCTGCGCTGCACGACAGCTGCATCGAAAGGCCTTGCTATATAATCCGTAGCGCCGAGATTGTATGCACGCCGAACGAATAAAGTATCGCTCTCCGAGGATATAACTATAACCGGAATCTCATCCAGCCAGCATCTCCTCTCCATAATATCCAGTACTTCAAAACCGTTCATATTCGGCATATTGATGTCCAGCAGCATAAGATCAACGTCTGTGCCTCTGGCCAGCATATCTATAGCCTCCTGACCGTCTGCCGCATACAGATATTCATATTCGTCTCCGAGAATATCTGCAAGCATCTGCCTGTTCATTTCGGAGTCATCTGCTATTAAGATGTTTTTAACAGTGTTCATACAAACCTCAATCAGCGTTCTTAACAGGCTTTACCCCCCCCTTTTTTATCATATAATGCGACGGGAGCACCGCACTAAACACACCGCAAAACCGGTGATTATACTGAAAAGCCCTGATTTATACTTATTGAATTAATAAGTCCTACATTGCTTATTGTAGCACTATGTCATCTCATATTCAATACCAATCCCGTAAATTCAGCCTTTGTTAGTGTATTTTAAAATCATTTTCACAAGAGCCTCTGAATCCAGCGGCTTGGCCAGATGTTCGTTCATTCCTGCCTGTCTGCTTCTTTGCGCATCATCTGAAAACGCATTTGCAGTCATTGCAAAAATAGGTACATCGGCAGCATCGCTGCGCTTCATGGTCCGTATGCGCCCTGCTGCTTCAAGGCCGTCCATCACAGGCATCATGATATCCATAAGTACAAGATCAAAATATCCCGGCTCTGAGGCTTCAAATTTATCGATTGCTTCAAGACCGTTGCAGGCCGTTGTCACCTCTGCCCCTTTGCTCGTGAGTATAAACTCTGCAATCTCCATATTGATATCATTGTCCTCAACCAGAAGAATACGCACGCCTTCTATACTGCCGGGGCTGTTCTCATGCTCCCTGTGCTCTGTCTCCGTATTTATGCGGAAAGGCATTTTTACCGTAAATCGTGTGCCTCTGCCCAGCTTGCTTTCAAGATTTATGGTGCCTCCCATAGCCTCTGTCAGTTCTTTTGATATTGCAAGGCCAAGTCCCGTACCGGTATACATGGTGCGCGCATCCGTATTTTCCTGTTCGAAGGCTTCAAAAGCGCGCTCCTGAAAGCTTTCGCTCATACCTATGCCATTGTCTTCACAGACAAATTCGACTTCTGTATTCTCCCCGTCTGTGTCTGTTTCTATACAGGAAACAGCAACATAGCCTCCTGTCCTGTTATATTTAATGGCATTTGTTATGAGATTCTGCAGTATCTGTCTCAGGTGCATAGGGCTGCCTATAAGGTTCATATGCTCTGCTCTGATTCCTCTGCTGATATATTCGACTCCTGATTCTTTTGCCTGTATCTCCGCTACTGTTTCCATTTCGTCCATAAACTCCGCAAGATTAAACGGTTTCTCATCGAGCTTTATTTTGCCGGATTCAAGTTTGTTCATATCAAGCACACAGTTTACAAGCTCCAGCAGGAAGCCTGAAGTCTGTCTTACTTTGCTGCGGCATTCCTTTTGTTTTTCGGGATCATCAGGATAATGCTCTGCGATTTCCAGCATGCCCCGTATTCCGTTTATCGGAGTTTTGATGTCGTGGCTCATCCTTCTCAGGAAATCGGTCTTTGCAATACTGGCGCGCTGAGCCTCATCAACGGCGCTGCGGAGTCTGTTCTGATATTCGATTTCTTTCTTTTTGTCTTCTGAAATATCTCTGGACAGATAAAGAACTGTTTCAGCCTGATCGTATATGTTTCGGTACTGCGGTATTATTTCAAGCAAAATCCACTCTCCGTCATTATTTCTGAAGCTTATATCAAGAAAGTCTTTGTCTTCAAGTCTTTTTTCAAGTGTGGTATAATCCCAGAATTCTTTTACGGCCTCTCTGATGTCCTCCTCCGGAATACTCTCATATACTGCAGCGCCTACATCTTCTATATTCCTGAAATCCTCTCTCATTCTGTCGCCTGTTCCTGACGGCTTCAGAACAGTTATGCTGCCGTCTGCCAGCGAGGTTTCTATAATCGTCATATATATACGGCCTATGGATTCTATTGTCCTTATATTTTTTGCTGCTTTGCGGAGATTTCTTCGTCCTGCAAATGCAGTCAGAGTAATAAATATAAGCCATAAAACTATATATACCGTCACAGTTACAGCCATTACCATAAACCTGGTCATGAATATCCTCGAAGCAGGGAAAAACGCCGACAGAGTGTATTCTCCGAGTTTCTGCTGATTGCCGTACCAGTGGCTGCCTTTGCTGTCGGTTAATTTTATCAGTCCGTTATCTCTCTTTTTAAAACTCCCGCTGTACAGTGATTTAGCCTCTTTAACTGATTTGCCTATAAGGAGGTCTCTGTTTGAAGCAAGAATCGTATCTCCGTCACTGACTGCGATAATACCGTCTCTCTTGAAAACCGTACCCTGAAACATTGTGTCAAGAGTTATATCGTTCACACCTGTTGTAATCGAATTGTATGTTTTGTAGCACACAACAGCGCCGGGCCTGTCACGCCTTGATACCACTGCCATATCAACCGAATCATCGCCTTCTCCTATGCGGTGCATGTATGACGCCTCTTTGAATCTGACTATCTTGGCAAGTTCTTCAGTCCCGAGAGTTTCTATGAAGAACTCCTTCTCGTAACTTCCTTGAGTCTTCATTACGATTTCAAGGTTTTCGTCGAGAACAGCAATACCTGAAAGTCTTTGCTCATGAGCGTACCGTTTCAGTCTGTCTGCCGTATAGGTTCTGTCGTAATCAAGAATCTCCACAAGCTCGACGGTTTTGTCCAGCAGCCTGATAAGGCTCTTGATTTTGTCATTTGTAACGTTATTTTTGTATTCTGTGACACGATTATCCAAAAATTCGAGAGTCTGTCCCGTAAACTCCCGGGCATCCCTGATCGCCTGATTGGTAAGAGCTATATGCACTCCTGTAAACAGCAGTATGCCGGCAGCAACGGCAGTAACGATTATTTTAATAATATTTTTGTTCTTTGTTTGTTTCATTCCGGAAGTCATTTGTCTGTCACCTCCGGAAGCACATCTTTGTCCATGCTGTATTTCTCTGCTATATCTGCTATGGTACCGTCGTTTTTCATCTCTGTAAGCGTCTCCGAAAGTCTGTCAACGATACCGCTGTTAAAGTCTTTGCTGAATGCAACGCCTATTTCTGATTTGTAGACGCTCTCTCTTAGTTTGCGGTAATCGGCCGGTGAGGTTCTGATCAGAGAATCAAGAGCGCTTTCGTGGCCGCATATGGCATCTGCATAGCCCTTGCGAAGACACGCGTACACCTCATCCATCGTCGAGAAGCTGTATACCATTTCAGGTTTCGGAATATGCTTATTGCTTCCTTCAAGAAATATCTCCTCCGGCTTTGAGGTCGCCTGTACCGCAATACGCTTGTTTCTCAGTTCTGACAGCCTGCTGATACTACTGTCTGCTCTTACGACTACCATCTGTCGGCTGTAAAGGTACGGACAGGTCCACTGATACCGGTCTTCACGTCCCGTCATTGTAAAGCAGCCCCACAGGCAGTCAATGCTGCCGTCCTCAAGATAATCGTCTTTGTTTTCCCATATTATCTGTTTAAATACCGGCTCATATCCCATGCGGGAAAGAGCCTCTCTTGCAATATCCACATCCACACCTGTAAATCCACCTGTCTCGCTGATATAGTTGTACGGTTCATAGTTGTCACAGCCTATTATCATCTTCGGTCTGCTGCTGATCCCGCTGTCCTCGGGTTTCTGATGCGCGCAGCCGCACAGCATTACAAGCTGCAGCAATGCAAGCGTTATTATCAATATCGGTCTGTATATTCCTCTGCTGTTTTTCAATACTCTGCGCCCTTTCTGATTTATTATCTCTCCTGTGCAAAAAAACATTATAATTTCTGACATGCGTCAAACTAATTATAATTAATATATTGCCGTTTTTCAAGAACTTAACCTATATTCACATTCTTTTGAATAATTAAAGGCTCTTTAACTTTTTTAGTGGTACAGACCACCCTTTAACTTTATGGGTGGTCTGTACATTTTATTGTACAAAG
>CAKQOW010000032.1 GCA_934256595.1 uncultured Clostridia bacterium
CTTACCGTGGTCTACGTGACCGATTGTTCCGATGTTTACATGCGGTTTTGTTCTTTCAAATTTAGCTTTTGCCATTTTATTTCTCCTTTTTGTTACCTTAACATTTATTTGTTAATTTTCTCTATAAGGTTGTCAGGCAGTTTTTCAAAGTGGTCGAACTGCATTACATATACGCCTCGGCCCTGAGTCTTTGAACGCAGGTCTGTCGCATAACCGAACATTTCTGAAAGAGGTACATATCCTCTGACAGCAACAGCTCCGTTGTTCATATCAGACCCCTCAATTCTGCCTCGTCTTGAACTGATATCTCCGATTACATCTCCCATATATTCTTCAGGAACTGTAACCTCTACCTTGAATACAGGCTCAAGCAGTACAGGATTTGCTTTCTTGGCAGCTTCTCTGAACGCCATTGATGCAGCAATCTTGAATGCCATTTCTGATGAGTCAACTTCGTGATATGAACCATCATACAGCTCAACAGCCACATCGACAACCTGATATCCTGCTATAGGACCTGATTCCATAGCTTCTTTAATTCCGTCTTCAATCTTAGGAATGTATTCCTTAGGAATAGCTCCGCCGACAATTGAGTTGGTAAACTTAAATCCTTCACCAGGCTCTGTAGGGCTGAGCTTAATCTTAACGTGACCGTACTGACCGTGACCACCGCTCTGCTTAGCATACTTGTGGTCAACATCTGCAGTGCCTGTAACTGTTTCTTTGTATGAAACCTGAGGCTTACCTACATTGGCTTCAACCTTGAACTCACGGAGAAGTCTGTCAACAATTATCTCAAGGTGGAGTTCTCCCATACCTGCTATAATTGTCTGTCCTGTATCTTCGTTTGTATAAGTTTTGAATGTAGGGTCTTCTTCTGCCAGCTTAGCCAGCGCTATACCCATCTTTTCCTGTCCTGCCTTAGTTTTCGGCTCGATAGCTATTTCTATTACAGGATCAGGGAATTCCATAGATTCAAGAATTATTTCTTTCTTCTCATCGCAAAGTGTATCACCTGTAGTAGTGTCCTTGAGACCTACTGCAGCAGCGATATCGCCTGAATATACTTCGTCGATTTCCTCTCTCTTATTGGCATGCATCTGAAGAATTCTTCCGATTCTTTCTTTTTTGCCTTTAGTTGAGTTATATACATAGGAACCTGATTTTAAAGTTCCGGAATAAACTCTGAAGAAAGCAAGCTTTCCGACAAATGGATCAGCCATAATCTTAAACGCAAGTGCTGCAAAAGGACCTTTGTCATCTGCAGGTCTTTCCGCTTCTTCATCTCTGCCGGGGATAACACCCTTGATAGGAGGTATGTCAAGCGGTGACGGCATAAAGTCGACAACCGCGTCCAGCATAAGCTGAACTCCCTTGTTTCTGTAAGCGGAACCGCAGGTTACAGGAACCATTTCTCCTGCTATAGTCATTTTTCTTATGGTGTCTTTGATTTCCTTAGTTGTAAACTCTTCACCCTCAAGGTATTTCATCATAAGCTCTTCACTGCCTTCTGCAACAGCTTCCAGCAGCTTGTCACGCCATTCCTGTGAAACTTTCTTTAGGTCTTCAGGAATCTCTGCCTTTTCGTATTCCTTACCCAGGTCGTCCTTGTAGATTTCGGCTTCCATATTAATCAGGTCAATGATACCTATAAAGGTTTCTTCTGAACCGATCGGAAGCTGGATAGGAACAGCATTTGCTTTTAATCTGTCCTTAACCATACCTACGACTCTGTAGAAGTCTGCGCCCATAATATCCATTTTGTTTACGAATATCATTCTTGGTACGCCATACTTTTCGGCCTGACGCCATACAGTTTCTGACTGAGGCTCAACCCCGCCCTTTGCGCAAAGCACTGTTACGGCTCCATCCAATACTCTGAGTGATCTCTCTACCTCAACTGTGAAGTCAACGTGACCCGGAGTATCGATTATATTTATTCTATTGCCTTTCCATTGTGCTGTAGTAGCTGCAGAGGTTATCGTAATACCACGTTCCTGCTCCTGCTCCATCCAGTCCATGGTAGCAGCACCCTCGTGGGTTTCACCTAGCTTGTGAGTTCTGCCTGTATAGAAAAGTATTCTTTCAGTTGTAGTGGTTTTTCCGGCATCAATGTGCGCCATTATACCGATGTTTCTAGTTTTTTCCAGCGGAAAACTTCTAGCCATGTGTATAGCCTCCTTTCGCTAAAATCAAAAAATTTACTGAACACATCAACATTAAAATCTGTAGTGAGCGAAAGCCTTGTTTGCTTCTGCCATCTTGTGTGTGTCTTCTTTTTTCTTTACTGATGCTCCTGCTTCGTTAGCAGCATCCATAATTTCCTTAGCTAATCTGTCAGACATTGTCTTTTCGCCTCTAAGTCTTGTGTATTTAGTAAGCCATCTTAATCCTAATGTCTGTCTTCTCTCAGGTCTTACTTCCATAGGTACCTGATAGTTAGCACCACCGACTCTTCTTGCTTTTACTTCGAGAACCGGCATAATGTTGTTCATTGCTTTTTCAAAAACTTCCAGTGGTTCTTCGCCAGTAGTTTCTTTTACTTTGTCAAATGCATCGTAAACGATCTGCTGAGCAACACCTTTCTTACCGTCAAGCATAATGCTGTTGATAAGCTTAGCTACAACAACACTGCCGTATACCGGATCTGGAAGTACTTCCCTTTTAGGAACGTTTCCTTTTCTTGGCATTTTTTCTTCCCTTCCGCCCGTACTAAACGGGCTAACTCATATTCTTCGCATTCTGCTATAACTGCCTAATACTCCAAAGATATTCTTCTCAGGCAGATTTAAGCGGAAGTTACTCTCCCGGTCAGTCTTTGGAACTGCCGGAAGCACTGGGTTCGGTACTCGACCTTTACTCCCGTGCGAATGGCGGTTTCAGGCCGTTAATGTCAGATTATATCTTGGCATAATTTCCCGATTAAATCCTATTTCTTTTTAGGTTTCTTAGCGCCGTATTTTGAACGAGCCTGTTTTCTGTCTGCAACACCTGCAGCATCAAGAGTACCTCTTACGATGTGGTATCTTACACCTGGAAGGTCTTTAACTCTTCCGCCTCTGATAAGTACAACACTGTGCTCCTGAAGGTTGTGACCTATACCAGGAATGTATGCTGTTACTTCGATACCGTTAGTAAGACGAACTCTGGCAACTTTTCTAAGAGCTGAATTAGGCTTCTTAGGAGTAACTGTCTTTACTGATGTGCAAACTCCTCTTTTCTGAGGTGAATTGCCGTCAGTAGCAACTCTCTTGATTGAGTTCATTCCCTTTAAAAGAGCTGGTGCAGTTGACTTTTTCTCGCTGCTTGTTCTACCCTGACGTACTAATTGATTAATAGTAGGCATTTGTTTCTCCTTTCCTCGTCTTGCTGGCGATTTCTCTAATCGGGAAAATCGTTTGCAATTAATTATCTATTTTAAACCGCAAGGGTTTAAAAACACAGTTATCGCTGGCCCCGGCCGTCCTTAATTTAAGGCGCACAAAACCAAAGCCAACGATTATTTTATCACATATGTGCCGTCTGTGTCAATTGAATTCTAGTTTTCTTCATCTTCAAATTCAATGATTTCAGGCATTTCGAAGAAGCTTTCGTCTTCCACTTCTTCAAACATATCCTCTGCCGGTTCCATGATGTCCTCAGGCTGCTCGTCTTCGACCTCTTCTTCAAACTGCGCAGCATACTGTGCAGCCTCGTAAGCCTCCATAAGCTCCTGATTTACACCGTAATCCAGCTCGATGTTTCTGTATCTCTTCATTCCTGTACCTGCAGGAATAAGCTTACCGATTATAACGTTTTCTTTAAGACCCTGAAGCTTGTCGTTCTTGCCCTTGATAGCCGCATCTGTCAGAACTCTTGTTGTTTCCTGGAATGATGCCGCTGATAAGAAGGAGTTTGTCGCAAGTGACGCCTTGGTGATACCCAGCAGCACTCTGTCAGCCTTTGCAGGCTCTCCTCCGTCTTCAATTGCCTTCTGATTAGCTTCTTCTATCTCAAATTTGCTGTAAAGTCCTCCCGGAAGCAGATCTGTATCTCCTGATTCGTCAATTTTGAACTTTGAAAGCATCTGGTTTACAATTACTTCAACGTGTTTGTCATTGATATCTACACCCTGATTCTTGTATACTCTCTGAACTTCCTTGAGCAGATACTGGTATACGCCCTCTGCGCCGTTCAGTCTGAGTATGTCGTGCGGGTTAAGCGGTCCCTTGGTTATAGGGCTTCCTGCAAGGATATAGTCGCCCTCTCTGACTTTGAGGATAGCTCCGTAAGGAACTGTGTATGCTCTTTCCTCATCGCCTCTGATTATGACTTCTCTCTTGCTGCCTTTTCTTTCGATTGAAACAACCGTACCGTCAGCTTCGCAGATTTCTGCAATACCCTTAGGTTTTCTTGCTTCGAAAAGTTCTACGACTCTTGGAAGACCCTGAGTGATGTCGCTTCCTGCTACACCGCCTGTATGGAATGTTCTCATTGTAAGCTGCGTACCCGGCTCACCGATGGACTGCGCCGCAGTGATACCTACAGCTTCTCCGATGTTAACGCTTTCTCCTGTTGCCAGGTTTCTGCCGTAGCACTTAGCGCAGAGGCCTGTTCTGCTGTGGCATGTCATAATTGATCTGATAGCTACTGATTCGATGCCTGCTTCTTCTATTTTTTCGGCATTTTCTTCTGTAATCTCTTCATTCTGTTCAACTATGATTTCACCTGTCTTAGGATCGCATACGTCTGTAAGGGCGGTTCTGCCTATAATTCTCAGCTTGAGGCTTTCGATTTCTTCCTTGTCATCTCTGAAAGCTCTTACTTCGATACCCTCATCAGTACCGCAGTCCTGCTCTCTGATAATGATGTTGTGGGATACGTCTACAAGTCTTCTTGTCAGATAACCCGAGTCGGCTGTTCGAAGCGCTGTATCGGCCAGACCCTTTCTGGCGCCGTTTGTTGATATGAAGTAATCCAGTACCGACAGACCCTCTCTGAAGTTGGCCTTGATAGGAATTCTTACGGTTTCACCGTTGGCCTTAGCCATAAGTCCTCTCATGCCGCCTATCTGTCTGATCTGGTTCTTACTACCTCTCGCTCCCGAATGTGCCATTATGAACAGGTTGTTTAATGTTCCCAGCGAGTCCATAAGAGCATCGGCAACGTCGTCTGTTGTCTTATGCCATATCTTGATGATCTTTTCATCACATTCTTCTCTTGATGCAAGACCTTTTCTGTATGCGTTTTCGTATTTTTCAACCTGATGCTCAGCAGCTTCAATGATTGTTTCTTTTTCTTCAGGGATTTCCATGTCGGAAATACTGATTGTGATAGCTGCCTTGGTTGAATAATGGAAACCTGTATCCTTGATGTAGTCAAGCATCAGAACTGTTCCTGTATTTCCGTGTGCTCTGTAGCACTTGTCGATAATCTTACCGAGCTTTTTCTTGTCGCAGAGGAAGTCAACCTCAAGTGAGTACGGATCTGTGGTTCTGTCCACAAAGCCTAAGTCCTGAGGAATTCCCTTGTTGAATATAAATCTTCCTACTGTAGACTCTATAATTCTGCCCTCTGTATCGTTTTCGTCCTTGTATCTTCTGACTTTGACTCTTGCGTGGATACCTACTGTACCTGTCTGATATGCCATAAGCATCTCGTCCATATCGGTAAATATCTTGCCGTCACCCTTCTCTGCCGCTGTGTTTCTTTCTTCAACACCCGGATGAGTCAGATAGTATGAACCAAGTATCATATCCTGTGTAGGAGTTGTTATAGGGGAGCCGTCCTTTGGAGCCAGTATGTTGTTTACTGACAGCATCAGGAATCTTGCTTCCGCCTGCGCCTCTACTGAAAGAGGTACGTGAACCGCCATCTGGTCGCCGTCGAAGTCGGCGTTGAATGCAGTACAAACCAGCGGGTGAAGCTTGATAGCCTTACCCTCTACAAGTACAGGTTCGAATGCCTGTATTCCCAGTCTGTGCAGGGTCGGCGCACGGTTGAGCATTACAGGGTGTTCCTTGATAACGTCTTCAAGTACGTCCCATACTTCTGTTCTTACCTTTTCGACCATTCTCTTGGCGCTCTTGATGTTGTGAGCCTGACCGTCCTCTACGAGTCTCTTCATAATGAACGGCTTGAACAGCTCAAGTGCCATTTTTTTAGGAAGTCCGCACTGATAAAATCTCAGTTCAGGTCCTACTACGATTACCGAACGGCCTGAGTAGTCAACACGCTTACCAAGCAGGTTCTGTCTGAATCTTCCCTGCTTACCTTTGAGCATATCTGAAAGGGATTTAAGCGGTCTTGATCCCGGACCTGTTACAGGTCTGCCTCTTCTGCCGTTGTCTATAAGGGCGTCTACTGATTCCTGAAGCATTCTTTTTTCGTTTCTTACGATAATGTCAGGCGCTCCAAGCTCCAGCAGTCTCTTTAATCTGTTGTTTCTGTTTATAACTCTTCTGTACAGGTCGTTTAAGTCAGATGTTGCAAATCTTCCACCGTCAAGCTGTACCATAGGTCTTAAATCAGGAGGGATAACAGGGATAACGTCCATTATCATCCACTCAGGCTTGTTGTTTGAAAGTCTTAAAGCTTCAACAACCTCGAGTCTTCTTACGATTCTGATTTTTTTCTGACCTGTTGCTCCTTTGAGCTTCTCTCTTAAATCCTCTGAGAGCGCGTCAAGGTCTATCTGGCAGAGCAGTTCCTTTACTGCCTCTGCGCCCATAGCGGCTTTGAAGCCGTCTGCGTATTTTTCTCTTGCTTCTCTGTACTGGTTCTCGGACAGGATTTCCTTGTAGCCAAGGCCTGTATCTCCCGGATCAGTTACTATATATGCTGCAAAGTACAGGATCTTTTCAAGGTTTCTCGGTGACATGTCAAGAATGAGTCCCATTCTTGACGGTATGCCCTTGAAGTACCAGATATGTGACACAGGAGCTGCAAGCTCGATGTGTCCCATTCTTTCTCTTCTTACCTTTGCCTTTGTAACCTCTACGCCGCAGCGGTCGCATACAATTCCCTTGTATCTGATTCTCTTGTATTTACCGCAGTGACATTCCCAGTCCTTCATAGGTCCGAAAATCTTCTCGCAGAAAAGTCCGTCTTTTTCCGGTTTAAGAGTTCTGTAGTTGATAGTTTCAGGCTTGGTTACTTCACCATGTGACCAGCTCAGAATCTTTTCTGTAGATGCGAGACCTACCTGCAGTGATTCAAAATTGTTCAGCTCATAGCTGTTGTTTGTATTTTCACTCATTGAAGTACCTCCCCTTTCCTATAGCTTTTCATCAAAACCATCTTCAAAACCAAAGTCATCATCGAAGTCGTCTTCTTCCTCCGGAGCTTCTTCGGTGAAGCCCTGGTTAAGCTCCTCCTCTGCTGCTCTGTCGGCTTCAACGTCGATTACTCCGTCGATGTCTGCCGCTTCGTCATATTCTGAAGCTTCTTTGATTTCGACTTCCTCGTTGTTCTCTGAAAGAACCTTGACATCAAGGCCTAAGCTCTGCATTTCTTTAATCAGAACCTTGAAAGATTCAGGAATGCCGGGTTCAGGAATATTCTCGCCCTTGACTATAGCTTCATAAGTCTTGACACGGCCAACGATGTCGTCGGATTTTACTGTCAGTATTTCCTGAAGTGTATATGCAGCGCCGTAAGCTTCAAGCGCCCATACTTCCATCTCACCGAAACGCTGTCCGCCAAACTGCGCTTTACCGCCCAGAGGCTGCTGTGTAACCAGTGAGTAAGGACCTGTACTTCTTGCATGAATCTTGTCATCAACAAGGTGATGGAGCTTCAGCATATACATGTATCCTACTGTTACAGGATTGTCAAACGGAAGTCCCGATCTTCCGTCACGGAGCTGCAGCTTGCCTGTCTTGGAGTAGCCGCACTCGTCAAGAAGATCTATTATGTCTTTTTCTGTTGCGCCGTCAAATACCGGTGTTGAGATATACCAGTCTTTGCTCTTTGCCGCAAGTCCCAGATGCACTTCAAGCACCTGTCCTACGTTCATTCGTGACGGTACGCCCAGAGGGTTAAGCATTACCTGTAGCGGAGTTCCGTCTTCAAGGAACGGCATATCCTCTTCAGGAAGTATTCTTGAGATAACACCCTTGTTTCCGTGTCTTCCGGCCATCTTGTCGCCGACCTGGATTTTTCTCTTGGTTGCGATGTAGCATCTTACCAGTTTGTTTACTCCTGGAGGCAGCTCGTCGCCGTTTTCTCTTGAGAATATCTTAACGTCTACAATTATACCTGCTTCACCGTGAGGAACTCTCAGCGAAGTGTCTCTTACTTCTCTTGCCTTTTCGCCGAAGATTGCTCTTAACAGTCTCTCTTCTGCCGACAGCTCTGTTTCTCCCTTAGGAGTAACCTTGCCTACAAGTATATCTCCTGCCTTAACCTCTGCACCGATTCTGATGATACCCTCTTCGTCAAGGTCCTTGAGCGCGTCCTCGCCGACATTAGGTATGTCTCTTGTGATTTCTTCAGGTCCCAGCTTGGTGTCTCTTGCCTGTGACTCGTATTTTTCGATGTGAAGTGAAGTCAGTACGTCTTCCATTATGAGACGCTCATTAAGTATGATAGCGTCCTCGTAGTTGTAGCCCTCCCATGTCATGAAGCCTATGAGCAGGTTCTTGCCCAGTGCAACCTCACCGTTTTCGGTTGAAGGTCCGTCTGCAAGAACTTCGCCTGCCTCAACGTGCTCTCCGTGGAAGACTATGCTTCTCTGGTTGACGCATGTGCCCTGGTTTGATCTCTTGAACTTGAGCAGCTTGTATTCGTCACTGCCTGTTCCGTCATCTCTGAGCACTACTATTCTGTCTGCATCTACGAACTCTACTGTTCCCGAATGCTTTGCAACGGTAACAACTCCTGAGTCCTTAGCTGCTCTGTATTCCATACCTGTACCTACTCTAGGAGCTTCTGTCACTAATAGCGGTACGGCCTGTCTCTGCATGTTTGAGCCCATCAGCGCACGGTTGGCGTCGTCGTTTTCGAGGAAAGGTATCATAGCTGTCGCTACCGATACTACCTGTCTTGGCGATACGTCCATATAGTCAACCTTGTCTCTGTCATAAAGGTCGATTTCGCCGCCGAGACCACGTCCCGCAACTTTTCTGTTTACAAATCTTCCTTCTGAATCCAGAGGCTCGTTGGCCTGTGCAATAATGAGTGTTTCTTCTTCATCTGCCGTAAGGTATCTGATCTCGTCTGTTACAATACCCTTTTCTTTGTCAACTATTCTGTACGGAGTTTCGATAAATCCGTATTTGTTGATGATACCGTAGGTTGCAAGTGAACCTATAAGTCCGATGTTAGGACCTTCCGGTGTTTCTATAGGGCACATTCTGCCGTAATGCGAGTCGTGTACGTCTCTTACGTCGAAGCCCGCTCTCTCTCTTGAAAGTCCGCCGGGTCCCAGAGCTGACAGTCTTCTCTTGTGAGTAAGCTCTGCCAGAGGATTTGTCTGGTCCATGAACTGTGACAGCTGGGAACTTCCGAAGAACTCTTTAACTGCTGCGGTTACCGGCCTTATATTCATAAGAGCCTGCGGAGTTGTGGCTTCTATATCCTGAGTTGTCATTCTTTCTTTGACTACTCTTTCCATTCTGGCAAGACCTATTCTGAACTGGTTCTGGAGAAGCTCTCCTACAGTTCTCAGTCTCCTGTTGCCCAGATGGTCTATGTCGTCTACTGTGCCTATACCGAATCTCAGGTTGAGAATGTAGCTTACAGAAGCGATAATGTCATCTATTATAATGTGCTTAGGTGACAGGTCGTTTCTTCTTGCCGCAAGGGCTTCCTTAATCTCATCCTCTGTCTGGTTTTCGGCAAGGATTTCTTTTAATACAGGGTAGTAAACTGTCTGTTCTACTCTTGTATCTGAAACGTCAAATTCTATATATGTTTTAATGTCTACAAAGTTGTTGCCTATTACTCTTGTGATTTCGTCTTCGCTGCCAACGCCTATGCCATATACATTTACGACTTTAACGCCTGCGTTCTCTATAACGAGGGCGGTGTCTCTGTCGATTCTGCCGCCTGCCTCGATGATTATCTCGCCTGTGTTAGGGTCGATAACGTCCTCAGCCGCAGTAGCACCTGCAAGTCTTGTGCTTATTGCAAGTTTTTTGTTGTATTTGTATCTGCCCACTTTGGCAAGATCATATCTCTTGGCATCAAAGAAAAGGGCATTCAGCAGCTGCTGCGCGCTTTCTACTGTCGGAGGTTCGCCCGGTCTCAGTTTTTTGTATATTTCCTTAAGTCCGTCTTCAAAGTTGTCTGTAGCATCTTTTTCGAGGGTCTTCATCAGTCTTGTATCTTCGCCGAAGATATCGATTATCTCCTGATTTGATCCAAAGCCCAGCGCTCTCAGCAGAGTTGTTACAGGCTGCTTCCTTGTACGGTCAACTCTTACTGAAATAACTTCGTTTGAGTCTGTCTCGTACTCCAGCCATGCTCCTCTGTTAGGAATAATCTGCGCTGAAAACAGCTTGTTGTTGGACTTGTCTATTTCCACACTGTAATATGGTCCCGGAGAACGAACCAGCTGTGTAACAACTACTCTCTCAGCACCATTATATATAAATGTACCTTTTTCGGTCATAAGAGGGAAATCTCCCATGAAAACTTCCTGCTCCTTAACCTCTCCGGTTTCCTTGTTGATTAGTCTTACGCGAACTTTAAGAGGAGCTGCGTATGTCACATCTCTCTCCTTACATTCTTCCTGCTCATACTTTGGAGGGTCGTTTAAAGAATAATCGATAAACTCCAGCGCGAGATTACCCGCATAGTCCTGGATAGGCGATATGTCTTCAAACACTTCTTTTAGGCCTTCCTCAATGAACCAATTATACGACTCAGTCTGTATCTGGATCAGATTCGGCATCTGCGCAACTTCATCAATCTTTGAAAAAGTCATACGCTCTTTTCTACCTAATTTAACTGGCTTTGGCATATTCATCACTCCTTATATATTCAACAAATCGCAGTGCAACTACATTGCGTGGCAGTCTACTATAATACCATACGGTCGTCAATTAGTCAAGCCTTTGGCGGAATTTAGTGGCAAATAAAAAAGAAAAGAAACCAGCAAAAGAAGCGCTGCCGCCTCCTCTATGGTTTCATATTAACTGCAAGCCCCTTTTTCAGGATTCGCATACGGGCTCTATTATATTTTTTAATCTGGCCTTTATTCAGACATATACGCTTCTTTTTTCATATATTCTCGCATTTATTCATTTAATATACTCATCTTTTCCCGCAGGAACGCCAGTGCCTTTGAATGAATAACCTTTGCATTTATGTACGACATGCCCATCATCTCCGCAATGGCTTTGAGCGTATAGCCGTTATAGTAATGAAGTATAATCAGGTCCCTGTCTCTGGGTTTCATATACTCCAGCGCATCTGCAAGATCCTCAAGCACATCAGAGCTGTACATAGTTTCGGCATTCTCCGCCATAACGTCTGTAAGCTCCGTATGAGTCTTATGTGATCTGAAATAATTTATAACCGTGTTCTTTGTTATCGTATAAATCCACGTTGACAGAGAGGCCTTTGTTTCATCGTATCTGTCAAGATTTTTGTAAACCTTGAAAAACACATCTGATACTATATCCTCGGCTTCATGCCCGCTTATGCCTTTACCCGCCACATACGCCGACACCTTGCTCTTAAATTCAAGATATATTCTTTCCCTGTCCATTAATACAATCTCACTCATTTTCGTTCCCGCTGTTTTTATTGTCCCTGTAGTTATCAGTTTCTCCTGCTGCAGATACATATTCCAGCATATCATCAGTCAGCTCCTTACCGTATCTGCTGTTTGCCTCCTGCACAAGCTTCTCAATGCGGGCATTTCCGATAAAGCTCTGCATATCAAACAAATCCTTTAATTTCTGTTCTATCATAATTCCTCACTTACCGGCGCCAGATTACGCCAATCCCCCATTATTTCCTTTATTCTTCTGTGATATCCGTTTTCAAAGAACATACACTTTGACGGATCGCACCCCAGCTGATCATCTGTCAGCACCAGCGCCACAGCTCTGCAGCCGCCCGCGCAGTATCTGAAGTATCTGCAGGAAGCGCATTTGCTGTTTACCGATTTCAGCTCGCCCACCGTTGTACATACCTCTGAGAGATATCTGCTTTCTCTCAGCAGACTCTGCAGACCCTCTGTTTTGACATTGCCAAGATGCTCGTTTCTTCTTTCGTATTCGCCTGAAAGCTGATGGCAGGGATAGACACTTCCGTCTGCGCCTACCGCAATCATTCCTCTGTTGCCCCGGCATACCGGAATACTGTCGCGATATTCACCCTCTGCGCACTCAACGGGCCTCATCCGAAAGCTTCTGATCTGCGGAAACAGGCCTGCAAACTGCCATATATCAAGATCCATACTGTCTGTTTTTTCTTTGTATTCTGAGATAAAATCGAGCATAGCGTCGAAATACTCTGCAAGGTTCAGCGTATATTCCCCGCCGTTTTGCACCCATCTGGGAGCCTCTGTAGTTCTGATTATACGGAGCTCCGCAACGCCCAGTTTCTCCATCAGCAGCGCTGTCGGCATCATACTTTCGAGATTTTTCCTGTGTACATTGGTCTGCACCTTGACTCTGAAGCCGTTTTCCACGCAAAGCTTAATTGCGCGAAGAGCATCCGCCTCAGCTCCTGCCCTGTTTCTCAGCCAGTCATGATGGCCTGTGCCGTCAAAGGAAATCTTAATCAGGGGATAGCAGTCTATGTCCTTAAATCTGTCAAGAGCCTCCTGATTTAGAAGGGATCCGTTGGTATTAAGCTCCTCAACGTACATTCCTCTCTCATATATTCCCTCTATAATTTCAAAAAAATTTCTGTAAAGCATAGGCTCTCCGCCTGTTATTGTAAAGGCATTGATCCCGCACAGATTTGCTTCGTCCAGAAGACTTAATGCTTCCTCAAAGGAAAACTCGCTCATAAGAGGATCATTGTCCGCCGCATTGAAGCAGTGAAGGCAGTTGTAGTTGCATTTGCCCGTAAGCATCAGATTGAGCGCGGGGAAATACCGGTTGTCGCAATATCTCGGTCTGCTCCACTGTGAAACGGTTTCTCCGGCCCCCGCCTCTCTTATCATTCCCGATGCCAGAAACTTCTCTGCAAGCTCCTCCGCTCCTGCAGGAGCTTCAGTCACTCCGTCACAGGCAGAGAGAAATTCATATTCAGCTTCAGTAAGCCCTGCGGCATTACGCATATGCCTGATATAGTAGGCGTACGGTACCATATGCCACGAACGCAGAGCGATGTTTTCATTAAGTATGTATTTCATGGCTTCAGATCCGTTTCGTTTAAATCGATATTGTTTTCAACGCTGTAAACCCGGATTTTCTCGCAGGTTACCATAACACTTTCCTGATTGAAAAAACAGCACAGGTCAGCAGCCACCTCATCCACAAGACGTCTGTCCGCATTAATCAGGCTTACCGCCAGACTTGCTTCATCGATAAACTGTCCGTTGTGGTGAAAATATCCGCCCTGCTGCAGAACCAGCGAAAAGGACATATTGTAGTTCCGGCATACATTGCCGACAAGCGATGAGGCTTTCTCGAAGCTTACCTTCTGCTCATATTCGTTTCTGTCTGCCAGCCCCACATATATAGTATATCTCTTTGCTTTTTTCTTATGCATTGCCATTTAAAGCTCTCCTGCCTTTTTTCTGTAATATATTATCTGTGATCTCTGTCAGGTACCAGAATAAGCTGATCCGGCTCAAGCAAAGCTCCGGCGTCAAGATTGTTAAGCGCCATAAGAACCGCCAAGGAAACGCCGTATTCCGCCGCAATAGCTTCCGGAGTTTCGCCCGGCATTACAATATGGGAAAAATACTTCATTTCATCCACGCCGCCCGTCGCTTTTTCAAGTTCTTCAAGATTAAGCTCTTTTTTAACATCTATCATATCGATTTCCTTTCAGCGCATCTGCTAAAACTTAATGCTCGGTACGAGGATTTTCTTTCCCTTGCTGACTTTCTCCGGTTCACTGATATTATTGAGTCTGATAAGCTCATCCTCTGTGGTGGCAAACTTCGCCGCTACGCTTTTAAGACTGTCTTCCCCTGCCATTACATAGCTGAAAAGCTTAGTTGTTTCCAGTCTGCGTCCTCCTGACACTTCTTCAAGTTCATCTAAATCCAGTTCTTTTTTAATATCTGTCATATCATTCTGTTCCTTTCTGTAATTTTATCAGCAGCCCGGCATCGGCACTCTGATCTGTAATCCCTCATAGAAATCCTCAGGTCCTGAGATATTATTAAGGCTCTTGAGGTCCTCCACCGACATATAGAAGTGCTTTGCAACGCTTTCAAGCGTATCTCCGCTCATCACTATATAACGGAAATATCTCTGATAAGCTCCGCCTGCCGCTTTTTCGAGTTCTTCTAAATTAAGCTCTTTTTTAGTATCCGCCATATTGCTCTCCTCCTTGTTCTTTTAACTGTTTATACACCAGCGCATGCAAAAGGTATATTGTTTTTTTGAATTTATTTATCAAGTCTCTGTCTTTCAACAAGCTCTGCAAATCTGCCGTTCTTTGCAATAAGCTCCTCATAGGTTCCGTCCTCTGCTATTCTGCCGTTTTCAAGGTATATGATACGGTCGCAGCTTCTGATTGTCGAGAGTCTGTGAGCTATGACAATTCTGGTGCATTTAAGTTTATCCAGACTTTCGGACACTTTTTTCTGCGTTATATTGTCAAGGGCGCTGGTGGCCTCGTCAAACATGAGGATTTTCGGCTTTGGCGCAATGGCACGGGCTATCATAAGCCTTTGCCTCTGTCCGCCAGAAACTCCTCCGCTTCCCTCTGAAATGATCGTATGCATACCCATAGGCATACGGCGAATATCCTCTGCAATTCCGGAAAGCTCCGCCGCCTCCCACGCTTCATCTAAAGTAAGCCATGGGGCCGATATTGTAATGTTTGAATATATGTCTCCCGAAAACAGCTTGCTGTCCTGCATAACAACGCCTATTCTGCGTCGCAGAGATTTCAGATCAAGCTTTGATATGTCTCTGCCGTCATAGTATATGGCTCCTTTCTGCGCCTTTTCAAAGCCCAGCATCAGCCTCATAAGCGTTGATTTGCCGCAGCCTGTGCTGCCTACAATGGCAACATACTGTCCCGGCCTGATTTTAATTGACAGGTTATCTATAACATTTGGCATACTATCATTATATCTGAATGAAACATTATTAAGCTCTATGCCGCCCGATACTCTCTCTACAACTCTTTTGCCCTCTGCAATTTCAGGCTCCGCTTCTAAAACAGGTTTTGCCATATCCAGCACAGGCCTGATGCTTGCAACGGTCATCGTCATAGATGCAAGTGACATAAATGCTCCTGAAACCATGCCGTAGGCCGCCGTAAAAGCATAGTAGTCCGCAACCTGCATACCGCCTGCTGCCGCAAAGTAGTACATAACTATAGTTCCGGCAAGGGAAATAGCAAGATTTATAACTGAGTCAAACACCGGACTGTATGCCAGCTTTGCCTCCTGCGCATACACCTTTGCCCATTTGGCAAAAGCGCGTTTCTCTGAGCCTGAAAGCTTGATTTTCTGAACTCCCGATATGAGAGAATAGCTGAGGCCGCTTTCCTTTGCTGCAATCTCCATACGCTTTTTTGAGCTCTTCGTACGCACAAGCATGGTTATCATCGAGCAGACCACAGTTGCTGCAATAACCAAAAGCGCCGGAACTACCAGCATAGGAGCATATGCAAAAATCTGCGAAATATATACAAGTGAAAACACAGAAGTAAGCCCTGTGGAAAGCGCCGTTGAAACAAGCATACTGCAAAGCGAATTTATATGCTGGGCTCTTGAGGAAAGCTCTCCCGCGCTGTAATCCTTGAAGAAATCAGCAGGAAGAGACAAAACTCTCATCATAGACGCCGCCTGCACTGCAAGCTCTGTCTTGGTGCTGATTCTTGCCAGCAGAAGCGTTTTGATGCCTCCGGCAATAATTGAGCTTGCCGAAACGCACACCATAAACACGGCAAGAGACATAAGTACACGCACACTGCCACTGTCAAGAACATCGGAAAACATCAGATTTGTCAGCTTCGGCGTAAGCAGACCTATAAGCGTCACCGTAAGAGTTGCAAGTCCCACCATAACAAAATCCGTTATTGAAAGCGTATGGACTATGTATCTCATCAGGTCCGAAATCCCGATTTTTCTAAGTGGAAACGAGCTGTAAAAGGCAATGGCCTCCTCTTCAAACAGGCCCTCGTTTCTGCTGTTTATCTTAATATATCTGCCGCTTTCTGCATCGTAATATGTATAGCCTGAAATTCCTGCAGGGATAAGAGCAACAGGCAGGCCGTCGGATTTTCTGACAGCAAGCATTGCACCTATTGCATCTTTGTACCAGCCCTTATCCAGAATCACGTTTCGTCTCATAATTCCGTGAGGTCTGAGAAGATACTCAAGCTGCTCGTTTATATCCTCAATATTTTCGGGAAGCTCAGAAGCCCTGACATGATAGAATTTCAGTATTTCCTCTATCGAGTCCTTTGATTTCTGAAAGTCGTTTAAGGCAGCGTACACTCTGCTTCCTGTAACCGCTCCCGCAATATCTGCAAAAGCCTCTTCGAAGAGGCGGTCATCATTTAATTTTCTCTGCCTGATCTGTTCATCAAACCAGCCCATAGTCTACCTCCTCAGTCATTTGAAACAAGCTTCGCATAAGCTCCGCCTCCGGCGAAGAGCTCCTCGTGGCTGCCGCGTTCTACGACGCTTCCGTTATCCATTACTATTATCTCGTCACAGTCGCGTATCGTTGAAAGTCTGTGAGCAACAACTATGCAGGTAATGCCTCTGTCTCTGATAGCGTTTACGACCTCATATTCCGTCTTGGCATCAAGGGCGCTTGTGGCCTCGTCAAGAATAATTATTGTCGGGTCCTGACACAGCACTCTTGCGATTTCCATACGCTGTCTCTGGCCGCCGGAAAAGTCCTTGCCGCCTTCGGTTATCTTATAGTTGTAGCCGCCCCCACGCTGCATTATATCCTCGTGGAGGCTGGCATCTCTTGCAGCCATAATCATTTCGAAGTCCTCTATGGAAGAGTCCCACATCTTTATATTGTTTGCTATGGTATCCTCAAAGAGAATTATATCCTGGTCAACTACTGCAAGGGAGCCTGTAAACACGCTTCGGTCTATTTCATCTATGGGTTTTCCGTCAAAGAGAATTTCTCCGCTCCACGGCTTGTAAAGCCCTGATATGAGCTTGGAAATCGTCGACTTGCCGCAGCCTGAAGCGCCTACAAATGCAACTCTTGAGCCCGGTTTAAGACTCATAGAGAAATTCTCTATGAGGGGGTCTGCAAGACGTGAATATCCAAAGGTAACGTTCTTAAGCTCAACGCTTCCCGAAAGCTTGTCATAGCCGGCGTTCTCATCTGATGTTTCATCAAATTCAACATCGCACGGGTATTCCATAACGTCCTCGACTCTCTCCATTTCGGTACGCATCTCCTGCAGAGTCTGCCCTGCTGAAATAAGGGAGTTTGCAGGTCCCGTAAACGAGGTCAAAAAGCCCTGAAAGGCCATAATCATACCTACCGTAAACTGTCCCTGCATGGTAAGCCATACGCCTATTACAACCACAACAGTCCCCGTAAGCTCTGAAACAAATGCAGGCAGAAGCCCTAGATACTGATTAAGCTTTGCGAATTTTACCTTCTGGGTGTTTACACTGGCCTGATAGCCGGACCATTTTTCAAAATATCCGTTTTCGGCGCCGCTTGCCTTGATTGTTTCTATCATTTCAATTCCGGCTACCGTAACGCCGGCAAGCTTGCCTGCATCACGCATCTGCACCCTTGTTATATTTACTCTCTTTTTTGAAATAACATCTGAAATAACAAGGTTTATAAGTATTGACATAATGCCTACAACTGTAAGTATAAGGCTGTATCTTATCATTACAACCAGATAAAATATCATCATCGCAGCCTGAAGCACCAGAGGCGCAAAGGTGTTCACCAGATTGCCCGCAATAGAAGCATTGGAGCCCTGCCTCTGCTGTATATCTCCCGCCATTCTCTGTGAGAAAAATTCCATAGGCATACGCAGCACTTTCCACAGGAACGCCGAGCTGCCCGTAACCGCAAGTCTGCCGTTGATGCGAAGAGACCATACAGTCTGTATCAGAGTTACGATAACCTGCAGCGCCGACAGCGCCGACAGCGCTATAATAAACGGAATCAGCCAGTCGGGGTTTTGTCCTGTCAGAATTCTGTCCATAAATATTCTTGAAAACGCCGGATTTATAATTCCTATCAGAGAGGATATTACAGTTGTAACAACCACAAATGCCACTGCAGTTCCTGCGCCTTTGAGTCTTTTGCGCGCAAAGCTGACAACGCTTTTGGGTTTGCCACCCGGCTCGAAATCCTCTCCCGGTTCAAACATAAGGCATATGCCTGTAAACGCCTTGTCGAAAGCCTCCATAGACACTGTGTAATTTCCCTTTGCAGGATCGTTTAATACCGCTTTGTCTCCTTTAAATCCGCACAAAACGAGAAAATGATTAAAATTCCAGTGTATTATGCAGGGAAATCTGCCGCTTTTTTTGAGCTCCTCAGGCTCATAGCGATAGCCCTTTGCAACCAGCCCGTAGTTTCTGGCCGCCTTGAGCATATTCCCGGCATTGGAGCCGTCTCTGGAAACACCGCAGTCGGCGCGAACCTGCTCAAGAGGTATCCATCTGCCGTAATATGCAAGAATCATAGTCAGAGATGCAGCCCCGCACTCAAGCGCCTCCATCTGCATTACAACAGGCACCTTTGCGACACCGCCGCTAACCGGCTTTTTGATTATATTCCTCTTACTCATATACTACCTCAGTTAATTACAAAAGACATAGGCGAAATTCTTTCGGTTACTATAGATGACTCATATATACCGTCAGGGATATCGGCCGATAATGCTGCCTGATATACCCACTGTCCCTCGGAGAATTCTCCCACATGAAGCACATACGGGTCAAAGCCCCTGCCAATCTGTACGGGATTTTGTGAAATTGATATTATTTTGTATCCCTTATCCTCTATAACAGCCTCCATACCTACGTTTACAGTCTTTATTTCCTCTTCGTCAAGATAAAGGATAACGCTTTCTCCCTCAGAGACAACCGGAGCTGATACGCTTGTTTCAATAGTTCCGAATATTCCCCATACGCACGCTCCTATAAGCAGCACTATTATCGCTCCGAGAATAATCCATATTGACGGATTTGAAACTCTGATATAGTCCCCAAGCTGCTCCGGCGAGGATATCCGTTCTATGCTCTTTTTTCTGAAAATGCCGTTATCCATCTTTTCTCTCCATTATTTTCTTTATGCGCAGAATGTTCTGCCCGTCTTTGTATTCATAGGTTATATCGTCCATGCTTTTTTTGACCATAAATATTCCAAGGCCTCCGATTTGGCGCTCTTCAAGAGACTGCGCAACATCGGGGTCCGGTTTTTCCAGCGGGTTGTACGGAATACCGCTGTCTATAAAGGTGATTATCACCGACTGCTCCTCTGTAACCTCAACTCTGACAGTTGCCTCGCCTGTATCTTTTCCATAGGCATAATGAGCTATATTTCCAAACAGCTCATCAATGGCAATGTCAATCTGCACCGTTACTTTGGGCGGGCAGCCGGCAGCCTCAAGCTGGCTGTTTACAAATTCAACAGCCTTTTCTATGTTTTCGGCAGCAGCAGGCAGGGTCAGTTCTTTCATTTATCTGTCCTCCATTTTTCTGGTGTATTCCATACACAGCATAGTTATATCATCAAACTGCGGAGCGTCTCCCACAAATCTGTCAATATCAGCTTTGACCGCTCCAAGAATAGCCTCAGGGGTTTCATCTTTTACTTTATTTAAGATATCCGAAAGTCTTTCCATTCCGTAAAGCTGATTTAAAGAGTCTGTCGCTTCTGTAACGCCATCGGTATACTGGAACAGCTTATCTCCCGGCTCAAGGCTCATACTTCCCGCTTTGTAGCGCATACCCTCCATGCCTGCAAGGACAAAGCCCGGCTTTATTTTGTAGGCTTCGAAGCTGCTGCCCTTGTATATATACGGCATTTCGTGTCCTGCGTTTACAAAGTTAAACTCGCCTGTTACAAGGTCAAGCACACCTTCAAAGGCTGTTATGAAAAGTCCCTCGCTGTTGGACTCGCAGAGAAGATCGTTAACCTCGGAGAACACCTCTCCCAAATCTCTGCCCGGCTGGGTATGGTCTTTTATGAGGGTCTTGCCTATTACCATAAACAGCGCCGCCGGAACGCCCTTGCCTGAAACATCTGCCATAACTATGGCAAGGTGCCGCTCGTCTACCATAAAGAAATCGTAGAAGTCTCCTCCGACCTCCTTGGCAGGAGTCATAGTGGCATAAACCTCAAACTCATCTCTTTCGGGGAAAGCAGGGAATATGCACGGCAGCATTGAGGACTGAATATGACGCGCCACATCAAGCTCTGCTCCTATACGTTCTTTTTCTGCTGTTACTTTTGTAAGATTATCTATATATTCATTTATATCGTTTTCCATTTTGAGAATACTGCCTGCAAGGGATTCTATTTCGTCCTTTGTTTTTATCCCTGCAAGAGCATCTGATATTCTGTTGTCATTGCTGGTAAAGCTATCGGCTTCTGCCGCAATTGTGTTTATCGGCTTTATAACTTTTCTGAACAGATAAATCATATATACTGCAATTACAACAATTATAACCGCTACGGTAACCAGTATCGCATTTAATATGTACTGATTCAGTGAGGATTCGAGTGTAGTCATAGGTATCTCTACCGAAATCATCGCAAAAACGCCGTCGTGGTTTGTCACCGGAAGTATTCCTGCCGTATTGTAGCCGTAATCTCCCTTTGAAACAAAATAGCTTGAGGAGATACGCCCCGTATCCTTTATATCCGCCAGTTCCTCTATATAGTCGGGATTAAAGCTGCCGCTGTCACCTAAAACGTATGAGTATTCAGGTACGGTATAGCTGTCGAACATATACAGAAGCGGCTTCCAGTTCTCGCGGCTGCCGTCATAGCTCTGCAGTTCTTCTTTGTCAAGTACAAAGGCAAGCACATCGTTTGCTCCCATAGCCTCTCTGAGGCTGTCAAAAGCCGCTGAGATTTCTTTGTATCTGTCGCTTTCTAATGCAGCTTTTATCTCATCTTCGCTTACAGTGCCGTTTTTATACCCCTCCGCAAGCTCTGCATATCGGGTCAGCTCGCCGTTTTTGAAATATGAAAACGCTGTCTCCGCAATATCATAGGCTGTCGCATTGTACTGTTTTTCTATGCTGTTTTTGTACTGATTGTAGCCGATAAACGAGCTTATCCCGCATATAAGGATACCCAGTATCACAAAGCCTATCGTAAGTTTAAGTGCAAGTTTGGATATGCGCTGTTTCATTTTGTCTCCTCCGGATTATATAGTAACTGTCAGTGTATTAACTCCCAGAGCGCTCTGGTAGTCAATGTTTTTTGCAAGTCCCGTTATCATTCTTATTCCCATATATTCATCGCTTTCATCTTTATCTGCGAGAGGATTGTATTTCTCCCCGCCTGAGCGTATTCTCAGCACTCCGGCATCATCGCCGTTTAATACCCGAACGTCTATGGTGCCTCCTGCTTTAAGGGATTTTTCTAAAATTATCATCATTATCTCCTCCGCTGCAAGGCTTATCACCATAGCTGTCTTTGGAGGCATATCGTTTGCCTCGCAGAATTCCTGTATTTTTTCACTGGCCTCGCAGATTTTCTCCTGTCCCGCTTCTACGGATATAGCTATGCTTCTGCCGCTTTTTTCTAGGCTGTCGTCAATGAGATAAAACGGATTGAGTTTCATTCGCTCCGCCTTGATTGAACCCGCCGAAAGACACAGCATCATTGTTGCAATCTCGGCTGCCGGAAAGAACAGCCATACCATAAGGTTAAGCTCTCCGAACATATAGCAGAAGCCTATTGCAAATATACATACTCTGAAGAGGAATGAAATATTCGCAAGCCATACATTGCCTGTCGCATTGTAATAGTATGAAAAAACATTGTTTACTGTCGCAAATACAAGGCTTGCGGCAAAGCAGCATATGGCCGCCGCAGAGTCTGCATTACTTCCGAATATGCCCCCTATGTCGCCTGCAAATACTATAAGGAGCGCGGCAACTGCCGTCGACAGCAGACTTCCGCACAGAAGCTGGGTATGCAGCAGCTTTTTGATTGCTGCCGAATCTCTTTCGCCTGCAAATATGCCCATCATAGCCCCGGAGGCCTGAGGCACTCCGTTCTGGATACACATTGAAAATTCCGCTATGCTGTTCACAACTGCAAAAACTGCCGTAAACTCACCTGCTCCGAATATCCACAGCACTTTGTTAAGCGCAAATATACGGATTGCAGACAATATATTATTAAAGGCCATCATAGCGCCGTATCTCGCAATCCCTATAAGCTCTGCCCTGCGCGGAAGTGAAAATCCGATACGGAAATCACCGTTATCCGCAGCAAGATATATAAATCCGAGAATACACGCTGCCGCTGTTGCCGTAACGCTTGCCCATGCCGCTCCTGCAATTCCGAAATCGCATACAAACAGGAATATGTAGTCGAGAATAATATTTATCGCCGTCATAATCAGCATTATTCTCATAGCCTGCATGTTTCTGCCCTCAAGGCGCAGATAAAAATACGGAATATACAGCATAACCTTAAAAATTCCGCCTGCAAGTGTAATCTGTATATATGTACGCACATAATCGCTGCTTTCGCCCGATGACAGAAGCTCTGCCAGAGGCTGCGAAAATACGAGAAGTATCAGGCAGACAGCCGCAGATAAAAAGCTTCCCAGCAAAACGGCGCACCTGAAAATTCTGATGCTGTCCTGCTTGCGGTTTTCTCCCAGCGCCATTGCCGAAAGCTGCGCCGCTCCTGACGCCACAAGCGCTCCCAGCGCGCACAGGACAAGATATACCGGAAAGCTCTGGTTTACGCTGGCTAATCCTGCATCTCCCAGTCTTCTGCCCACAAGAATACCGTCAAACAGTACATTTACGGTTCCTCCAAGAACTGCTATGATGTTTGGAAAAAGTGCGTACAGATAAAGTTTATTTATAAATGAAAGGTCATTTTCTCTCACGCTTTGCCACCTCTTGTTTCAGCTTTTCATACTGTTTCTGTGTGAGAAATAGTTTTGGTTTGTTATGTCCTTTTTCATTAAAAAGAGCCCCAGATATGAAGCCGTTTTCAAGGCAGGTTACCATAGGGCTTCCCAGCATTTTAAGCTCTCTGATATCCTCATAATCTGCCGATACAGCCTTGAGCCTGTCATCAAGGACTTCTGAAAGCCGCTTCCCATCTGCCTGTGTTTCAGCAAAAATATGAAATCTCGCCGGAATAACCGAGTAATCCGCAGCAGCGCAGAAATCGCCTATATCCGAGGTTTCCTCTGCCGCTCTGCTCATCGCATCATTCATTGTCGCCGTATCTATTTTTTCTCCCGCAATGTTGAGAATATCGCCTTTACGGCCAACAACCTCAAACAGAGGAGCCTGCTCTTTAAAGCCTGTAATTTTAATCAGATCTCCCGTCTTGTAACGGTAAAGTCCCGAAAATGTAGTTACTACAGGTTCATAAACTCCATCTATCTCAAGCTGTTTAATTGTTACAGTCTCCGAAGAGTTCTCAGGCAGAAATTCAAAATAGGCGCAGTCTGAACAGAGCACATATTCTGCCTTGTCCATCTCCAGCGCAGCCCCTGCCATTACCTCAGATGAGGCATATCCAAAATAGTAAATAGGGATACCCTCTGTATATTTTTTGAGCATACGCGTCTGCATGGCAAAACAGCGGCCGCCTATCCCGCTGATGTATCTGAGATTTTTCCATATTGCAGAAGCTGTAAAGCTGCCGCCCCCGCTGCTGAAAATATTCTCAAGTTCTTTAATCCTCCCCGCATCTACGGCGGGAAGTCTGTTTATCTCCTCTTTTATATCCTCCGGCAGATCAGCAGATATTCTGCCCCTCTTTATATCCTCAAGCAGCATATCCCGGTTCTTTTCCAGATATCTGAAAAGCAGCAGCACATCATACAGAAATATCGACTGTATCGCACTGAGGTCCTCGTATGCAAGCATAATTCTCAGCTTGACATAAGGCACGTCAGTTACCCTGCCTGAAAAAAGCAGCTTCTTTCCTCCCAGGTATTCCTGCAGATTTCCTATGCTGTCAATATACCTGTAATGAGCTGAAGAAAGCAGTGTCTCCCCTTTGCTGCTAAAGGGGCGAAAAACACTGGTATGTATCATTTTTTGATCATCTGCGCCTGTAAGCGCTGTAGGAATATCAATAATATGTGAAGAATAGCGAAAAAGCGCCTCCTCTGTCAGCGGAAATCTCTTGACGGTGCCTTTGGTTCCCGATGACAGTATAAAGTTTCTTATTGGATAGGCAGTAAGTATATTGTCCTCACCGCTGTAGGTTCTCTGTATATATTCCCTAAAGTCATCATATTCACTAAGCGGCACTGCTTCTGAAAATTCCTCCGCCGAGGAAATATCCGAAAATCCGAAACGCCTGCCGAACTCTGTGTCCCTGTTGTCTCTTAAAATCCTGCGAAGATTGTTTTCGTTCGTATCACAGGCATAGGAAAAGCCTGAAAAGAGCTGTTTTATTCTGTTATCCGCATTGTTAGTCTTTTCAGGCATTGCAGACCTCCGCTTTTAATAATCATATATTTGTAAGCAAAGTTTATCATAAAATGAGGTTTTTCGCAATAGTATGCTCACAGTCAGGTTTTATATCATCAGGAAAAAACGCGCCGGCGTTTTTACCTTTATTTAGTTATTTTAACCTGAACACCTATTCCGCCATAGATTTTAACTTCTCCAAGCAGATTACCGCTGGTATACGTTATGTATCTGCCCTTGCACTTGTATGAGTAAACACCCTTAGGCAAAGGATATACATATGCGCGTCCTTTCTTTATCCCTGTAATTTTACCGTAGCTGTTTACGGTTGCAACCTCCTCATTTGAGGATACCCATTTTACACTCAAAGGAAGCAGTGTACTTCCGTTAATGCTTTTCATAAGCCTTTTGAAGTTGCTGAATGTCTGCTTTCCCTTGTAGGTAAATGTGTACTTCTCTACGGTTTTGAGATACGCCGTATCCTCTGCCGCAACTTTTACATATGCGGGAGCCGCAGTGTAGAGCTGAAACTTTACAGAGTCTGCAATGGCGCTTGCGCTTAATACCGATAATCCTAACACAAATATCATCGTTAATACTGCTATTCTTGTTTTTCTTTTCATTTTTTCCTCCTGTCAAAAAACGCCGGCACGCAAAAAAGGCATAGAAAAAACCGCATATGCGGTTTTTCTATACCTTTTCTATGCTACTATTTTAGCATGCCCCCTTTTTACAGTCAATTCCTTTTTTTGATTTATTAGTCGTTGAAATTTCAACATTTCATCACTCTTGACACCGGCAAAAAAATATTTGCGATTTATTTTTTACTACTCATACTTAAACTTTACCTTGAGCATTGAAATTACAGCATCTCAATCTTCTCTTTGGATAGTCCTGTAAGCTCAGATATCTCATCGAGTGAATAATTCTTTGATTTCATGGCCTTAGCCATATCCAATTTTTCTGCAGCTCTACCGGAAACCTCGCCCTCTGCAAGACCCTCAGTTCTGCCCTGCTCAAGTCCTTCCTCTTTTGCCTCAGCAATCATATATTCCAATGTCACCAGTCTCTCCCTCCATTCAGGCGTGTTGTATTTCTGGACACGCTCATCAATACCTTCAACCAGCTTACTGTCTATTTTACTTGGGTCATTTATATATTCATAAAATGACTTAAGTTTCTCCGGCACCTTGTCCGGAGAGCATTTTGTGTTCAACAATATTTTACTTGTCCCATCATTAAAATGCAAGTCATTCTTGCGAATATAGCTTTCTACGACATACAGAGGCTCGCCAAGCCCCAGATAGTCAAATGTGCAGATGAATACCACATAGGTATTTTTAAGATCTTTGAATTTGCCACCTTTTTCAAGGCAGTCGGTATCCAGGGAGACTTAACCCAGCGAAGTATGAGCTGCTGGTAAGCCCCCTGTCAGAAGCACAGCACTTCAGTGCGTGGT
>CAKQOW010000033.1 GCA_934256595.1 uncultured Clostridia bacterium
CTTTTTATCCAAAGAGCGTTAGCGATTTGCTGATAAAACGGACAGCAACGAACAAAGTGAGTTGGAGTGAAACGTTGCCTTTTTATCCAAAGAGCGTTAGCGATTTGCTGATAAAACGGACAGCAACGAACAAAGTGAGTTGGAGTGAAACGTTGAGGCAGGCAGCAGTAAGTTCTTAGCCGGCTATCTTCGCAGCAGGAGAACTCTTGAATAACACCTGCTAAGGCTCATACTTCGCCAAGTTAGGTGGTCAAGGATTCCCCGGGAGAACGAAGCTCAATTGGAAGAAATCTACGGCGAGGTGCTTTATTAAGCGCTTTGATTTATAGTAACAATTTAAAGGCATTAATCATATGCTATACTAAACATTTTAAAAAAGCAGGTGATTAAATGTCAAATAATTGCGGCCTATTAGGCGGAGAAGGTGTAGATACCAGCTTATTGTTCTTCTTCCTTTTATTAGTGATTATTTTCTGTAATTGCTACGGGAATTAGATGTCTGTACCTATAAGTTTATGAGGACTCTTTTTTAAGGGTCCTTTTTAATACAGATATGATTTCCGGGAATATATGAATATTTTCTTTGCTTTCGTATTCTGATATAATCAGAAGCAGGCGGAGGTGAAAAATGAAAAGGATATTAAATATATTATTATGCGCAGTATTGTGCATGGCGCTGCTTTCAGGACAGGCCTTTGCGGCAGGCGCGGTGAAAGCCCCGGGGCAGATAACAGTAAAGGTTACCGCGGACAAAAACGTCAGCGTAAGCTGGAGCAAGGCGGCAGGCGTTAAGGGCTACAAGGTGTATCGTGCAGACAGCGGCTCTGAGCTGTACAGCTGCATTAAGACAATAAGCTCTAAAGCAACTGTAAAATATACAGATAAGACCGTAAAACCGGGCAGGAAGTATTCATATAAGGTAAGAGCCTACAAGGTCGTAAAAGGCAGGAATACATACAGTAAATTTACAAAAGCAAAAACGGTATATGTAAAACCGGAGAGCTGGAATACCGGCAGGCTTGAAAAGGATATGGTTTCATACCTTGAGGGCAAGGGATACAATATTGTACTTACGGACTACAGTGATAAATGGTGCAAAGACCATTCCCTATATTGTGCATCAGTCGTAAAACCGTCATGGGATTACAATGAGGCGCTTAAGGAAGTTAAAGGAGATGCTTTGCGTTATGCATCATCTCTGGAAAACAGCTATGGCAAAACCGATGCGGGTTTATACTACGATGTCAGCACAAACAAAAAACTCAAGGATAATGTTTTTTCGATAGGGCTTAAATTCTGGAAGAATAACGGCTATGTCAAGGTTTTCGTTACAGATGAAAGTAAAATAGATGAGGACAGCCTTCTTCTGACAGAGGAGGAAATTCAGCAATACAGAATGAAGGTATTGGAGCTTGTAAATGCCGAAAGAGCAAAGATTGAGGAAGAACCGCTTGTACTCGATGAGAAACTTTGCAATATGGCGCAGGCTAAAGCTAAGGACATGGCGGAGCTTAACTATTTCAGCCATATATCACCTGCATACGGTGACCTTGCCAGTATACTGGACATCTTTGATATCACCTTCAGAAAAGCAGGAGAAAATATAGGCAAATGCTATGAAACCGCCGAAGATGTAATGACAGGCTGGATGAACTCACAGGGACATCGCAATAATATACAGACGCCCGGATATACCAGAATCGGCATAGGAATCTATGCCGACAAAGAAACAGGAACTAAATACTGGGTACAGGAATTTATAGGGTAAAGTGAAATCGGCATTTTCAGTGCGAAAAAAGACTGGAAATGCCGGTTTTTGACTATATTCTGATATCCGCCTCAAATAATTTTACGGTTATAATTACTAAAGAAAATCAAGGGTAAAAAAAGGGGGAATAACCGTATGATGAGGAAAAAACGGTTGCGTAAGCGGCTTGCTTTTGGTATGCTTATCGCTATGCTGACTGCTATGCTTCCGGCAGCAGTATGGGCAGAGGTCGGAAGTGATATGCCGGCGGATGCCGCAGGGCAGCAGAGTCAGAAGCAGATAGTGCAGACAGGGGAAAGCCGAGGAAGTCTTGAAGATGACGGGGTGGAAGTAAGCAAGACCATTACTGCTGCAGGCAGTGAAAATGTATTTGATATAAACCTGCAGGTAAAGACAACACAGGATGTCAGTGAGATTTATGATACTCCCGATGCCGCGGTTGTCATAGTAATGGACATATCAAATACTATGAAGGAAAAATTTCCGCAGGGCAGCAGCACCAGCAGATACGATGCGGCAATAGCATCTGCCGAGGACTTCATAGAGCAGTTTCAGCACAGATCCGAAAATTCCGGAGCAGAGCGGAAAATAGGCTATGTGGCGTTCAATACAGACGCCCACAGAATTTCAGAGATGACAGAGTGCAAAACCGCAGCGCAGGCAGTCTCATTTAAAACTGCAATAAAACAGAGGACGTGGGAAATAATAGATAGTGATAAATACAAAGACAGTCACAGCAGATTTACCAATATAGAAGCAGGAATTAAAATGGGCGCTGATATGCTCGAAGATGTTTCGGCAGAGAATAAATATATGATATTTTTAAGCGACGGCTTTCCTACAACATATATAAGCGGTGGATACAACGGATACGATCCTTACTGCACCGGGGGTGATATAGGAGCCGACGGCGTGTTTTACGACAGCGTGGCAGAGAAATACTGCCAATACGGAACAAGCTACAGCAATAAGGCGGCAGTCAGAGCGAGAGACGCCGCAGCGTCAGCAAAGAGTGTCGGAATTAAAATATTTGCAATAGGAATAGATGTCGGAGGACAGACGATACAGGAATATATAGATAAGGTGAACAACGAATTCTCGGTAGTTGACAGGGAAAGTGAAAATTATGAACTTGGCTCTGCGACTTCTTCAGATGCCTTTAAAAACTGGCTCAGAAACAGTATAGGTTCAGGCTACTATTATGACAGCAGCAACACCGAAGGACTTCAAAGCGCCTATGATGCAATTTTTGAGGAAATCAGAAGCGAGCTTGAAAAAAAGGTAATAGGCAAATGGGTTGCAGAGGATCCGATGCCGGGAGGCGCTGACGGATATAGCCGCTTTATATCTTTCTTTGACAGCAGAGGAAAGCTTTCGGGAAGTACACTTGCAGGAGACTGGCGGCAGGGCGCAGAGAATACAGCTGCCTATACAGACGGAAAAATAGGCTGGGATCTTAAAAAATCCGGATATATGTTAGAAAAAGAAAGCGATAAATCCGTATATACCTACAGCTTAAAATACCGCGTAAGACTTGCCAATGAAAGGGATAACTTTACAGAAGAAAAACCGTATGAAACCAACGGCACCACAACACTTAAATATGTGATTTCCGTAAACGGCCAGACCGGAGATGACAGGGCGATGGAGTTTCCTGTGCCTGAGGTAAAGGGTTATCTGGGAGAACTTGATTTTGACAAGGTTGACTCGGTTAACAGAATGCCTGTAAACGGTGCAGAGTTTAAATTAAAGCACGCAGATGATTTATGCGCAGGCGGTGACGGCACGACCTGCGGTCTTGAAACTGTGACTATGCAGGACACTGCTGCCGCTTCAGACAGTAACGGCAGGGTGAAATTTGATGCAATTGCTTCGGGACATATATACAGAATATATGAAACAAAAGCTGCACCGGGATATACACCTGCAGCAGCAGAAGGTCTTGAAATAGGAACCGTTATAGTTTCGTATGGACAGACGAAGTTAATACCAAAGGATGCAAAGGAGCCGGTAGATAAATTCATTATGGAAAACACTGCGGAAACCGGCAGTATTGTATTGGAAAAACAGGTGGAGACAGACGAGGAGCAGGGGCTGTATAACCCGGGAAATCAGAAAACCTATGATTTCACAATCAAGGGTCCCGTAAGAGCTTTCGGAGAATACGAGGCAGTAAGAAGCAGCAGTGATAACAGTGACGGCAGCGCTGAAAAAGTAATATTTGATAATGACAATACGGCGCGAATAACTCTCAAAGACGGCGAAAGAATAAAGCTTTCAGGCATACCGGTTACAGCGGCAGGGGAGACTTATATGGTAACCGAAACAAACGCTGCAAACACAGCAAGACTAATAATGCTGACACCGGAATTTAAAAACGGAGAAAACAGTACCATAAACACGTCTGTAAATGCGCAGGTAGAGAAAAACTCTGAAACAAAGATTGTCTGCATCAACCGCTTTACAAAGCCGGGCGAAGCAGAGTGCATACCCGACGTTATAATCAACAAGTGGGTTGAGGGTGAGGAAATCCCGGCGGGAAGCAGTGACAGCTTTAAGTTCACCATGAAAGCTTTAGGCTACAGCCTGCCTGCAGGCGGACTTGCAGAGGAAGCTCTGACACCTGAAACTATGCCGACGCTGGGAGAGTTTACTGTCAGCAGCAGTGAAATCGGTGATAACAAAAGAATTACAAAGGACACATACAAATATACTCAGGCCGGAACCTACTATTACAAAATAACCGAAACTGCAGCAGGCAAAGGCTACACTCCGGCAACCTGCGGCTACTATATCAAAGATACGGTTACGACAGGAGATAAAGAGGACGGATATAATCTGCATTACAGCCGCAGCATATACAGAACAGACGCATTGCAGAGCGCAAACAGCGGCATCAGCAATCTGGATGAAGTCTTCGGATCCGGAGCAGAGCTTAACACAGAGGGAGCGGAGTACGGCAATGACGGAGTGCTCCAATTTATAAATATATTCACAGCGCCAAGAAGCCTGACGATCCAAAAGACAGTAGGCGGCAATGCCTACAGCACTGATTATGACTTTGAATTCACGGTTTACTTTGACAGCTTTGAACCGGGCAGGGTAATCAAAGGAACCCTTGTCAAAAGAAACGGTGAAACGGAAAGCATTGAAAAAACAGTTACAGCCGCAGCGGAGGGAGATAAAGAAAAGCCGGGCGGAAGCATAAGCTTTACCCTCAAGGCATATGAGGCAATGACTTTTGACGGTCTGCCATGTGACACAAAATACTCGGTTACAGAAAAACCGGCCGCAGGCTACAGTACAGAAGCATCCCGCAACGGACAGAAAACAGAAATCAGAGACAGTGGAGTTTCAGGAGAAATAAGAGCAGGCAGCGGTGAAACAGTAGTATTTAAAAACAGCCGCTCCGAATACGTCTATACGGGTTGCAGCCTTAATATAACGAAGAAAGTTACAGGCATAGATAACAGCGACAAAAGCAGAGAGCTTATGAAAGACTACTGTGCAGTTGTAAACTACGGTGATAAAGATATAATACTCAGTGATTTCAAATGGAACGGCAGCTGCTGGCAGAGCAGCACCTATTCAGTTACAAGCTATGTGAATATAGACTATGATGTGAAAGAGCCGGTACCGCCGCAGGCTGAGGGCTATACTTTTAAAGAAACCGCAATAACAGGTGGAGATGACGGCAGCGGAGGAGGCACTGCAAAATCCGGAGAAACAGATTCCGTCACAGTCATAAACAGCTATGAGGAAATAAAGGATACTCCGCCGGAGGACCCTGAAGACCCTCAGGAACCGGATAATCCTGCAATCCCAAACAAGCCGGATAAACCGGACATTGAAAAACCGGATAAACCTGTCTATGACTCAAAGGTCGTTAAAACAGGAGATGAAAGCGGCATAGCAGTCAAGGCGGGAATATTCGGAGCCTCAGCGCTGCTTCTTGCAGGCGCGGCAGTATTTACAGCAAGAAGAAAACCACGCAGAAAAGATATGTAAGACAAACAAAAAAGGGCGTTAAGCCCTTTTTTCTATACTCCTGCAAAGCTTTGCAAGCAGCAGCTCTGTTTCGTATACTTTGTCCTCGTTGCAAAGCAGCAGCAGATTGTCATCAGCCATAAGAACAGTAGCTCCGTCAGGAACAATTTCCTCACCCCTGCGGTTTACCGCTATAACAAGGCAGCCTTTCGGAGCGCCCAGCTTTTCAAGCCTGCTTCCGTCCATTGCAGAACCGAACTGCACGCAGCTTTCAAGCATAACCTTGTTATGCCCTCTGCTTTTCTTTGAAACGCCGCCCAGCAGACTGTCGAGAAGCTGCTCATATACAGGCTGCGATTTCATAATATCAGAAACCGTATAAGATACAAGACATATCAGAGTAAGCGAAAGCAGATGCGACAGACTTCCCGTCATCTCAGATATGAGAATTATACCTGTAACAGGTGACTTTACAATCGCAGAGAAATATCCCGCCATACCAAGTATTATAAAGTTATCAAGATACATATCATAGCCCAGAGCCTTTGCAAAAATAGCCCCTATAAGCGAGCCCAGCACCAGCAGCGGCAGGAATATTCCACCGGGAGTTCCTGAGCCGAAGCTTATCATCGAAAAAACATATTTAACTGCAAGCAGCAGTAAAAGCGCGGCAACGGTGAAACTGTTTTCCGAAAGACTGTCCACAAGACTGCTTCCCCCTCCAAGCACATAAGGATATGTGTAGCACAGAAATGCAGTGCAGATAATTGGAACAACCACCTTTAGCCATGTGAATTTAAGCAGCGAATAGGCTTTTTGTATATATCTGATGCCGATGTTGTAAAGCGCGCCGCATATTCCGAGTATAATTCCGAGAACAAGAATAAGCCAGTAGTGCTTCAGCGGCAGAATATATTCGGGATTTATCGAAAACACAGGTGAAAATCCGAAGATATATGCAGATACAAAATCCGAGCATATGGCAGCGGACATTGAAGCCAGCAGCACTTCAACGGAGAGATTTTTGTGTATCTCCTCAAGAGAGAAAACAACCCCTGCAAGAGGCGCATTGAATGCAGCCGCAAGGCCTGCGCCGCTTCCCGCCGTTATAAGGAGGCGTTCCTCTGTTCTCAGCCTGCCTGTAAGGCGTGAAAAGCCCTTACCTGCCATAGCGCCTATCTGAACGCTGGGACCCTCTCTGCCGACAGAAAACCCTATGCCTATTGCGGCGACCCCGCCTGCAATCTTTGCGGCGATAACTCTCCACCAGCAGGTCTGAAGCTGTCCGGCAAGCTCTGCCTTTACCTGAGGGATACCGCTTCCGCAGGCGTTTTTTTCAAACCTGATGCAAAGATAAATAATGATGCCTGCAAAGATAAAAGGCAGGAGTGTTAAAAGGGAAATATCCTGATTAATGAATACGTTTCTCAGGGCCGCGGCCTTCTCTATAAAGAGCCTGAAAAACGATACCGCTATACCTGCCAGAAATCCTACGGCAACACCCTCCAGCACTATAATATATTTAAAACTTTTTATTCTTTTTAAAACCGACTCTGTTTCCATACGCTATCTACCTCTTTTTTAATCTATTGTAATATGTTATCATAATATCATCGCTATGACAAAATATTTTAATTTCGAGGTGAACAATATGAAGAAAATCGAAATGTATGTAAATACACCTGCCAAAGGTAAGCTGCCGGAGCAGTTTAACGATGAAAACTACAAAAAAGTGCAGGAATACCACAAAAGCCTTGCGGTATATGAGCCGACGCCCCTTGTCAGTCTTGATGCTTTGGCAGAGGAGCTGGGAGTAAAGGCAGTGTATCTCAAGGACGAATCCAAACGCTTCGGGCTTAACGCTTTTAAGGCTCTTGGCGCATCGTACGCCGTAGGCAATATTCTCAAAAACATGGACCCTGCCAAAACGCCTGTATTTGTTACTGCAACCGACGGCAATCACGGCAGAGCGGTGGCATGGGCGGCGGCGCAGGCAGGCTATAAATCGGTTGTATTTATGCCAAAGGGCACAGCTCAGTGCAGAGTAGATGCAATTCATCAGGTGTCAGATGCAGAGGTTACGGTAACAGACCTTAACTACGATGATGCAGTCAGACTTGCAACTGCCTATGCGAAAGAGCACAACGGATATCTGGTGCAGGATACAGGCTTTGAGGGTTATGAGGAAATCCCATGGGATATTACTCTGGGCTATACCCATATGGCGGCAGAGGCGGCGGATCAGCTTGGCGAGACTGTACCGACTCACGTTTTCCTGCAGGCAGGCGTAGGCTCTATGGCAGGAGGCGTGCTGGGCTATCTGACAGACAGATACGGAAGCGGCAGCTTCAAAACCTCAATTATGGAGGCCTATGATGCAGCCTGCATATTTGACTCCGTAAAACAGGGAAGTCTTGTTGCTTCAGGCGGAAATCCTGACACCATAATGGCGGGACTTAACTGCGGAGAGGCCAACATATTCACTTTCCCTGTACTTAGGGACTTTGCGGAGTTTTTCTTCAAGCTGCCTGATTATGTTACAGAGGAGGGCATGAGAAAGCTTTCACAAGCCGGGGTGGTCGCAGGCGAATGCGGAGCTGTAGGCACAGGACTTCTGATGAACCTTTGCGGCAAAGAGGAATTTGCAGAGATGAAGAAGCAGATGGGACTTGATGAGAATTCCGTTGTGCTTCTGTTCAGTACAGAGGGCAACACAGACCCCGACAGCTATGAGAGGATTGTAAACGCTAAGTAAAGGATCGCTGTGGAGTCAGATAGACGTTGGAGTAAATAAATTACCTGAATAAGGTACATTACTCAGGAGATTTAACGGGATATATCTTAGTATATATTATCTTAAACTATTAAAACAACTGAATTAAGGTGTTTGACAGGCAATTCACTTTTAAGGTGGACTGCCTGTTTTTTATGGGCTTTAAAGGCTGGAGGGGAGGAAAATAGGTCTTGGGGACTAAATGACTGTGAGAAAGGATGTAAAAAAGATAATAAATGAAGTGGGTTTTCACCTTAAATGTAAAAATAAAGCATTATAAGTTAAAAAATAGAAAATATACGTTGACATACTATGTTCGTGATGGTAATATATAGCTACAGCTGTACAGTTAAATTATTACATAAATACATTAATTGAGGAATTGGAGAGGACAAGACAATGACTATAGCAAAGGATATAAGAGCATATATTGCAGAGCAGTTTACAACAACAAGACGAAAAGCTTTTAGTTTTACTGACGACTATGTGTTTAAAGCAGTATTCGGGCAGGATAACGACAGGTCAAAGGAAGCTCTGATATTACTTCTCAATACAATACTCGACAGAAAAGATGACCCTATAACCCGTATCAGAATACTTAACCCTATAATTATAGGTCAAAGTGATGAGAGCAAGGGCTCTATAATGGACATCATGGCAGAAACCCAGAACGGCCTTATACTTGATATTGAAGCGCAGTCAGGTAAATTCAAGGAGTACTCCAACAGAGCACTTCGCTATGCCAATGCACTGCTGGAAAAATCATTGAAGCGAGGCGAAGACTATGGTAAGATGGAGAAAAGCATAGTTGTAACAATAGCAGATGGCAGGCCTTATATGGCTCCCGGCAAACTGCATTGTATATTTGATATCAGGGAGAGAGAAACCGGAGTGCCAATGACGGACAGGTTGGAATTTCACTGCGTGCAGCTAGGCTTTGTAGATGAAACAAAGCCTGTGTCTGAGCTTAGTCCCTTAGAGCTTGTTGCGGCATATCTTAAATATGCCGGAAATGAGGACAAGGCAGGGTATACCAGTGAACTCCTTGAATATGGAGAGGGGCTTATAGATATGGCAGAGAATATATTCAGAGATGTTACCCTTGATGAGAGGGCATGGATTGAGAAGAGGTCAAGAGAACTGGCGGAGCATACGCGTGCCACAGAGATGCTTCAGGCGAGAGAGGAAGCTATGGAACAAGGTCTCGAACAAGGTCTCGAACAAGGTCTCGAACAAGGTCTCGAACAAGGTCTCGAACAAGGCCTCGAACAAGGTATCAAACAGGGGAGAAGTGAAGGAGAAGCTTCCGGCAGAGCTGCAGTAGCCAAAGCCTTAAAGGACAAGGGGGTCAGTATTGATATAATTACTGAAACCTCTGGTTTGTCTGTAGAAGAAATAGATAAGCTGTAAGCAGAGAGCAGCCGTCCTCATATTAACAAACAGATTTAAAGATATTAAATAATATTGAATAACATACATTGAACAGGTAATTCACTTTGTTAAGGTGGACTGCCTGTTTTTTATGGCCTTTAAAGGCTGGAGAGGGAGGGGAATAGGTCTTGGGGACTAAATGACTGTGAGAAAGGTAATAAATAAGATAATAAATAAGATGTATTTCTACCTTAACAAGGTAAATTTATATCAAAAAACCTGCTTTTTAATCAAAAAAACTAACCAATGGTTAATATCTTTTTTTAAAAAAATAATATATAATCCCTTGACAAAGTAAATTTAAGAGGAGGGAGGTTTATGCGTATAAGATATATTGACAGTGTAAAACCTCTTGAAGACTACATTCTTCAGGTGGATTTCATAACAGGAAGCAGACTGCTTCTCAATATGAAACCGTATCTTGACAGTCTGCGGTTCAGACCGCTTTGCCGTCCGGGAGTGTGGCAGAGCGTACAGACCAACGGAGTGTTTGTATGGTTTGATGATGTTGAGCTTAGCCATGATGAGATTATGGTTATGGCTGAGCAGAGTAAAATAACTTAGTTAAGGAAGGAGAGCTGAGGATGAAAAAAAGAGTATTCAGCATACTTCTGTGTATAGCAGTATGTATGGCAATGATGCCCCTTGGGGTGTATGGATCAGTTTGCGAGGTTACTATAGCAGGTAACAGTGTGACAGAGTATGATACTAATATTACTGGGGCAGGTATAAGTACTGGAAGTGGCGGATATGTACGATTATCCACTGATAGCAGTAAAAACGTTAGAACTCTGACACTAAAGAATGCAACGATTACGGGTACTATTCAAATTACAGGCAATGGTACAGCTGTTATTGAGCTTATAGGCGAGAATACAATCACAGCGAATGCACAAGGAATTAGGTCAAGTGTACCGTTGACGATTAAAGGCAACGGTTCCGGTAAGCTGACGGTCATTGGAACTCCGGTAGCTGGGGAACCTTTGGGAATAAGGTGTGATGGCAGTTTGACATTTAAGGATGTAGAGGTAGATGTACAGAAGAATGATAATAGTGTGGCAGGCATATACGCCGATGGTATTTTGTGCAAATCTGGTGATATTACAATAGAGAACAGTATTATAAAAGCGCAGCCAACAAGCAGCAAGAGTGGAATTAAAGCCAATAATGGTGTTATTATTGCCGAGGATGCAATAGTGAATAAGAGTAATTTCACATCAGGAACAACAAAAGATATAGATGGTTTTGTTTCTATCGACAATAAATTTGACAAATATGCTATATGGGTAGCAGGTGTGCAGGTAACCTCAAGGAATGCAGCTGATGTTTTAAGGAATAAAACTGTTTCATATGATTTTAATGCAAAAACCCTGACGCTTAATAATGCGAATATCAGCGGATCTTACAGTCAGCCTGATAGATATACTGCTCATAAAAACTGGGGTGCCATAACATGGCTCAGTAATACCGGCGACCCGTATCTTAGGCTTATGCTGGAAGGTGAAAATACTGTTACAAATAATACGCTTGACGGAATATGTGCATATGGACCTTTTGATATAGCAGGTGACGGTAAACTTACTGTCGTAGGAAAAGAGAACGGCATCTATACAGGCGGAGCAATTAATATAACAGCCGGGGGCGGTATTGATGTTACCGGAGAAAAGAGCGGTATATCTGCGGCGCAAAAGGTTAATATTGAAAGTTATGTGAAAGCGACAGGTAAATCCGAGGCTGGTATTTCTTCAGAAGGAAGGGTTGATATATCTGGCAAAGTAGAGGCAAAGGGTTTTTCTTCCACTGCAATTTCAGCTGCAGGAGGCATTGGCTGCAGCACCGAGGAAATAGAACTGGAGAACGGTACTCTGACTGACGAGAATACGCTCAAAGTAAAAAATGATAATGACAACAAAGGCTATGCAGCTATCAGCCCTGTAAATTATACTCTCTACTATGATGCGGCCAAGGGTAAAATGTATAAATCGTATGATAATGGTACATTCAGTAATGAATATACGAAAGGAAACTGGAGCAGCAGTAAGTCAAAGGGCAGTAATAAATATGATGTTTTGAAGCTGAATAACTTTGAATTTGAGACAGCTGCAGGCACCGGTCTGAAAATTATAGGTATAGATGACAATGAAACATTCACTATCAAAGGAACCGGTGAGAACCATATCAGCATTTCTGGAAATAAAGGATATGGTATATATACGGACGGCAGCCTGAATTTTGACGGCGGCAGGATGTATATAAATATCGAAGAACATGCTCATGCAAAAGGAGCTGTTTATGCAGGCAGAGATATTAATCTGACTGATTGTGAGCTTTATGATGGCGGTATGCTTTCGTATGGCGACATAGTGAGGATAAATCCGAAGGGTATTAGCGCAGGCGGAGCATTTGTTATAGAAAACGCAGATGTCAGAACAAACCTCATTGAAGCAGCGGGAGGAATCTCAGCTCGTGAATATATGCAGATAAAAAATTTAACCGTTACAGCAAATAGTGGTGAGACGAGTGTTACGAAAGTAACAGCTACAGGTAGCAGTAACTTTTTAATTATTTATGGTCGACTGATAGCTAGATTTGATGTGAACGGCGGTAAATGGAGCGACGGAACTGATATAATTAAACCTGTACCGGTAAGCTTGGATGAAAACCGTTATATAATACTCCCGGAAGAAGATCCTGTCAGGGAAGGATATAATTTTACGGGCTGGTTATACAAGGACGGCAATAAGCTTTCAGAGAAAGATAAGTACGAAATTTCTGAGGAAAAAGAAAATCTATTACCGGAATCTACTGACTATAAGGAGTTCGGGATTTGTTATGTGTTTTATGCCCAGTGGGAAAAAGCCTCATCAGGCGGCGGAGCGGTTATTCCTCCTGCAGCAGATGAGGATATAAAGACAACTACAGACAGTACTACATCAGAAACAACCACATCAACTACAGTTAAGGACACCAAGACTGAAACAGTTAAAAATGAGCAGGGAGAGGACATCTCAAAGGTAACTGCAACCGTATCAGAAAAGGTAGCAGAAAAGCTCGTTGATGCGGCTGTTTCAAACAAGTCGGATACAGTGGAAATCACTGTTAAGTCAAATGACGGAGACAAGGCGGATCAGACTGAAATTGAAATTCCTAAAAAAGCATTAGAGTCCATTGCAAAGGATACAAATGCTGATTTAGTAATTAAGACTGACAACGGTCAGGTTGTTTTAGACAACAGGACCCTTGAAACCATAGCAGCAGAAGCAGAGGGTGATACTGTAAGACTTGTTGTGAATGAAAACACACAGCTTAAGGAAGAACAGAAGTCTGTACTTGATATAATCGGTGACAGAGGCCACATATTTGACCTTGCGGCAATCATAGGAGGCAAACATATCCACGACTTCAGAGGTGGCAAGGCGCACGTTACACTGCCGATGCCTGAGAAGTTAAAGGGCAAGGATATAGTTATTATCTATATCAGTGATAAAGGTATCTGTGAGATATTAAATCATACTATGGAGACTGTGGGAGCAGAGAAGTACATTAAATTCACAACCTCACACTTCTCAAACTTTGCAGTAGTAGAAAAAGCAGATGCAGATAAAATCATAGAGAAGCAGAACCTTGATAAGGTAAACTCCTTAATCAAGGAAACTAAACTCAAAGCAACTACTTCAAAGACTTCAAAGAAGAATGTTGAGATTAAGGTGAGTGTTAAGAACAATAACAGCCTGATTAAGGAAGCTAAAGCTATGGGATATACTGTTAAGTACAAATTCTATAAGTCAACCAGGAAAGCTTCAAAGTACATTGCTCTTAAAACAAAGGACACTGACACATATATAAACACTGCCGGTAAGAAAGGTACTAAGTACTACTACAAGGCTAAGGTGCTTGTATATGACGGAGATAAACTTATAGCGCAGACTGAACTGAAGCAGTGCAGCTATGGAGTGAGGATCTGGAGGAAGTAAACAACTGAAACAGGGTAGGATTAAGCTCCCGTGATTACAGTATCCTGCCGCAGTATAAATGAATAAGCAGAAGGCCTATCGGTATGTGATATATCGGTAGGCTTTTGTTTGTGAATAATTATAAATAAAATACAAAAAATATTCATAAACCCTGTTGCATAAATATAAGTTGCGGTGTATAATTATATAGAACTACACAAGGGAGGAATAAGATGAAAGGACTGATTTATTTAGAGGACGGAACTGTATTCAGGGGATATGGCTTCGGATATCCGTGTACCAATGTGGGAGAGCTGGTGTTTAACACCTCAATGACCGGATATCAGGAGATACTTACCGATCCGTCATACAAAGGACAGATTATAAATATGACTTACCCGCTTATAGGAAACTACGGGATTAACAGCCTTGACAACGAGTCTGACAAAATCCATGCGTCAGGCTTCATAGTAAAGGACATCTCCTTAAACCCGTCAAACGCGGCAAGTGAAAAAAACATAGATGAATGGCTCAGAGAAATGAAAGTTCCGGGGGTTTACGGTGTAGACACAAGACGAATTGCAAAAAAAATCAGAAACGGCGGCACAGTCAAGTGCGTTATAACCAACGAGGAAAAAACCGTTTCAGAACTTAAAGAAATATGCGACGCCGCAGAGCTTCAAAATGACCAGATGAAAACCGCAGGTGTATCTGAATATGAGCATATTCCGGGAATGGGCTGCAAGGTAGCTGTTCTGGATTTCGGCGTTAAGGCGGGAATAATAGAAAACCTCATAGCGAGAGACTGTGATATTCATATATTCCCTTACGGCACCTCTGCAGAGGAAATAATGAACATTTCACCTGACGGACTTTTCCTTACAAACGGACCGGGAGATCCGGAGGAGGCCACAGAGGGTATCGAAACCGTAAAGGCCCTTGTAGATGAGCTCCCTATTTTCGGAGTATGTATGGGACATCAGATACTGGCGCTTGCAATGGGCGGCAAAACCTACAAGCTCAAATTCGGACACAGGGGTGGCAATCACGGCGTGTTTGACAAGGAATCCGGCAGATCTTTCATAGTGGCGCAGAACCACGGCTATGCTGTAGACGGCGATTCCCTTATATTTAAGGGTATGGAGATGGTATATATAAATCTTAACGATATGAGTGTTGAGGGCATGAAGCACAGGAGTCTGCCGCTGTTTTCGGTGCAGTTCCACCCGGAAGCCTGCGCGGGACCTGAGGATACCAATATGCTTTTTGACAAATTTATAGAGATGATGGGGGAAAACAATGCCAAAGGACAGTAAACTTAAAAAAATAATGATAATCGGCTCAGGCCCTATAGTCGTAGGGCAGGCGGCTGAGTTTGACTATGCGGGCACACAGGCCTGCAAGGCAATCAAAGAAGAAGGAATAAAAACCATACTTGTCAACAGCAACCCTGCCACAATAATGACTGACACCGATATTGCAGACAAGGTATATATAGAGCCACTGACAGCAGAGGCTGTAAGCAGCATAATCGAAAAGGAGCAGCCTGACGGATTTCTCGCAGGCTTCGGCGGACAGACAGGACTTAATCTTGCAATGGAGCTTGAAGAGGCAGGAGTATTTGCCAAATACGGCGTCAAGCTTCTGGGAGTAAACAAGGACAGCATCAAAAAGGCGGAGGACAGAGAGGCCTTCAAAGAACTGATGCTTGAAATAGGGGAGCCTGTTCCGCCAAGCACCATAGCGACTCATATGGAGGAATGTTATGAATTTGTGAAACAGGTGGGATATCCCGTAATTATAAGGCCGGCATACACACTGGGCGGTACCGGCGGCGGCATTGCAGCCAATGAAGAAGAACTTGACCTGCTGGCAAAGCGCGGAATGGAAAACAGCGCGATAGGTCAGATACTCCTCGAAAAATCAGTTGCAGGCTGGAAAGAAATCGAATACGAGGTAATGCGTGATGCCAAGGACAACTGCATAATCGTGTGCAGCATGGAAAACATAGATCCTGTAGGCATACATACAGGCGACAGCATAGTGGTTGCGCCGGTGCAGACACTGAGAGACAGAGAGCATCAGATGCTGAGAAGCTCCGCATTAAAAATAATCAAGAGTCTCGGAATAGAGGGCGGCTGCAATGTGCAGTTTGCGCTTAACGGAGATACAGGCGAGTACATTGTAATAGAGGTAAACCCTCGTGTAAGCAGGTCATCTGCCCTTGCCTCAAAGGCTGCAGGCTACCCTATAGCAAAGCTGGCTGCCAAAATAGCGCTGGGTTATTCCCTTGACGAGCTTTCAAACTATGTAACCGGAACCACCAGCGCATGCTTTGAACCTACCTTAGACTACTGCGTTGTAAAATTCCCGAAGTTCCCGTTTGATAAATTCAGGACATCACTTAGGACTTTAGGCACGCAGATGCAGGCTACAGGCGAGGTTATGGCAATATGCAGAACCTTTGAAAGCGCGCTCCTCAAGGCGGTTACATCACTTGAAGTTAAATGCGACGGTCTCCGCAATCCGTACATAGACGGACTTAACGATGAGGAACTTGTTGCCAAGCTCAAGAGAGCCGATGACGAAAGACTTTTTGCCATTGCGGAGATTTACAGAAGAAACATATTTACCGTAGAGCAGCTCTTTGAAATAACGGGAATTGACCCGTGGTTCTTAAACAAGATAAAGAACATAACAGATATGGAGGAAACCCTCAAAAATCAGCGTCTGACAGCGCAGCTTCTCAGAGAGGCCGAAACCATGGGCTTTACCGAAAACGAAATTATGGAGCTTTCGGGAGTTGAAAGAAGTGCCATATCCGATATGAGAATATATCACGATATATTCCCTGTCTACAAAATGGTAGATACCTGCGGCGGTGAATTTGAAGCGCTGACTCCGTACTATTACTCAACCTATGACGATGAGGACGAGGTCATATACGACGGCAATGACAAAATACTTGTAGTAGGATCGGGTCCTATCCGTATAGGTCAGGGTATAGAATTTGACTACAGCTGTGTTCACGGCGCATGGGCAATCAACAGACTGGGCTATGAGTCCATAATGATAAACAACAACCCTGAAACCGTAAGCACCGATTTTGATACCTCAGACAGACTGTATTTTGAAGCATTGCATGTAGACGATGTGATGAACGTTATCAAAAAAGAACGTCCTATGGGAGTAATTCTCCAGTTTGGCGGACAGACCTCGCTTAACATAACCGAGGATTTATACAACAGAAGCATCAATATACTGGGAACGGAATTCAAATATATTGATATGGCAGAGGACAGAGAAAAATTCTCAGAGCTTCTTAACGAGCTTGACATTCCTGCGCCTGACGGCTATGCGGTAACCACAGAGGAAGAAGCCTTTGCGGCGGTAGCAAAGCTTAAATACCCTGTAATGGTAAGACCGTCATATGTAATAGGCGGCAGAGCGATGCAGGTTGTGTACAGCGATGAGGAACTGCTCAAATATCTTAAGGAAGCCGTATCGCTTTCGGAGGAGCATCCTGTGCTGGTGGATAAGTACATACAGGGCAAGGAAATGGAGATAGACGCTATAGGCGACGGAGAGGATATTCTGATACCGGGCATAATGGAGCATGTCGAAAGAACCGGAGTACATTCCGGCGACAGTATTTCCGTATATCCGCCTTATTCACTGCCCGAAAAGATAAAGGAAAAAATAATAGATTATACGGTGAAAATCTCAAAGGCGCTGCACATAGTGGGACTTGTGAATATCCAGTATGCGACAGACGGTGAAGAGGTTTATGTAATAGAGGTTAATCCGAGAGCCTCAAGAACAGTTCCTATTCTGAGCAAGGTTACGGGAGTTCCTATGATAGAGCTGGCTGTAAAGGCAATGCTGGGAGCAAAGCTAAAAAGTACAGAGTACGGAACCGGCGTATACAAAGAAGCTTCCAAATATGCGGTTAAGGTTCCTGTATTCTCCGGGGCAAAGCTCATAAACACTGATATTGCGCTGGGACCTGAAATGAAATCCACAGGAGAGGCGCTGGGTATAGACAGCGATCTTCACAAGGCATTTCTCAAGGGATTTGAGGGAGCAAACATACCTGTACCGCAGGCAGGCGGCGTATACGTTTCGGTTAAAGATGCCGACAAAAATGAATTTACCGCGGATGTCATTAAAAAATACAGCGCGGCAGGCTTTAAGATTATGGCATCGGAGGGTACAGGCAGATTTCTTGCAGACTGCGGTATAGAGGTTGATATACTTGCGCCGGAAGAAGCGGAGAAGCTGGCAGGAAAGGATATAAATATACTGATTAATGTTGCCAATGTAGGCAACAGAAAAGGCACAGAGGGACTGTCGCTGAGAAGAAAGGCAATAGAAAAAGGCATTGCAGTTCTCACATGTATGGATACGGCAGCTGTGTTCCTTGACGTAATCAAACTGAAGCGCGAGGGCGTGCAGCTTGAATATGAAGCAATCTAAAGAATATGCAAAGACTTGTGTTTTACCGCTGTCATATGACAGCGGTTTTTGCAGGAGCGCAGAGAATATTAGATGCATTAAGTCTCATAAAATTTTTCAAAAATTTAAAAAGCCTATTGAAAAAAGAAACCGTATATGGTAGACTTTCTTTGCTTGACTAACAACAGGTGCCGTATACAACAGTATGTGCGGCATATATTTTAAAGAGCAAGTTAGCAAGTGCTAACTCAAAACTTCCGCTTTATTTCATTGAAACAGACAGGAGATAAAAGCAGGAATAAGGCTGAACTTTAATGTCGTATCAGGGTTATATAGCACGGAATTGAATTTTAATCAAGAGTTAGCCTTTGCTAACTAAAATTACAGACTTGTTTATTCCCATGCAATATTAAAATCAGAAGACTGTAGTAAATGAGGGTTTAAATAAGCGCAGTGAGAGGAAAACAACTGGATAAACGCAGGATGCTGCAGCAGATTTATATAGTGCAGCATTAATTTTTAAGAATGAGTTAGCATATGCTAACTAACAGGTTTATTCTTTCTATACTGCTTTGGGATGTTGTCAGGCGGGGACTATAAACACAGGAAGGAGGTTAATAATTTAAAAGGTAAATTACTGATCAAGAAAGGATTTTTTGAATATGAAGAAAAAAATATTGTCTATACTTCTGATGATGGCAATGATAGTTTCGATGTTTCCGGCATCGGCGTTTGCAGGCACAGTAGACAACTCATATACACCGGGAACGTATACCGGTGAAGCGCAGGGGCTTAAAGGTAAAGTAAATGTCAGTGTGACCCTTGCAGAAGATAACGGAAATGTGATTATTTCAGATATAACCGCTACAAGTGAAAAAGAAACTGAAAGCTACTGGAATATGGCTATCGGTATTCTTGATAAGATTAAAGCAAACAATGGTACAGATAATGTAGATGCAAAAACCGGTGCAACAGTAAGTACGCAGGCTATTATAGATGCGACTGAAAAGGCGCTTGCCAAGGCGGTTTCCGACTTTACAGGCGGAACGGGAACAGAGGCTGATCCGTATACCGTTTCAAGTGAAGCAGGGCTCAGATATATTCAGCAGCAGGTATCTGACGGTAACAGCTTTGCAGGACAGTACATAAAGCTTACCTCAGATGTTACGCTTACAGGCGAATGGATACCAATCGGTTCATCTGCATCATTAGCATTTGCGGGTCATTTTGACGGAGCAGGACACACTGTAAGAAATATGACTATAACAGACAATAAGCTTGGCTATGCCGGATTTTTCGGTTATATACTTTCGGGGGCGTCAGTCCGTAATGTGACACTGGAAAATGTTTCGATTTCTGTAAAAGACGCAGGAAAGAACTTTTATGCAGGTGCACTCGTTGCTTTTATGAAAGTTGACAGTAGTGGGAATACTATCTCAATAGTGGATAACTGCTTTGCTTCCGGAGATATAGATGTATCTGCAGCTCCAGCAAATAAAGCGACAGTGGCAGGTGGTCTTGTTGGATTCAGTAATCAGCGTGCAGCTGTTACAAACTGCGGGACAAATGTAACAATTAATGCAGACTCAGGTACAGGGCGCGCAACTGCAGGTGGTCTGGTTGCTTGGACAAGTATTCTGTCTCTGTTTATGAACGATTATTCATTAGGGGACATTACTGTAACAACCAGTAATAAAACGTATAATTGTGCGGGCAGTATATTTGGAACTTTAAATGGTATAATCTATAATTGTTATACAACAGGAAATGTGACGTTCGTGGGTGAAGAACTTAAAGATCCGGCAGGCGCATTTGCAGGTAATTTGGCTGCGGCTTCATATGTGGACAGTTGCTATTACTCAGGAAGTGATACTCCTTTTGGAAAGGTGTCAGGAAAATATAATGAAGATACTGTGTTAAAAAAGACTTCTGAGGAACTGGGAAGTGAAGCCTTTGCACAGCTTATGCACGATAATCTTTCATCTGCGGCATTAGCGGCAATGACTGAAAAGACTAAAGTGGCTAATATAACAGGGTGCAGTGATTTTGCTGCAATGACAGCGCGCGTAGATAATAAGTTTTATGACTGGGCAGTAAAGAATGGAACTGTTTCCCTTACAAATTCTCTGTGGACAACAGGTGAAATAGACGAGTCTATATTTGCATCAGGTAAAGGTACTGCAGAGGAACCGTATATCATTGCAACAGAAAAGCAGCTGCGCGACTTTGCAGGCTCGCTGAATGACAAAATCGACTATACAAACAAGTTTGTAGCGCTCGGAGATGATATTACGCTTTCATCTGACGAATGGAAGCCTGTAGGCAGAAGTGACTATCTGTTTAACGGTACATTTGACGGACAGGGACATACAGTTTCAGGAATGACTCTGGGAAGCGCGGAAAAACCATTTGCGCTTGACAAAGAGAACCTGTATATAGGTTTCTTCGGAGTGCTGGGACCTCAGTCTGTTATAAAGAACCTGAACCTTACAGATGTTGCTTTCTATACTACCTTTGGTGCTACAGCATATGTAGGCGGTATAGCAGGAGTAATGCAGGGCTCAAGAACCAATAACAACTTTACAGGCGCAGTTATTGACGGCTGCTCCGTTTCGGGCAACCTTTCGCTTAAAGGCGATAAGGGCAACCAGTTCGTAGGCGGCATTGCCGGCATGCAGTACAAAGGCGCCGTTATAAATTCCGCAGCCAAGGTAGACGCTTCGGGCGTTGTACTGGCAGGAGACCTGGCTGAAGTAGGCGGCCTTGTAGGTCTTAACAACAGAGGTCTTGTTGCAAACTGCCGGTCAGACAGTACAATCTACGGCAGCGGCAGCCGTGAAAACGGAAATGAAGGTATGGCGGTTGCAAGTAATCTGGTTGCGTGCAATGCAGGTATGCTTGTTAACTGCTGCGGCTCAGGAAATGTTACAACTAAAGAACATTCAGTTTATGCCGGAATGGTATCAGGCTGGGTAACAGGCATAGGCAAGAGCTACAACTGCTGGTATAATCTTGACAGCACAATGGTTGTAGGTGAGGAGACAGACAACCCGCTTACAGTAAATCCTGTAGAGTCAATAGGAACAAAGGTTGCCTCAGGCGTCAACGACGAGGGTGATGCATACACAGGCGGTCTTGTAGACAGGATGACAGGATACAATTCAGCAAGCTATAGTGCGCTTGCAGATAAGATGAATGAAACCTTTGCAGCATTCCCTGCGGATATCACTGCTTATGGATTAGATAATAACGCTTTAAAGAACTGGGCATATACTGACGGCACTGTTACTTTTGGAGATACCAACGCTGCAGTAAACTATGTACAGCCTGAATGTGAAAAGGTAGAAAAACCGGAGCTTAAGCTTAACGACGGTACGTGGTACGGTCGTGACAACGACAAAAAATCAGTTGTAAAAATCACAGTCAAGGGCGGTGAGGTTACAGAAAAAGACGTTGTATCAGGTGAAACAAGCGGTGAAAGCTTTGATGCTGCAGTAGAAAAAGCGAAATACAAAGCTACATACGGAGACTTCTCACACTATGAAGCATTTGATTCAGGCAAATTTGCAGGCGGAAGCGGTACAGCGGAAGACCCGTACAGAATTTCAAATGAAGCGCAGCTTCGCTACCTGTCATACTCCATCAACGCAGATGTTAACTGGAGTGACACATATTTCATACAGACTGCGGATATTACTCTGACGGGCGGCGACTGGCAGCCGATAGGCTGGGCGCTTAACGGCGAAGTAAACGGCAAAAAAACTCAAGTTTGCGCTTATCCGTTCAAAGGAAACTTTGACGGGGGAAACTATACTATCAGAGGCCTTGTAATCGGCAAAGAAACAAATCCGGCAGACCAGATGACTTCAGGGCTGTTCGGACTGACTGCAGGCACACTGAATACTAATGAGAAAATTACCGAAAGCGACAAGGTTGTTCGCCTTTCAAACATTCATCTTGAAAATATAGACATTAATGCGGCGACAAGATACGAAACCTATACAGGCGGTCTTGTGGGAAGCGGACAGACAGGCATCTTTATTGACAACTGCTCTGTAACAGGAAAAATCAATGTTACTACATCAGAAAGCTTCGCGCGTGCCGGCGGACTTGGAGCAAGCGTGCTGCGCGGCGCGGTTACAAACAGCCGGGCAGATGTTGATATTAACGCAGTGACAGATACAAACCATGTATATGCAGGCGGACTGTACGGTATGGATAACCGTGTGACTACAATCAACTGCTATGCCCTCGGAAACATTAAAGGAAACTCAACCAATAACAACAAGGTGCATATCGGCGGACTTGCAGGTCAGGCAGGCGGCATTCATATCAACTGCTATGCGACAGGTGATGTTGTATCACTCAAAACGACTACAGACGTAGGTATATTAAACGGTCGTTCAGGCGGTATCACAATCGACTATAACTGCTACTACAACAGTGAAGCGGTTCTCAAGCAGGGAGATACAGTTGAATCACCGGTAAAGGGAATCGGAGTAGTAACAACAAACGCTACAGCAATCAATGTTGAGGGCAAAACAAAGGCAGAACTGTCCGGAAGTGAATTTGCTGTGCTTCTTAACAGTAATATTACAGACAGCAATATGAAAGATATTTTCGCGGCTGTCGATGATGTTCTTGCAGCACAGGCAGGACGTGATTTTGTTCAGCAGAACTATTACGAAGGAAACAAGCTTTCAGGCTGGACTGTGAAAAACGGCGCGGTAACCTTTGGTGAAAACCAGTCACAGCCGTCAGTACCGGCTGTACCACCTGCAGCAGAAGATGATGTAAAAACAACAACAGACAGTACTACATCAGAAACAACTACATCAACTACAGTTAAGGATACCAAGACTGAAACAGTTAAAAATGAGCAGGGACAGGATATATCCAAGGTGACTGCAACCGTATCAGAAAAGGTGGCAGAAAAGCTCATTGATGCGGCTGTTTCAAACAAGTCGGATACAGTGGAAATCACAGTTAAATCAAATGCTGGGAACAAGGTAGAGCAGACTGAACTTGAAATCCCTAAAAAAGCAGTAGAGTCCATTGCTAAAGATACAAATGCAGACCTCGTTATAACTACTGACAACGGTCAGGTTACTTTAGACAACAAAGCCCTTGAAACCATAGCGGCAGAAACAGAGGGTGATACTGTTAAAATCACTGTGAACGAAAACACACAGCTTAAGGAAGCGCAGAAATCTGCAGCAGATGCAATAGGCAAAAACGGACATATATTTGACCTCAAGGCATATGTGGGAGATAAACTCCTGCACAACTTCAAGGATGGCAAGGCTCATGTTACACTGCCTATGCCTGAGAAACTTAAAGGTAAAGACGTTGTTGTTATCTATATCAATGATAAAGGTATCTGTGAGATATTAAATCACACTATGGAGACTGTGGGGGCAGAGAAGTATATTAAATTCACAACCTCACATTTCTCAACCTTTGCAGTAGTAGAAAAAGCAGATGCAGAGAAAATCATAGAGCAGCAGAACGTTGATAAGATAAATTCCTTAATCAGGGAAGCTAAACTTAAAGCAACCACTTCAAAGACATCAAAGAAGAATGTTAAGGTTAAGGTGAGTGTTAAGAATAATAACAGCCTGATTAAGGAAGCTAAGGCTATGGGATATACTGTTAAGTATAAGTTCTACAGGTCAACAAAGAAAGCTTCAAAGTACAAGGCTGTTAAGACTAAGACGTCAAACTCACTTATCAGTACTAAAGGCAAGAAAGGTACCAGGTATTACTACAAGGCTAAGGTGATGGTATATGACGGAAAGACTCTTATAGCGCAGACTGAACTCAAGCAGTGCAGCTATGGGGCTAGGACTTGGAGTAA
>CAKQOW010000034.1 GCA_934256595.1 uncultured Clostridia bacterium
CCGACAACTGAACAGAAAACCATGTTTGCAAAGACCTTCGGATGCTGCCGTAAGGTCTATAATCTTATGCTTAATGATAAGATTGAAAGCTACAAAACAACCGGCAGATTTGTATCCGTGACACCTGCCATGTATAAAAAGGAGTATCCATTTCTGAAGGAAGTAGACAGTCTTGCTCTTGCCAATGTGCAGTTAAATCTGCAGGGCGCTTTCAGAAGCTGTTTCGACAAATCCCGCAAAAGGCAGAATGGATTTCCAAAATTCAAGTCTGCCAAACACAGCAGAAAAGCCTATACCACCAATAATCAGAAGGGAACTGTTGCTATTATTGATAATGCAATAAAACTACCTAAAATAGGTAAGGTTAAAGCTGTAATTCATCGCAGGCCTGATGCTGACTGGATTATTAAGTCTGCAACCGTATCTCAGGACAGCGATGGCAGATATTATGTATCTGTGCTTTTTGAATTTGCAAGAAATATTACGCCTGTTCCGATATCTGATAATGCTGTCGGTCTTGATTATGCCTCTGACGGTCTGTATGTTGATGATAAAGGTAATACAGGTACCAACCATAAATATTATCGTGAAAGCCATAAAAAACTTGCAAAGGAGCAGCGCAGGCTTTCCCGTATGAAAGGCTCTAAAAAAGGTGAGACTAAATCCAATAACTATATTAAGCAGCTCTGCAAAGTAAACAAAATCCATAGGCATATATCAAATCAGAGGCTGGATAATCTGCATAAAATATCTGCTGAGATAGCCAATCAGTATGATGTTGTATGTGTTGAAAGTCTGGATATGAAAGCTATGTCCAATAAGGGCTTTGGTAACGGTAAAGCTACTATGGATAACGGATATGGATTATTTCTGAATATGCTGGAGTACAAACTTTCTGACAGAGGTAAATATCTTGTTAAAGTAGATAAATGGTTTCCGTCAAGTCAGATATGTCATTCCTGCGGGGTGCTTCACCCTGAAATGAAAAATCTCGCAAACCGTACAATGGTATGTGATTGTGGTCTGACAATCAGTCGTGACCAAAACGCAGCCATAAATATAAGGCGTGAAGGCTTGAGAATACTGAAATCCGGGTTTTCTGTAGCGTAAATAATATATGGTAGGTCAGGAACTGTCCGAACCAAACGCCTGTGGACACTGCATCAGACCTGGCGATACCGTAAGGTATCAGCCGGGCAGTAGTGGTTGAAGCAGGAAGCTCCGACTTCTAAGCGAAGCGAAAGTCGGGGTAGTTCACCGGAATAGAAAGACTAAGGCAGATATAGCGTTTGTTTTTAAGTCGAAAATTGATGATAAAAATATATAATACCCTTTCATTTTATGACAAAATACAACAGGGACAGGCTGTATAATCATAAAAAAGGGGTATTTTTTTATGGAATATGTTAAATCGGAATATACTGCCGCAGAGAGTAAAAAGGGTACATACATTCTCAGAATAGCTGCGACGGCAGTAATAGTGTTCTTTATATGCAGGTATACTGTAATCGGGGGATTTATGCCTGCAGCAGCGGCGCTTATGAGTATCGCCATAAGCGAAAACAGAATAAATTTCTATCTGCTTCCGGCAGCGGCCTTTTCCTTTGCCACAATGTATATGGCGGGAATTGATATATGGCCCGATGCGGCGGCCTGCCTTATATGCAGCATAATATTTATGATAATGTCTGGAATAAGGTTCACACTTTTTCAGAAAATGATTATCATATCTGCCGTAAGTGTTACATGCAGCCTTGCGTATTATTTGCTGTTTAATATCTTCTACAGAATAAATATATATCACATCGGGGCAGACATTCTGGCCCTGTGCGCGCTGTGCATTTCATTTAAGAGCATATATGATGCAGGCAGAGGCAGAAAAATCTCCGGGGACATACTGAGAGCCTGCCTGATATGCGCGGCAGCCGTAATGTTTGCGGGCAGCCAGTGGGACACAGCGGCATTTGCAGGCTGCTACCTCATAATCATATACTGCGGATATACAGGAGGCATAAAAGAGGGGCTTGCAGCGGGAGGAATATGCGGAGCGGTTACTGTGCTCGGCGGCTTCGCCGGACTTTCGGCAATAGCTCTGTATGTGTTTGCAGGAGCAGTTTCGGGACTTGCAGCGGATAAAACCCGCCTTATAATTCCGGCGGTACTGCCTGCTTCAGTATACCTGTTCAGTATGGCGGCAGGATATGACTTTCCCTATGCGGCCGTATACTCACCTGCGGCAGCATCTGTCATATTTGCGCTTATTCCAAAGAAAGCGATGACAGCTATAGGAAGAAAGCTTGACGTGCTGTATGGCAAAAGAAGCACTGCAGGCAGAAGCGAGAGTCAGAACGCCTGCGCGATGCTTCAGAAAACAGCAGACAGATTCCGCCATATAAACATAGACAAAAAAAGCACTCTGGCATACGGATTTCAGGGCGTGGCGGAGGTTATGGACAAAATGGCCGCAGAAATAAGATGCGATATGCCAAAGAGTCTTGATATGGGCAGAAGCTTTAAATACAGGACAGGCACCGCGGTATATTCTGCGGCAGGAGGAAGCTGCGGTGACTCAAACCGCATAAAATATCTCAGTGACGGCAGACTCCTGATAGTATTAAGCGACGGTATGGGCAAGGGCAAGCCTGCGTCAGAGGAAAGCAGTATGACCGCAGGCAGCATTGCAAACCTTATCGAAACCGGCTTCAGTCCCGAAACCGCCATAAAAATGATGAACAGCATAATATCGCAGAGAAAAGACAGATTTCCAACTGTGGATTTGTGTTTGCTTGAGAAAAAAGGCGTTGCAAGGATATACAAGATGGGGGCGGCCTCAACAGTTATAAAGCGCGGAGGCAAAGCATACGCTGTTCATATGTCGGCGCTTCCCCTTGGCATATCTTCAGGGATTGGCATAGAGTACAGCGGCATCAGACTGAAAGCAGGAGACCAGCTTATGATTATGTCAGACGGCATTGCCTGCGCCGACAGAGGCGATATGGAAATGAACTGGATAAGACAGGCTGCGCTGGAGATAAAATCAAAGGATCCGCAGACAGTATCAGACCTTATGATATCGAGGGCGACACAGAAATACGGCATACACGAAAAGGACGATATGACGATAATATCGGTTATATGTGAAATATAGCCAAAACAATCTACATTTTTACGCGAAATCGTGATACAATACTGTTGTTATGAAAACAGACGTATTAAAAACAGTAAAACAGACAATCAGACAGAACACACTTATACAAAAAGGCGACCATATTGTACTGGGGCTTTCGGGAGGCCCCGATTCAGTATGCCTTTTTTCTGTTCTGAGGAAGCTTTCGGAGGAGCTTGACATAACCCTTGAGGCGGTCCATATAAACCATAAATTCAGACCGGGCGCGGCTGAGCTTGACGCCCGATATGTGCAGAGCATATGCGATGAGGCGGGAATAATATGCCGCCAGTACGAGACAGACTGCATACAAAAGGCGGCAGACGAGGGGCTTACCGTCGAGGAGGCAGGCAGGATTGCCAGATACGAGGCCTTTGACGATGTTGCAGGCAGATGTGGCGTACCTGTAAAAATCGCAGTTGCCCAGAATGCAGACGACCAGTACGAAACCATGCTTTTCAGACTTATGAGAGGCACCGGACCCGACGGGCTTGCGGCAATTCAGTATGAGCGAAAAAGCGACAGAGGCTTTAGCATAATCAGACCTCTGCTTGATGTGGAAAAGAAAGATATACTTGAATACTGCAGGGAAGAGGGCCTTTCGCCTAGGATTGATTATACCAACGAGCAGACTAAATACACCAGAAACCGCATAAGACTTGAGCTGATACCGTATATAGAGAAGAACTTCAACAGCGGCTTCAGGAATTCGCTTTCAAGGCTCTCATCGGTACTTAACGATGACAGAGACTATATGTGGCAGCAGACCTCGGAGGCAATGGAGCAGGTATGCAAAGACGGCAAAACGGATGTAAAGGCTCTTGCAGGCTTTCACCGAAGTATCAGAACAAGAGTCATAATGAAGCTGGCAGAGGCGGCAGGTCTTACGGAAGATATTGCGATGACTCATATCAGAGCAATAGATGAACTGGTATGCAAAAACAGTCCGTCGGGGAAAATAAATCTTCCTGCAGGCTTTGAAGCTGTTTTTGAATACGGCGCTTTAAGGATAACAAACGGCGGAGATGAGACCCGAGAGCATAATACGGAAGCAAGAAAGCTTACGGCGGTATTTGACACGGACGAGATAAAAAAGGCCCACCCGGGCGGTGAGATTGTAATAAGGACAAGGCAGCCGGGAGACTATATTCATATAGGAACAGGCAGCAAAAAAATACAGGATTTATTTGTAGACCTTAAAATTCCAAAGGACAGAAGGGACGATATACAGCTTGCGGCGGTGGATTCAGAGGTGCTGTGGGTGGCAGGCTACAGATACAGCAGCAGATACAAAGTGACCGCAGACACAAAAAACACCCAAAAGGTTGAAATATTTGTTACGGCGTGATAAAATGTACAGATATGATTTGTTTATAATAACAAAATGGGAGGAAATCTGATTTGAATAAATTTGCTAAAAACATAGGAGTATATATACTTATATTCGCATTAATCTTAGGTTTTGCATATTTTCTCAACTTTGACGGCAAGGACGAGGTCAAAAACATACCTCTTTCAAAGATGATAGAATATCTCGAAGCAGAGATAAACGGCACGGACAAGATAAACGAGATTAATATAGTGGGTACTGAAATCACAGCCACACTGACAGACGGCAGCAAGGTTTTCACAACCTTTGACTCATCAGCCGAAATCAGTTATCTTGTGGAGAATTATGTGGGACCTCTTTCCAAAGAGGGAGCAATCAAATACAGCAGTCAGCCTAAAAAAGAATCACTGGTGGCTTCACTGCTTCCAACCCTTATAATGATAGCAGCCCTGATATTCCTGTTCGTATTTATGATGAATCAGGGTGGAGGCGGAGGCAAGGCTATGCAGTTTGGCAAGAGCCGCGCCAGATTACAGAAGAATTCAGATCTCAAAAAAGTCACTTTCAAGGACGTTGCAGGACTTGACGAGGAGAAAGAGGAACTTTCAGAGGTTGTTGACTTCCTCAGAAATCCAAGGAAGTACAAGGAACTGGGAGCAAGAATTCCAAAGGGTATACTTATGGTGGGCCCTCCGGGTACAGGTAAGACATATCTTTCAAAGGCGGCAGCAGGTGAGGCTGGAGTTCCGTTCTTTACAATAAGCGGTTCCGACTTTGTTGAAATGTTTGTCGGCGTAGGCGCTTCGAGAGTAAGAGACCTGTTTGATCAGGCCAAGAAAAACGCGCCTTGCATAGTATTCATAGACGAAATAGACGCGGTTGGCCGTAAGAGAGGCGCAGGCCTTGGCGGCGGCAACGACGAAAGAGAACAGACATTAAATCAGCTTCTGGTTGAGATGGACGGCTTTGCCGAAAACTCAGGAATAATAATCCTTGCGGCAACCAACAGACCTGACGTATTAGACCCAGCGCTGCTCAGACCGGGCAGATTTGACAGACAGGTTGTTATCGGCATACCTGATGTCAAGGGCAGAGAGGAAATCTTCAAGGTTCACTCCAAGAACAAACCGCTTGACAAGAGCGTTGATGCAGGCGTGCTTGCCAGAAGAACGCCGGGCTTTACACCTGCGGATATAGAGAACCTGCTTAACGAGGCGGCGCTTCTTGCAGCCAGAAGAAACGGCAGAACTATCCGTATGGAAGAAATAGAAGAAGCAATCACCAAGGTTATAGCAGGACCTGAAAAGAAGAGCAGAGTTATAAACGAAGAAGAGCGCAAACTGACAGCTTATCACGAGGCAGGCCATGCAGTAGTGGCAAGAAGCCTTCCAAAGACAGACCCTGTTCATCAGATTACAATAATTCCGAGAGGCAGAGCCGGAGGATTTACCATGACGCTGCCTAAGGAGGACAGATCCTACGGCACAAGACAGGGTATGAGAGAGCAGATACTTCATCTGTTGGGCGGCCGTGTTGCCGAAATGCTTACCCTTGATGACATCAGTACAGGCGCAAGCAACGATATCCAGAGAGCTACAGACATAGCCAGAGATATGATTACAAAATACGGCTTCAGCGAAAGACTGGGAACCGTAAACTACAGCGACTCCGAGGAAGTATTCTTAGGCAGAGACTTTACAAGCAGCAAGAAATACTCCGAGGAGGTGGCTGCGGAGATAGATGATGAAATCAGAAGAATGATAGGGGAATGCCTCGACGAAACAAAGGAAATCCTCAAAGCGCATATGACAGAGCTTGAAAACGTTGCGCAGGCACTGCTTCTGGTTGAAACTCTTGACGGCGAGCAGTTTGAAAGACTGTTTACAGGTGAGGTAACACCTGAGGCCTTAGCTGACGAGCTTAACATAAAAAGACAGGAGCAGGAGATAAAAGACGAGGAAGAACAGGCAAGAGCCCTCAGGGAAGAAGAGGAGGACCTTGCAAGATATGATGGTGATTATCTGGCAGACGATGACGAAGAAAACACAGATACAGAAACGACAGATGAAAACCCTTTCAAATCCTATGATGAGATAGGAGAAGAGGAGGACGAAAATGAAGACAACCGTTAAAGGCTGTATGCAGCTTGACATTTTCAAAGATGCCAGACTTGCGGCAGGAGAAAAAGGGTTAGGAAGAAAGATAAGATACGCATCTGTTCTGGAGCCGTCTGAGCCTGAAGAAATCAGAGAGCTTGTAGACTGCGAGGACAGAATATTTGTTACAGGTTTCTTCGGCGCCAGAGATGACAGCGACAGACAGGCGGCGGTAATCAGGGAACTTGCAGACAAAAAGGCCGCAGGCCTTATAGTTCTGTATGTCGGCAAGATAGTTAAGAACATTGAGAGCAATGTCCTTGAGGCCGCAGACGAAGCAGAGCTTCCGCTCATAGTATTTACGGACAGCAGCGCGGAATACGGAACAGTATTAAATGCAATAGAAGAAAAAGTAATATACGGAGATAATTTCGATAACAGCCTTATAAGCAATACGATATTTCATCTCCTGGACTTTGACAAGCACGCAAACTTCCAGTCGGCCCTCAAAAAAGCCGCAATCAGCAACGGCTTTCAGATGGTGCTGTTAAACGAAAACTACGGACAGATACTTGCAGTAGAGACAAGACATCAGACAACAATAGATGAAGCTATCAGAGCCGCAAAGGAAAAACGCATAAGCGGCGGAGAGCACTCCACATTCTATACTATGGTGGGAGTAAACGGTGTTCTTACATACTGGGGACCGGTTATAATCTCCGGTGAGAAATACCTGATGTTCATAGTTGACAACGATGACCTCTACACTGCGGCAGAGATTACAAAGCTGGCAGAGATCATAGAGCTTGCAATGGGTATGTGGAAATACACACCTGAGAGAGATTCCAAATCGGAATTTATCAAGGCCATATGCAGAGGCAACAGCAGCCTTGCCAAGACAGTTGCAGAGGAGGCGGACATTGACACAGACAAAATCCTCAGCGTATTTATGGCAAAGGGCATCGAAAACCCGGAATGCGAGCGCACTATGGCGGCTTTCGAAAAGGAGAGAGAGCTGCGCATAATGAAATTAAACGACGAGGACGACTCCTACGGACTTGTGCTTGACACATCGTCAGATGCCGATGACCACAAGGTAAACGTACTGGCTCTGTATGACAAGCTCAAGGAAACAGAGGGAGTCAGGATATTCCACGTTACAGGCTTTGAGGATATAGACGGCGCCTGCGATGCCTACAAGCTTATCACAGAAGCCAGAAGCCACGTGCAGTTTGTATTCCCTTTCAAGAGAGTGTTCTCAAAGTATGAGCTTACGCTTGTATGCAACTGCATCAACATACAGGTGCAGGGCGGCTTTGTCAAAAAAGCATATATGGAGCTTCTTGAGGTATTCAAGGGAGTCGGCGGCAACAAAGGCAGACAGCTTCTTGAAACTCTTGAAACCTTTGTTCTTGATGCGGGTATGAACAGCAGCAAGACCTCTGACTTTATGAGAATTCACCCGAATACCGTACAGTACAGACTAAAGAAGATAAACGAGCTTCTGGGCGCAGAGATAACAGGTAACCGTATAATACCGGGACTTACCATAGCTCTGGCGCTCAAGAGAATAGAAAGAGCGTTATAGCAGAATAATAAAACGACATCTGAGGCTGTGCTTTAACTGTTAACAGAGCGCGCCGCGCAGTGTGTCGTTTTTTGATTGTATACAGGATAAAGTATTGAACTATAAGAATAATGTATACACACAGAAACAGGTTGCAAAATAATTAATATTATTATATAGTTATTTTGATATGGAGTTTCCATTTGTTTTAGTTTTAAATCCAATATACAAGGAGGAAATATATATGAATAAGCTTGAAGAACTTCGCCAGATTAAGCAGGAAATCGCACTTGGCGGAGGTCAGAAAAAAATCGACAGCCAGCATGCCAAAGGCAAGCTGACAGCAAGAGAAAGACTTAACATATTATTCGACGAAAACACTTTTGTGGAAATCGACGTTTTTGTTTCCCACAGATGCACAAATTTCGGTATGGCAGATGTTAAGGCTACAGGCGACGGTGTTGTAAGCGGTTACGGTACAATCAACGGCAGACTTGCATATGCGTATGCACAGGACTTCACTGTACTTGGCGGTTCACTGGGTGAATACCACGCGGAAAAAATCGTTAAGGCACAGCAGATGGCTCTCAAAATGGGTTGCCCTATCATAGGACTTAACGACTCAGGCGGAGCAAGAATTCAGGAAGGTGTAAATGCACTTTCAGGCTTTGGCAAGATATTTTATAACAATACTATCTCTTCAGGTGTTATTCCTCAGATCTCAGTTATTATGGGACCTTGTGCCGGCGGTGCAGTATATTCACCTGCAATTACAGACTTTGTATTTATGGTTGACAAGACAAGCCAGATGTTCATTACAGGACCTCAGGTTATCAAGACTGTAACAGGTGAGGAAGTATCGGCAGAGCAGCTTGGCGGTGCTATGACTCATAACACTGTCAGCGGTGTTGCTCACTTTATCGGCAAGGACGACGAAGATACATTAATGCAGGTAAGAGAACTTCTCAGCTATCTTCCTGCAAACAATATGGAAACAGTTCCTGAGGTTGCTTCAGCAGACGACCCTAACAGACTGATTCCTGAATTTAATGAAATCATACCTGACAATCCTAACAAGGCTTACAATATGTATGATATCATTAAAGGTCTTGCAGATGACGGCAAATACCTCGATGTAATGCCTCATTACGCAAAGAATATGATTACCTGCTACATCAGAATGGCAGGCAGAACTGTAGGCGTTATCGCAAACCAGCCAAAGGTTGGAGCAGGCTGTCTTGACATAAATGCTTCAGACAAAGCGGCAAGATTTATCAGAAGATGCGATGCGTTCAACACTCCTGTTCTTACAATTGAAGACGTACCTGGCTTCCTCCCCGGAACAGATCAGGAATACGGCGGAATTATCAGACACGGAGCTAAGATGCTTTATGCATACTGCGAAGCTACAGTTCCTAAGATTACAATGATTTTAAGAAAAGCATACGGCGGAGCATATATCGGAATGTGTAACAAAGAGCTTGGTTCAGATATGGTTCTGGCTTGGCCTAGCGCACAGATTGCAGTAATGGGAGCATCAGGTGCTGCCAACATCGTATTCAAAAAAGAAATCGCAGCAGCGGACGATCCTATCGCAAAGAGACAGGAAAAGATCGATGAATACGAAGAAAAATTCAATAATCCGTACAGAGCAGCAGAGAGAGGCTATGTAGATGATATTATTGAACCTGCAACAGCAAGACAGAGAGTTATCAGCGCTCTTGAAATGTTAAGTTCAAAGAGATTATCATTACCATCAAAGAAGCATGGTAATATTCCGCTATAAGTTGGGAGGTATGGACTATGTCATTAATGGAACAGTTTGCTGATCCTACTTATTTTGAAGGATTATCAATGGGTGAAAGACTGACAGGTGCAACCGTAACAATGTGTATGGGTCTTGGAATTACTTTCATTGTGCTTATTATTCTCTGGGCGTGCATAGCTATAATGGCTAAGATTACAAACAGAAGCACAAAAACAAGTGACAGCGCAGCAGCGCCTGCGGCAGCTCCGGCTCCTGCAGAAACTCCTGCACCGGCGGCAGAAGCTGCCGATATGGCAGACGGCGAGCTGGTTGCAGTAATTGCAGCAGCCGTTGCGGCAATGGAAAACACAGTTGTCAGCAACCTTGTTGTTAAGAAGATTACAAGAGTTTCAGGACCTACAAACGCGTGGGCAAGCGCAGGTCTTTCAGAATGTATAGATAGTAGAAGAATGTAATTTAAAAGGAGAATATTAAAATGAAGAAATATAATATTACTGTAAATGGTACTTCATACGAAGTAGAAGTTGAAGAAGTGGGCGCAGCAGCAGCTCCAGCCCCTGCACCAGCACCAGCAGCAGCTCCGGCTCCTGCAGCAGCTCCTAAAGCAGCAGCTCCGGCTCCTGCACCGGCAGCAGCTCCGGCTCCTAAGGCAGCACCTGCAGCAGGCGCACAGTCAGTAACAGCTCCAATGCCTGGTACAGTTCTTGATGTAAAGGTAGCTCCTGGACAGGCTGTAGGAAACGGCGACGTTCTTATTATTCTTGAAGCTATGAAGATGGAAAACGAAATCGTAGCACCTGCAGCAGGTACAGTTGATACGATTCCTGTATCAAAGGGCGATGCTGTTAATACAGGCGATGTTCTTGTAACATTAGTATAGTCATATATAATTAAAATCCATGACGGCGGGACTTAAACGGTTCTGCCGTTTTTTGATATGAAAATATAAGGGTGCGGATTCGATTTCTTTGTTTTTTTATTAGAATTTATCCCCCACCGGAGCTTGCGGCAGATTAAGGATATGAATATAATCTATAAAGTAAATCACACTTTGGAAAGAGGAATGAACTATTATGAACTACAGAACAATGATTAAAAAGATTATTTCACTGGCTCTTATATGTATTGTCATAGCCGGAGCATTTACAGGCTGCGGCAGCAGTGATGAGAAAAAAGGAATATCCGTATATATAGGAGGGACTATTTTTGAAAGCAGTCTTGACCCGGTAAAGGGCGCTATGTCATATGGATATTCATTTACAAATGACTGTCTGTTGGAAGTGGCTCCGGACTCATCGTATACAGGCTGTCTTGCAGAGAACGACTGGAAGATAAGCGATGACGGACTTACATATACATTCGACCTTAAAAAGGGAATTAAATTCCACGACGGATCTGACTTTACAGCAGAAGATGTTGTATTTACCTACAATCAGGTAAAGGAAAATCCGGGAGTGAATGAAAACATTGACCTTACCAACCTTGAAACTGTTCAGGCAGATGGAGATTATAAAGTGATATTTAAACTTAAAAAGCCATATTCATCTTTTATTGACCAGACTGCATGCCTTGGAATTGTACCGAGCGACTCGTATGACAGCGAAATCTTTGACACTATGCCGATAGGTACAGGTCCATGGAAGGTTGTTCAATATGATACTGCGCAGAAAATAATAGTAGAGGCAAATACCGATTATTTCAACGGAGCGGCCTCTATACCTCAGGTAAACATATTAAATATGGAACAGGATACAGCAATTGCGAATGCCAAATCGGGACAGCTTGATGTTATAATGGTGGATCCTAATTATATAGATGAAGAAATTGACGGAATGCATATTGAAAGCCTTGAAACAATGGATGTCCGTCAGATAAGTCTGCCGACCAAACCGGAATCTGAATATACTACAGAAGATGGCAAGACTATGACAATAGGAAATGACGTTACAAGTGATAAAGCTGTAAGAAAAGCGCTTGCAATAGGCATTGACCGCCAGAAGATAATAGATGATGCTTTAAATGGTGTAGGAAACCCTGCAACCGGATTTACAAATAATCTGGAATGGGCAGATCCTATATCTTATGAAGATAATCAGAAAGAGGAAGCTAAGGCTGAGCTTGAGAAAGCCGGCTGGAAGCCGGGTGACGACGGGATTTATGAGAAAGACGGCTTAAGGTGTGAATTCAGCGTATATGCACCTACAGGTGATACCGCAAGATTTCAGCTGGCAGAAGCACTGGCGGCAGAAGCAAAGACCATTGGAATTGAAATCAATACCGACCAGAAATCATGGGATGAGCTGACTCAGCTTGCGCCTGTTTCCGGCATTGTATGGGGATGGGGGCAGTTTGACCCTATAGTGCTTAAAAATCTGTTTTATTCAAAGGGCTTTACAGGGAGCGGATATGACAATACCGTAGATTATACAAATCCTAAAGCTGATGAGCTTATAGAGCAGGCTATAGCAGCAACTGACCGCGATGAAGTTATTTCCTTATGGAAAGCCGTGCAGGAGGAAACCGGGTATGACTATGCATATCTGTATATTGTAAATATACAGCATACCTATTTTGTTAAGGATAATCTGGATATTTCCGTTGATACACAGATACCTCATCCACACGGACACGGAGCTCCTGTTATAAATAATATGAATGACTGGACAATCAGTGATTAATAGCAGCAGGGAAAAATATATTATACAGAAAGCTGTTCTGCCTGTGCCCGGCAGGGCAGTTTTCGCGTAAATTGATGAAAGGAACGGCACAATGAAAAGACTGAAATATATATGTCTTACAACAGCAAGAATGCTGTCTTTAGTGGTGGCTGTATGCATATTGTCATTTGTTCTTGTATCACTGTCACCTATAGATCCGCTGACCGCATATATAGGCCCTGAATCCACACTGTCACAGGAAGCGCAGCAGCAGATTGCAGAATACTGGGGACTGAATGACCCGCCGGTGGAGAGATTTATAACGTGGGCAGGCAATACTCTTCACGGAGACCTTGGTAATTCCATTACATATAATCAGCCGGTGGCAACAGTGATATTTGAAAGATTTAAATATTCACTGGGACTGATACTTGCAGCGTGGGTACTGTCAGGTGTTACAGGGTTTATTGCAGGAATTGCAGCAGCTCTTAACAGGGGAAACCTTGCGGACAGGGTTATCAAAACCTTCTGCCTTGTAATTCAGTCAGCGCCTGTATTCTGGTTCGGACTTCTGATGCTTACTGTATTTTCTGTTATGCTGGGCTGGTTTCCGCTGGGACAGGCAGTACCTGTATATAAGCTGGCAGAAGATGTTACTGTCTGGGACAGAATTTACCATATGGTACTGCCGGCAGTTACGCTCAGCATTCTGGGTACAGGCAAAATCACATTATATACAAGACAGAAGCTTATTGAGATTATGGACAGCGACTATATTCTTTTTGCAAAAGCCAGAGGTGAAAGCACAGGTCAGATAGTCAGAAGACACGCTGTAAGAAATATTGCAATGCCTGCCATTACTGTTCAGTTTGCATCTTTCAGTGAGCTGTTTGGCGGTATTGCCCTTGCCGAAACAGTATTTTCCTATCCGGGACTTGGAAGCGCGGTAACTGCGGCGGCTTTAAACGCTGATGCGCCGCTTCTGATTGGAATTGCAATGTTCAGCGCAGTATTTGTTTTTGCAGGCAATTTTATTGCCAACATACTTTACAGCATAGTGGACCCAAGACTGAAAGAAGGTGGCTACAGTGCTTAGTATGACAGCAGTTAAAGAAAAAGAGATACGTCTGATTAACAGAGGTATAAATACAAGAAAAAAAATTATATTTTTTACGGCAACAGCGGCAGTATATATATTTGCAATTATGGCAGCAGGACTTATAATGCCTCCTGAGCTTTATGATGTGTATTATGAAAACAAATTCATATCACCTTGTCTTGCACATTTGTTTGGCACCGATTTTATGGGGCGAGATATGTTCTGGCGCAGTATAAAGGGGCTTTCAAACAGTATTCTTGTGGGAATGGCTGCTTCTGCAGTCAGCTCCGTTATAGCTCTGGTGTTCGGAGCCGCTGCGGCGGTATGCGGAGGCAGAGTTGACCGCATTATAAACTGGCTGGTGGATTGCTTTATGGGTATGCCTCATCTGGTACTGCTTCTTCTGATTTCATTTATGATGGGAAGAGGCGGTTTTGGTGTTGCATTTGCCGTTGCTGTTACACACTGGCCTGAACTTACCCGTATTGTCAGAGCAGAGGTGCTTCAGGTAAAGGAGGCGCAGTATGTAAAAGCAGCATACAAAATGGGACATTCTAAATTTAAGGTGGCAAAGGAGCATATACTGCCCCATGTGATGCCTGTATATCTTGTCGGACTTGTGCTGCTGTTTCCGCACGCAATAATGCATGAGGCATCACTTACTTTTCTGGGATTTGGCTTTTCGGCGGCTACTCCTGCAATAGGTGGAATACTGTCTGAGGCCATGAAACATCTTGTTACAGGTAAATGGTGGCTTTGTGTATTTCCGGGGCTTATGCTTCTGATTGTTGTAATGCTGTTTGATATTATCGGAGAGCAGCTCAAAAGACTTATGAATCCGGCAAGCGCTAATGAATAGGAGGGCAAGGAATTGAAAGATCCTTTATTGAATATAGAAAATCTGACCGTTTCCTTCAATATGTATGACCGCGGATTTCAAAAGAAAAGGCTTGAGGTTATACATTCACTGAGCCTGCAGGTATATGATGGAGAAATTCTTGCAGTAGTGGGAGCGAGCGGATCGGGAAAAAGTCTGCTGGCCAATGCTGTTTTAGGAATTCTGCCCGGAAACTCACAGGTGTTAGGTGAAATGATATATGACGGTGCAGAGCTTGATGCGAACCGGCAGAAAAAACTGCGAGGAAAAGAAATCGTACTTATACCGCAGTCTGTTGATTATCTGGATCCTCTGATGAAGGTTGGAAAACAGGTCAGAGGTGTTTCAGGTGCCGTTGAAAAAATGAGAAAAGCCTTTAAAAGATATAACCTGAGCGAAGCTGTTGAAGAAATGTATCCTTTTCAGCTTTCAGGAGGTATGGCAAGGCGCGTGCTCATTTCCACAGCGGTAATGGCAGACAGCAGGCTGATTATTGCAGATGAGCCTACACCGGGACTTGATATTGATATGGCTATGGAAACTCTCAGCAATTTCAGAGAACTGGCTGACAGGGGCTGCGGCGTTCTGCTGATTACTCACGATATTGACCTTGCGCTTAATGTTGCCGACAGGATTGCAGTTTTTTATGCGGGAACAGTGGTTGAAGAATGTCCGGTGGAGGACTTTAAAGCAGGAAAAGAGGCATTGAGACACCCGTACAGTAAAGCCTTCATAGACGCGCTTCCTCAAAATGAGTTTAAGCCTATAGAGGGCACTCAGCCGTATGCGGGAAATCTGCCGAAAGGGTGTCTTTTTGCTCCAAGGTGTCCTTACAGAACAGATAAATGTGCAGAGAATATAGAAATGAGAGAATTAAGGGGCGGAAAGGTAAGGTGCATCCATGCAACTTAAAGCAGAAAACATTAAATTCAGATACAGCGATAAATCACGGTGGATTTTAAATGATGTAAGCCTTACTGTAAATCAGGGCGAGCGGATTGCGCTTACAGGACCGTCAGGCTACGGCAAAAGTACATTGGCGAAGATTATATCAGGCTATATACAGCCTGATGAGGGGAGAGTGCTGCTTGACGAAAGTCCGCTTCCTCAGAAAGAATACTGCCCTGTGCAGATGGTGTTTCAGCATCCCGAACAGGCTCTTAATCCCAGATGGAAGCTGGAAAAATCTCTTAATGAATGCTGGATTCCCGATGATAAGTTCCTGAAATCAATGGGAATTGAACAAGAATGGCTGAGCAGGTGGCCGGCAGAGCTTTCAGGCGGTGAAATGCAGAGATTTTGCATAGCAAGAGTGCTGGGGCCTGAAACGAAATTTCTTGTGTGTGATGAAATAAGCACAATGCTGGATGCTGTTACACAGGCGCAGATATGGCGGTTCATACTGGAAGTTGCAGAAAAACGCAATATGGGGCTTATCGTAGTAACTCACAATACGGCGCTTGCCGAAAAGGTATGTGACAGAATTGTATACCTGCCGGAACTGAATAATATATAGATACAAAAAATGAGGTCTGCAGAAGTTACAGAACCTCATTTCCTATTTTACAAAACTGTCAATAGCCTTGCCAAGTTCTTCAATGGCCTTCTGGTCATTATGCTCTACAGCTTCGACTATACATTCACTTATGTGGTTTTTGAGAACCACCTTGCCGGTATTGTTGATAGCCGATTTGACTGCGGCAAGCTGGATAAGCACCTGTGAACAGTCCTCGTCACGCTCTATCATGCGCTTGATTGATTCAAGATGACCTATGGCTCTTGATATTCTGTTTATCACTGCCTTCTTCTCGGCAGCGCTGTGAACATGACCATGATGATGCCCATGCTCATGTGAATGGTCGTGTCTGTGTTCCTCTGACATTTCAGTAATCCTTTTCATAAATGATTTTCATATAGTATATCAGAAGTTTTACAGCCGGGCAAGCCTGTGAGGGGGATATAACTTACTGTCCTGCATCTGTTATTGTAATGTATTTCTCAAGATGCGCAATGTAATTGTTGATTAAATCGGCAAAGGTTTTGATATTAATCTCGGTTTCTTCAGGTTCTGCAACCTGATAGGTATAAGTATATGCGCCGTCTGTACCCAGATAAACCATCATAGGATTTTTTTTGTCAAGTGCCTTGACACTGTAGATACCTTTCAGCTTGTATACGGTAAACAGACTGTCAAGTTTAACATTGTCTTTTTCTGCAGTGTATACTGTAGCTACGCCTGTAAGTCCGTTATCCTTATACAGAACAGGAGCTTTTGCTGTGATATTAAAGTCTGCTGTTTCTTCCGGCAGTGTCAGGGTGTATCCTGCATCATCAAGCAGAGGCAGTGTCATGTCAATGTTCATACTGTCCTTGAAGTATTTAACAGCCTTTTTATAATTGTTAAAGGTCTGATATTTGATTTTTGTCATTGTCTTCAGATAAGCGACAGTCTTGTTCTTTGTTGCTGTATATGTGGATTTTTTACCATTGATTTTGTAGGCCTTGCTGTTCTTGTGATATTTCTGAACAAGTTTTTTTGACAGGTGCATGTAGCCTGTTACAGCAGAGGTCTTTTTAAAGCCCTTGTCTGTAATCTTATATACATTGAAGTTTGAAGTCTGGCCTGCAACCTTTTCGACATCATAGACTCCGATATTTCCTGTTTTTTTAAAGTAGCCTGTTACCGAGTCATTCCCCAGATCTTTTTTTGTGCTAAGCAGTGCCTTGACCTTGCCGTCAGCATATGTATATACGTTCAGCCTGTGAGGGCGCCAGTTTACGAATACTTCAGGAATACCGTCGCCGTTTATATCCTTTGCAGCCATTTTAAGACTGTTTGTATCAAAGTCGCAGTTCTCTATTTTGTTTGCAAAATAGTTGCTATAGGCTGTCTGCCAGTCAGCCTGAGGCGCCGGCGATATTACAGCATCGGAGCCGTCATCTGCAAATACTGCAGGTGAAAATGCAATAATCATAGCAATACAGGTTAACAAAGCAATAAGTTTCTTTCTCATTTCAATACCTTCTCTCTTTATATTTTTTGAGCATATTTCTGATTTCGGCACAATTATAGAGCCGCTTCGCATATACTTCAATAGGGTTTGATAAATAAATACAGTTCTGATTATAAACTGGCTGTAATCCGGCTACAATTTGGCTGAGAGTTGGCTAAGACTTGACTAAGAATTGGCACATTTGCCGAAAGTATGTTACAATTTACAAAAGGGGAGAATTTTACGTTGTAATAATGAGGAAGTCAAATGATTGAAAGAGAAGAAATTACATATATAGAAGGAACTCCGGTTGCAGTCAGAGCCTGCTCCGTAAAGAAGTATGTGCCTCACTATCACGAGGACTGTCTGGAGCTTATGTTTCTGCTAAAGGGTACGGCTCTTGTCAAAGCCAGCTATGACAGGTTTGATATGGAAGCCGGGGATTTTGTACTGATAAATAACGGCGATGTCCACTATATAAGAGGCAGCGCCGATAATATAATAATATCCATATATCTTGATTTAAACAGGTTAAAACAGGATTACGAACATCTTGAATACCTCTACTTCATATGTGAGAGCTTCAATGCCAACAGTATGCAGGAGGCCTATCTGCAGGAAATCAGGAGAATTATAGTCGCTATAGTTACAGAGGCGGCAGACAGAAACAGAGATACAGACAAGATTACGGCGGAAGTCCGAAAACTTATAGATATCCTCATATATAAATTTGATCTTGTTCATTATCATAACTGCAGAGATATTTCCGAAACCCAGCTTGAAAGATACCACCGCATAGTTATGGAGGTGGAACAGCACTACACAGAAAAGCTGGAGCTTGAGGATATTGCTCAAAAGGAGTTTATAGGCAGGAACTACATATCGCAGTTCTGGAAGAATATGACCAATATGAACTTTACGGAGTATCTCAACTCAAGAAGAAGCGAAATGGCCGAAAGAATGCTGCTTGCCACCGATAAGAGCATCAACGAGATATCGCTTGTATGCGGCTTTTCCGATCCTAAATATATATACAAGAACTTTAGGAAGTGGTATGAGAAAACCCCGTCCGAATACAAAAAAGAATATGAGAAATACAAGGCAGAGGGAACAGAACTTGACGAGTATGACTGCGAGGAATTTCTCGGGCGCTTTGGCAGGGAGTTCATATATGCCAGTGTTGACAAGGAAAAAGCCGGCATAATACGCTCCGCCGAAACGGCGATGAGCTGGCGCCGCAAGTACGAATATCATGTACAGAAATCCACAGGCAGCAAGCTCAAGAGAGAAATGGTAAGAGAAAGCCATCTGGAAACAGGGTTAAAAGAGATAGTGCTGCCATTGCTTGACAGTGATGAAACTGCGGCAGATGCAGACTTTACCGATAAGGTGCTGGAGAGCGCCAGAACCATGGGACTTGCTCTGACCGTTGAAATTACCATGGCTAAGCGTGACTGTGATGAATGGGAAAGGGTTATAAGGGAGTTTGCGGTAAGACTGGCAGCCTGCGGCAAGGACGCTGTAAGCCGCTGCAGGTTTAATATTTATATAGATGACTTTGAAAAAGACGTACAGGCAAAACAGCTTATAGACAGTATATCCGATATTATAAATCCGAAGAATATAAAGATGGCTGTAAAGTTTGACTGATATTTGCGCAGAGGTGGATATGATTGAAAAAGAACCGGTAAAATTCATAGAGGGCACTCCCGTTGCAGTGCGTATGTATTCGATAGAGGAATATGAGCCTCATTATCACGAAAACTGTATAGAGCTTCTGCTTGTGCTCAAAGGCAACGCGTACCTTATGGCAAGCTATGACAGGTTTCACATGAAGGCGGGAGAGTTTATTGTAATCAACAACAGCGATATACACTATATCAGAAGCGATGTCGAGAACGTGCTTCTGTCTATGTATGTTGACCTCGATGCTTTTACGGACAAATGCAGATACATAAGAAATCTGTATTTTGTCTGCGAGAGTTTTAATGTCAACAATGTGCAGAGAGCCTATCTGCAGGAGCTGCGAAAAGTAATAACATCTATAGCCATGGATGCGGCAGGCGGCGGGGAGAATGCGGACAGGATAAACGAAAGCATTAATCAGTTTATGGATATGCTTATTTACAGATTTGACCTTGCCAATTACCATAACCTTAAGGAGATATCCGAACCCCAGCTTGAAAGATACCACAGACTTATCAGGGAAGCTGATGAGAATTACGGCGACAAGCTTGACCTTGAGGATATAGCAAGCAAGGAGTTCATAGGCAAGAAATACATATCGCAGTTCTGGAAGAATATGACCAATATGAACTTTACGGAGTTTCTTAATTCCAGAAGAAGCGAAAAAGCCGAAAAGATTCTGCTTACCACAGACAGGAGCATCAATGAGATATCACTGATGTGCGGATTTTCCGATACTAAATACATATACAAGAACTTTAAGAAATGGTATGACAAAACACCGTCTGCCCACAAAAAAGAATACGAGGAATATAAGCGAAAGGGCACAAGTATGAGAGAATACAGCGGCGATGAATTCCTCGGGAGATTCGGCAAGGAGTTCATATATGCCAGCGTAGATGAGGAGAAAGCCGATATTATCAAATCCACAGAGGACGCAATGAGCTGGCGCAAGAAGTATGAGTACGAGGTGCGTAAATCCACAGGCACCAAGCTCAAACGTGAGATGATAAGAGAAAGCCGTCAGGCCTCGGGGCTTAAATCCGTATACCTGCCCCTCCTTGACAGCAATGTGGTAAAAGAGGAAAACGGCGACTTCTTTATAGACAACAGATTTATTGAAAAGGTGCTGACAAGTATCAGAGAACTGGGTATGATTCTGTATATCGAGATAGAGTTTAACAATCACAGCATCAGAGAGTGGAAGCGTATAATCAGAAGCTTTGCCAAGACCGCAGCGGGAAAGGGCGGCGAGGACCTGCTTCAGAACTGCAGATTTATAGTTTACATAGATGAGTTTGAAAAGGATATGCTGGTAAAGGAGCTGGCTGACGGAATTTCAGATGTAATCAATACAAAGAATATAGAAATGGCGATGAGGTTTGATTAGAAAACACCTTATTATGCGAGAAAACAGTATTGTACATAGGTGAGCTTGACAGGATAACAAATATAGCAAGGAGATTTGACAATATGAATAATGCATTAGAACAAAAATGCCGATTGTTACTATGGAATCATGATGCTATGAGCAAAGCTTTTCGATGGGATAACGGATCTATGATGTTGGCGGGAAGTTCATTTTTTGTAGGAATGAATCTGGAAGCAGATACTGAAAAACTAAAAGAATGTGCTGATGTGCTGAAACAAAAAACCGGTCCTTTTTCAGCTTTTCGCGGTAATATTCGTATGCCGCTGATTTGCAAAATGGCTGTTTCAGAGAATCCGGAGCAGTATTTTGAAAATGTTAATGCCATTGTACAGCAAATGAAACCATTAAAATGGATTAGTGCAGACTATAAAATACTGACAGCTTTGACGTTGAGAGATTATCTGGAGATGGAGGAAATTTTACCGGCTATCAATAAAATGACGAATCTGTATCGGGGAATGAAGAATAATCATCCGTGGATAACCTCAGATGAAGATATACCCTTTGCTGCAATTCTGGTTGTATCCGGCCTTGATACAGATGTCTTATTGGCTGAAATGGAAACCTGCTACGAGTTATTGGCTGAAAAATTTCGTGATAAAAATGCAGTTCAGTCATTGAGCCATATCATGGCCGTTAATCCTGCCGATGCTGCAGCAAAATGCCAAAAAGTAGAAAATATTTTTGACATTCTGAAAACGAACAGACACAAATATGGTTCGGGTTATGAACTGGCAGTATTAGGTACTCTTTCTATGCTTGATTTGCCTGAGGCGCAGATAGCGCAGGAAATCATAGAAGCAGATGACTATCTGAAAAAAGCAAAAGGTTTCGGTAAATTTTCTATGGGGGATAATATGCGCAGAATGTATGCTGCCCTTATGGTTATGGATGCGCATATGCCGCCGGCATCTCACAGTCATGAAAGTCTTGTGAGCGCTGTATTGGCTTTGGTCATTGCAATGGAAATCTGCATGGTGATACTGATGACTTCTGTTGTGCTTACAACCACTGCAAATTAATTGATTTGTCAAGTCTGAAGAACTGCTTATTATGTGATAATGTGACTTTAGAATGACAAATCCGGCTGAAAAAATCGTAACATTTAAGATGAAATATCAGAATAAAATACCGAAGCGAATGGAGCAGAAGAAGCGACAGATTTCATTAAGTTTTGTACAGGATAATTACTTTGACACAAAGAATTTCGATAATCGAAAAGAAATAGTGATATCTATGAATCTCAATCGGAAGTTTACAGAGGAGTTGAACTGATATGAAAAAGAAAATAAACATATTACTGTCCGGTTTATTGGTACTTGTCTGCATGATAACTTTATCAGGGTGTGGATCCGGGTATAAATCTGAAAAGGGACAGGTCTGTTTTAATGCAAAGGTTTTGGAAGTGAACAATGGGTTTGTCAATGTCAGATGTTCAGAAACATTTAACAGCGGAATTCCCGCTGGTGAAGAGTTCCCTGTCACAACGGATGTGGTAGCAGACAATGGAGCCCCTGAAATGAAAGTCGATGATAATATTCGTGTTGTCTTTAATGGTGAGATAATGGAAAGTGATCCTCTGCAGCTGGGAACAGTTTATGCAATATATCTTCTGGATGAAAACGGGGAAGTGATTTCAAACGAATAATAAATTACTTTGTGAAGAACATTTTATTGCGTTATTTCAGGCGCAGAGCTGTTATAAGATATGATTAAATATTATAGAGGTATGTGAATGAAAAAGCTATACGGAATATTAAAAACTGCTTTATTATGTACGATTGGGGCGTGCCTGCTGTTATCCTCCTGCGCAGCAGCGCCGGAGAATGACGGACTTTATGCAGGAGATGTGCAGGAAGCTGATGTTTTCATTGATATTCCCAACCTGCGCCAGTACGGAACCTATACCTGCGGAGCAACCTGCGTGCAGATGCTTATGAACTGGATTAATCCATATGACAGTGATCTGAATCTGACTGCATACGAAGAAGCGCTTGGGACCGGTGAGGAAACCGGAACACCACCGGAAAATATAATCGGGTATTTTGAAGAAAACGAAATAAGCATAACTGCAAAAGAAAAAAGAACGATAAACAATCTGACGGCCGCACTTGATAAGGGACACCCTGTGCTGATGTGCATACAGGCGTGGGCTGCGTCAGATGACGGATATAATACGGAGAACCCTGACGATGAGGATACATATTTAACCGAAGGTCACTGGGTTATATGCGTGGGATATAAGAAGCTGGACAGCGGATATACATTCTACTTTAACGATCCGGCGTGTGTCGGCTATTGCCTTATGAGTGAAGAAGAACTTGATGACCGCTGGATTGACATGGATACCGGTGGTAATATTTATAATCACTACGGTATTGAGATTAACGAAACCGGTCAGGACTATAATCCAAAGGGCGTATATCATTTAGATTAAACAGAAAGTTGAGGAAAGTTTATGAACAGATTCAGAACTGTAGTATCACTTATTATAATGATAATCGCAGGAATAACAGGATTTTTTGCAGGAGCTGCTTTAGATGAAGGCCTGAACGGCGCTATACTGTTTTCCCTTATAGCGGGGATTGGCTGCATCATCTATACAATAGATAATCAGGAAAAATAAGAAGTGCATATTAATAATGGAGCATTGCTGCCGGTTTACTTGACATACAATGTAGTTCCTTTAAAATTAAAAGTGAAGATAAATTAATTACAAGGGCTTTCAGTCCGAAGGAGATATATTATGTGGTTTATATTTGCAATGCTTTCCGCAGTATTTGCTGCGCTTACATCAATACTTGCCAAGATAGGCATAGACGGAGTCAACTCAAATCTTGCAACAGCAATCAGAACAGTGGTGGTGGTTGCTATGGCGTGGGGAATGGTTTTCATTACAAACGCTCAGGGCGGCATATTTGAAATCAGCAAAAAAAGCTGGCTGTTTCTTATTCTGTCAGGGCTTGCAACAGGAGCCTCGTGGCTTTGCTACTACAGGGCGCTTCAGATAGGGCAGGCCTCCAAGGTTGTACCAATCGACAAGCTCAGTGTAGTCATTACAATAATAATGGCGTTCATATTTCTCCACGAGGAGTTTACAGTCAAGTCCTTGATAGGCTGTACGATGATTGGGGCAGGAACACTGATTACGGTGCTGTAAATCACATCTGATATTCTTTACATCATGCCCGGAAACTGATATAATTACTATGTTTCAGTACAGTTTTTTAGGGGTACAGACGTGGTTAAATCAGAGACAAAAAGTGAAAAATTGAAATGGACGATACCTGCAGCGGTTTTTGTGCTGGGCTGCATTGTACTGCTGTGTGTCCTGCATATGACATATGTTTCAAATCAGCA
>CAKQOW010000035.1 GCA_934256595.1 uncultured Clostridia bacterium
AATACAAACTTGTCGATTATAATTCCGACAATTATTATCACTATCATTACTGCCATTACCTGATTGATATCGGCAAGATCTCTTCCCAGCATCAGCACATAGCCAAGCCCTACAAACGATGACATTACCTCGCCTGACATCAGAGCTCTCCACGCAAAGGACCATGACTGTCTGAGACCCGATACAAAGCCCGGAAGCGCTGCTGGAAGCACCACATGAAGCAGTATGTCCTTTCGCCCTGCGCCCATGGTCTTTGCGACCTTTGTGTATATCACAGGTATGTTTCTGATTGAGTTTTCAATGGCAAGGGATACGCTGAAAACAGAGCCCATAACCACTACAAATATTATTGCTTTCTCTGCAAGACCGAACCACAGGATTGCAAACGGCACCCAGCATATGCTCGGCAGCGTCTGTATACCCATAAGCAGCGGTTTCAGATTTCTGTTGAGATATTTAACATATGTAATCAGTACGCCCATAACCGCTCCTGCCGCAAGAGCAATGGCAAAGCCTATTACTGCCCTTTTCATACTGAAGCCCACAGCGGCAAGAAGCGTTCCTTTCTTTGCCATACTGACAAGACTTACTACAACTCCCGCAGGAGTAGGAAACGCATAGGCTTTCCACCAGCCGAACACATCGGAGCCGAAATATGCAGCCGCCTGCCAGATAACTATAAGAGCTATAAAGAAGAAAATATCCTTTATGCTAAACTCTGTCATATTCCTCTTTTTCAATCTTCTCCACCTCTACTTTTAATCCGTCAAGCAAATGCTTCCTTATATCCACAAATTCTTCCGAGTCAAGCCGCCTTGGTCTTGGCAGGTCTATTTTCACTATGCTTTTGACAATTCCGGGTCTGTCCGCCAGTATTATTATCCTGTCTGCAAAATACAGAGCCTCTTCAACACTGTGAGTAACATATATTATGGTCCGTCTGGTTTCCTCCCAGATAGCCTCAAGCTCCGCGCGAAGCTTGTTTATTGTCTGCTTGTCAAGAGCCGAAAAAGGTTCGTCCATAAGCATTATCCTGCTGTCCATGGTAAGAGCTCTGGCAAGAGCCGTACGCTGCTTCATGCCGCCGGAAAGCTCATGAACCGCATACTCTCTGAAATCCCACAGGTGCACCATTCTGAGATATTTCTCCGCTCTTTTTTCCTGCTCCTGTTTTGGTATGCCCGCAAGCTTCATACCGAACTTCACATTATCTATGACATTGAGCCACGGATAAAGCGCCGGTTCCTGAAACATGACAACCCTGTCTGCGCCGGGACCCAGAACCTCTCTGCCGTCAAGAGTTATAGTTCCTTCTGTAGGTTTCTCAAGCCCTGCAATGAGATTAAGCAGTGTTGACTTGCCGCAGCCTGACGGTCCCACTATACATATGAATTCCCCTTCTGTTATTTCCAGATTTATATCAGATAATGCAGGCTCTGCCGCATTCTTAAATGTCTTTGAAAGACCTGATGTTTTCAGCATTGTTTCTTACCTCTGTTCAAGTGATTTGAGAATACCTGTGTCAACATAGCCCTCGTCAGGCTCTGTGGCAACAAATCCCTGTGAAACACCCACTTTAGCGAACTCGTCAAGGGCATCTCCTGATATATCGGCAGTTATGTTAAGTCTTGAAAAAGCGCTGTCTATAACCGAGGCCTCATATGTTTTGCCTGTGGCTTCCTCTATCTGCCTGCATATTATATCTATAGCCTCTCCGTTCTGCGCATTTATGTATTCTGTCGCATCAAGGTGAGCCTGCAGAAACGCCTTCACTAGTTCAGGGTTGGCCTCCATAAAATCCTTTCGCACAACTACAACTGCTGTAGGATAATTGCCCTCTGCCATAATCTCATCATAGTCAAGCACGACTTTTGCGCCGCATTTATCCTCAAGTATGCTGCCCCAAGGCTCCGGCACTATGGCCGCGCTGATGCTTCCGTTGTCAAACATAGTCTGAACATCTGCATTCTCAACCTCAACTATATCCACAGTACCGCCCTCCGAAACGGGTTTAAGTCCGTTTTCCGAAAGAAGATCCAGCAGTGACAGATGCTGAGTGTTGCCAAGCTGCGGTACAGAGACCTTTTTACCGTCAAGGTCTGCCACCGATTTAATATCGGAGTCCGCGCTTTTTAAAAGCACTGCTCCTGCATCGCAGGCATTTGCAATTATAATCACATCGCCGTGAGATTTGACATTTGCATTTATTGCAGGTACAGGTCCTATGTATCCGAGGTCTATCTCGCCTGCAAACAGCGCCTCCACCTCTGCAGGTCCTGCATTGAAAGCAGTCCATTTCACGCTGTACTCATCGCCGAGAGCTTTCTCGAATATGCCCTGATCTTTCATATACAGCGCCTGTGCGTGAGTTATATTAGGAAAATATGCGACTCTTACTTCATTTGTCGCCGCCTCGCCGCCTCCGCAGGCGCACATTATACCAGCGGTCATTGCAATGCACAGAATAAGTGCAGTCAGTTTTTTCATTTTCATCTCCTCCGTTACAGATATTTTTCAAGCTGAGTCATAACAATGTCAGCAGCCTCAGCTACGGATAAATCCTCGGTATCTACGGTAATATCAGGCGATACAGGCACTTCGTATTCGCTTGATATTCCTGTGAAGTTAGGTATTTCTCCTGCTCTGGCTTTTTTGTACAGGCCCTTTACATCTCTTTTTTCGCACGCCTCAAGTGATGTGCTTACATATACTTCTACAAAGCTTTCCCCGATTATATCGGCAGCATTCCTGCGGTCTGCCTCATAAGGCGATATAAATGAGGTCAGAACTATGAGTCCTGCATCATTCATAAGCTTTGAAACCTCTGCAATACGCCTGATGTTTTCCACCCTGTCGGCTTCAGTAAAGCCAAGATCTTTATTAAGTCCCATTCTCACATTGTCACCGTCCAGCAGCATTGTATGCCTGCCCATTGCCGCAAGGCGTTTTTCCACTTCATTTGCAAGAGTGGATTTGCCCGAACCCGAAAGACCCGTAAACCACAGAGTAAACGGTTTCTGTCCGAGGCCTGCGGCTCTGCTTTCTCTGGTTATGTCCATATTGTGCCATGTCAGGTTGTCTGCCCTTCTTAATGTATGCCTTACAACTCCGCAGGCAGAGGTCATATGTGTAACAACATCTATAAGTATGAAACTGCCCATTGTCCTGTTCTCATCAAAAGGCGCAAGAACGATTCTATCCGACACCGATATATCACATACGGCGATTTCATTTTTGACAAGAGTATCCGCCTCTATATGAAGTCCGCTGTTTACGTCAACTTTGTATTTGATGTTCATAACTGAAGCAGGAAGTGTCTTTGTTCCCAGCCTGAGCAGATAATTTCTGCCTGCAACAAGTCTGTCCTCGTCCATCCAGAGTATCTCCGCAGTAAACATACTGCTTACCTGCAAAGCCTCTCCCGATGAGAAAACGCAGCCCCTTGAAACATCTATCTCCCTGTCAAGCTGCAGGGATACAGGCTGACCTTTTATGGCATCCTTTGCATCCTTTCCGGCTGCAATTATTCTTTTTACCTTTGCTTTTTCGCCGCTTGGAAGTGAGGTTACCTCATCACCCTCTGTGACCTTTCCCGCCTCTATCTGACCCTGAAAACCTCTGAATGTATAGTCAGGTCTTGATACTCTCTGCACCGGCATAATAAAGGCATCGTCTGTGTCTTCTGATGATACATCTATGTTTTCAAGGTATTCAAGCAGAGGCGCTCCCGTATACCAGCTCATATTTTCTGACCTTTTGGTTATGTTGTCTCCTATGGTTGCAGATACAGGTATAATCTGCAGGCTTTCATAGGAGAACTCGGCAAAGAATTCATTTACCGCCTTTGCGATTTCATCGAATTTTTCTCTGCTGTAGCCTATAAGGTCCATTTTGTTTACTGCAATTACGAAATGGCGTATTCCCATCAGTGAGCATATACGCGCATGTCTTCTGGTCTGCACCAGCACGCCCTGTGAAGCGTCGACAAGGATTACCGCAAGGTCTGCAAACGATGCGCCTACCGCCATATTTCTTGTATATTCCTCGTGACCCGGTGTGTCTGCAACTATGAAGCTTCTTTTTTCGGTTGTAAAGTATCTGTATGCAACATCTATTGTGATACCCTGCTCGCGCTCTGCCATAAGTCCGTCCAGCAGAAGCGAGTAATCTATGCCGCCGCCTGCGCTGCCCACCCTGCTGTCAAGCTCAAGGGCTCTTTCCTGATCTGTAAATATAAGCTTGGCATCGTAGAGCATATGTCCTATCAGGGTGGATTTTCCGTCGTCTACGCTGCCGCAGGTTATGAATTTAAGTAAATCTGCCATTAGAAATATCCCTCCCTTTTGCGTCTTTCCATACTGCCTGCCGCCTCGTGGTCTATAACCCTGCTGGTTCTCTCCGAGTTTACAGCGCCTAATGTTTCCTCAATAATTTTGTCGAGGGTATCGGCCTCTGACTCACAGCCGCCTGTCAGCGGATAGCAGCCTAAGGTTCTGAAACGGACTTTTTTTGTTACTATTTTATCCTCAGGTCCGAGATATTTTCTGATGCGGTCATCATCTATCATAATTATATTGCCGTCTTTTTCGACTACCGGTCTTTCCTTGGCAAAATACAGCGGCACTATATCTATGTTTTCTCTTCTTATGTACTGCCATATATCCTTTTCGGTCCAGTTGGAAAGCGGGAAAACTCTTATGCTTTCACCCTTGTTGATGCTTGTATTAAACAGCTTCCACATCTCCGGTCTCTGATTTTTGGGATCCCAGCCGTGTGATTTGTTTCTGAAAGAAAATATTCTTTCTTTGGCTCTGGATTTTTCCTCATCTCTCCTGCCGCCGCCAAAGGCTGCGGTAAAGCCGTATTTGTCAAGAGCGTCTTTGAGGGCCTGTGTTTTCATAATATCTGTGTATGCCGCTCCGTGCTCAAAAGGATTGATACCTCTTTCGATGCCGTCCTCATTCTGATACACCAGCATTTCAATTCCAAGCTCCTTTGCCTTGCGGTCACGGAACTCTGTCATTTCTCTGAATTTCCATGTGGTGTCGATGTGCATAAACGGAAACGGCGGTTTTTCAGGGTAAAATGCTTTCATTGCAATATGAAGCATTACCGAGCTGTCCTTTCCTATGGAGTAGAGCATCACAGGCTTTTCGCACTCGGCTGCAACCTCTCTCATTATGTATATGGCTTCCGCCTCTAATTTATCAAGATGTGTTAATTGTGACATAACTATTCCTCTATTTCATATCCAAAGTAATCAAAATAAAATTTAAGCTCCCTGTTTATCTTTTCTTTGAGAGACGGGCTGAGCACAAGCCTGTTGGGTTTGTACTCTTTCTGGGTGTTCTGATAGCTTTCAAAATACGGCTTAGCCCTTTCAAAGCCGTCAAGGTGAAGCTGGTCGTATATGTATTCCATATTTTCAACCGGAGTTTTAACAAAGCTCTCGTGTCTTATCAGCACAAGGTCTCCCTCGGGGATATTTTCGATGTCCTTAAACATTTTTGTGTTCATTTTTTTGAACACTTCTATGGCTGCGTTTTCAATCAGCTCGCTGTCGGCCATTCCCTCAAGGCTCATAACCTCCATCATTGATGTCAGCGCTTTGATTACCGATGGCACTATCTTGTACGGGTTTCTGCTTATGAGTATGAATTTGCTGCCCGGATATTTCGCCTCCAGCTTATCGACGTTACAGGAATTGTCCGGACTTTTTAATATGAGCTGCCTGCCGCGCTTGACAAGAGTTGTCTTTTTGAGCAGGAAATCGTATTTGCGCTCCCATTCTTTCTGCAGCCTGTCGCTCATTTCATCGGTATACAGCGTAGACAGATATTCTCTGTAGTTTTTGGGAAATACCATCATATGATTAAATGAATGTGTGGTATATGTGGAAAGGGCATACAGATCCTCCATAGGCAGATCAAGTCTGTACTCCATGTTATCCATAGGCCTTGCGTCCACCAGAATTTTTTTCTGCGCATACTTCAAAAGCCAGCCCAGCAGTATGCTGTTGTTAAACGTAACGGTGCTTACAGGATCCAGCCAGCCGAACTGCGGATCTCTTGACAGCGTATACTGAACATTGGTGGTTCCCGATCTCCATATTCCTATTATATGCACCGGCGGTTTTTTTATCTTTGTAAGCTTTACCGGTATATACATTATGATAAGCTCCAAAATCGCAAACGGGAAAAGAATCAGGCTCATAACAGTGATGTATATGACCTGCGGGATTTTTCCCGGTGATATACCCTTGAGATTTCTGAAAAGCAGCCGAAGCCATATGTCAAATCTGGCCGCCGAAAGATAATGCGCTGAATTGATTAACGGTTTTTTCTTTTTTGTCATATTTACTTCCTTTTCTGCCAATAACCCAATCTGAATTATATCCCTTTAAAATAAACTGAAAATAAACGAAAAAAAGAAATACCCTGCCGTATTTCTCCCGACAGAGTATTTCGTGTATTGATATATTCGCTTTTATTCTATCCGTTTTCAAAGTTCTTCAATTAAGTCTTATTGAACACATTTAATTTTTAAAAATATCAATTCCACCAGCTTAAACTTCTTTATCTCCATCATCTCTTTTGTTATATGGTTTTAATTATATTGTTATCAACAATATCAAGTTTTTATCCCCCCTCTTTAATCACAACAATCAGACTATATATGATTGCAATTACATCTTCAACCCTTTATAAAGTGACTTGCTTTTCTTCAATAAAAGCCAACTTATTTAATCAAATGCAGCTATTAATAAGATATAAAAAGAGACAAAATCCAGATTATCCTTACAAAACAAAATAGGAATATATCAAAGAAGCCTATTATGACAAAATAAGAGTTATCTCTTATTCTAATAAAAGGCTCCTTGATTTTTTAACTAAATATTTCCGCAAAATGTCAAAATTCAATTGGTTAAATAGTTCTTTTGATACTATTATACGGTAATAATTATTTAGTCTATATGAGGTTCATTCCAAAATGTTAGCGTTTCACCTAATCCTTTTCTCTTGGCATTTTCAAATGTTTGAAAAGCCCATGCGATATCTTCTACAGGCATGCCTCCCATTGCAAAAATTATTGTTTCATTTTCATCCATGCGCCCTTCTTTTTCCCCTTTTACAATATCACCCAAATCAGTAAACTCATCGGGATTCATTTCACCAGACAGCACATAATCTATAATATCACCACCAATAAGCTCCAGTTTTGTATGGTAATTTCTTGGATCCAGATTATATTCTTCTATCCATGCTTCATACAGCTTCCAATTATCAGTTATAATTCTGTTATTAATTACAAAGTCTTTCGGAAGGTCAACAATTGCAGGAAGAGAAAGCAGAACACCCTGCTTTAACCATGATGGTTCAACTTTAGGAGCATTTTCACCTGCGGTGGCAATATTCACTATATCTGCATCCTTAACCGCTTCTTCTATGCTATCTACGGTTTCAGTCTCTACATTATGTTTGTAAGAAAGGTACTCTGCAAGATTTTCTGCTGAAGCATCGAAAACATCATATATTTTTACCTTTTTTATTTCAGGAAATGCCGTCAAAATTCCATTCCCGCATCCCCTATTTATCACACCAGCTCCAATAAGTGCTAATATTTGAGAATCCTTCCTTGCAAGATATTTTGCACCTACCCCCGGAACTGCACCTGTTCTCATTGAACTTATTAAATTTCCAGGCATTACAGCTACAGGCGCTCCTGTTTCCTTGTCACTTAATATAATCGTATGTATTGACCTTGGTAACCCTGCTTTCTTGTTTTCAATGTTTGAACCATACCATTTAACTCCTGCGATATCAAACCTTCCACCAAGATAAGCAATCATTGCCATAAATCTTCTGTCTGGTGTTGCAAGAGGCATATTGGGGAAAGGGCTGTGTTTTGGGAAATCGATTTCTACACCATGTGAGTTTGCATTCTGACCACCCATTACATAATCCCCATCTGCTAATAATTCAAAGACTTCGGTCATAACATCTATACATCTATCCATTTCTGTTACGCCAGACTTTATCATCTCTTCTTCAGTCAAATATGTAAATTCAATTTTTTTATTCATATTATTCCCTCTCTAATCAATGTCACCTACATAACTATTACTATTCGACAGCTTTTCTATCTTTTAAAGGTACTTTTGGATACCACCATTTGAAAATCAGTGCCAGAAGGAAGAACCCTACACCGATTCCAAAAAATATTCCACAATACCCTAAAGCAGATCCTATGGTTCCCATTAACATTGGAGGAGCAAGGGCAAGAGCCAAAGCCTCAACCTGTACTAATGCCTGAAATGGTAAGTCTGTAAGTGTTTTTGATTTGTTTTCAGAATCAACAATTCTTAACAGTGCAAAAGCTGTTGCATATACCCCTGACATATATCCGAATACAAATAAACTTCTTTCAAACCATGCGTTTAGGTTCATAGCTGGTCCTAAAAATCTTAAGCCAATGATAACCAGCAGTATCCCCAACCCCATTAATATAGAGAATGGAACGATATATTCTATAACCACAGGTATTTTTACTAAAGCAATACCGAAAAACACAAGATAGTCTGTTGTTGTTCCACTTATTCGGTCAAAGGTTTTCTCGTCCCAGGATCTGCCAATCCAAGTCTTCCTCATTATGAAAAATATAATAAGACCTATGATAAAAGCAAATATAAACCCAGGGATCATATAATCGAAGAATTCTTCTATTGTGTAGGCTATGTATGTAACAATCAGCACAGCCGTTACATGCCAACCAAGAGAATCAACTGCAAGAGACGACATTGTCTCTGTACCGAGAGGCTTTCTTTTGTCCTCTTCAATAAAACCGGTTCTCAAATCTTTTGGCAGAAATGTAAAGTTCTTTATATATTTTGTATGTCCCTTTTTTGTTGCCCATTTAATAAACAGCAGTCCGCCAAATATTGCTACCATCAGTCCGATTGTGGCTGATGTCATTGCTAAATCGGTTGCATTTTCCCAGCCAAGCTTTTCAAAGCTGCTACCTAATGCAGCCGCAGTCCCATGACCTCCATAAAATCCGGCAGCTACTAAAAATCCAAAAGCAGGAGTTTCGACATTTGGAAAAATTGGTATCAAAACAAATATCCCGAACAGTACAGGTATGCTGTATTGAATACATGCTAAAAGTTGACCGTAACATACAAAAGAGCCAATTCTGGAAGCATCTTTTTTAAATTTTTCTTTATCAAATTCAAGTCCCTGTAACCCTACTATTGCAAATATGATAATAATAAGTATCCATGTGTATTCACCTGTTGCCTCTGACCAAGGCAGTAAATCAAATACATAAGGACCGCATATTAAGCCTAGAAATCCTGCAATCATAGAAGATGGTACAAAGAATTTCTGAAAAAAAGGAATGTATTTACGAAGCAACTGCCCTAAAAAAATAAATGCAGAGGCAATTGCAAAATCTGTACATAAAGCATAAGGATCCATAAAATATCCTCCTTTCTTTAATAAGTTACACCTAAGAATTAACAAACATATTTATAAACGCGCTTATACAAATACTTATCGCAAGTTTTATACCAATCAAAAAAGGCTTTAAAAAAGCCTTTTTTGATTGGATATGTCCCATTATCGCTACAAACACATTTTAAATTTGTCCCAGTTTTGCAATAATTAATAGTTATGCCATATTTATCGTACAATTCAAACAATTCTTCATTCCTGTCTGTCCCATTTATGCTACCTTTTCAGCTTTTAGAGCCAATATAAATATCATATTTTCTTAGCTTTCTATATAATGTACTCTTTTCTATTCCAAGCAGCTCAGCAAATTGCCGTATGTTTTGATAATTATCAAGTTTTGACAGAATTAAATTTTTTTCATATTCATCTACAGCCTCTTTCAATGTCATTTCTGACAACACTTTGCCCTCAGTCTGAAATGCTTCCATACCAGGTAACAAATTGCGTATAGCTTTGCTTGTTATACAAGTATCTTTTGACATTATATAAAGTCTTTCAATCAAATTTTCCAGTTCTCTCACATTTCCAGGCCAGCTATAATTTTGAAAAAGCGCCAAAGCTCCTTTTGTAAAAGTTAATTGTTTTTTATATTTTAAGCTGTTTTCATGAGAAAAGGTTTCGATAAACTTTGGTATGTCATTCTTACGTTCTTTAAGATTTGGTATATAAATAGGTATGACATTTAATCTATAGTACAAATCAAGTCTAAATTCCTTATTTTCTACAGCCTTTTTTAAATCAATATTAGTTGCTGCAATAATCCTCGGATTTATGGCTTTTGAAGTTGTACCACCTATTCTGGTAAGCTTTTTCTCTTGAAGCACTTTCAATAATTTACTTTGCATATGTATAGGCATATCACCTATTTCATCAAGGAAAAGTGTCCCATTATTTGCAATCTCAAAAACACCCTTTTTACCCTTTTCGCTAGCTCCAGTAAAAGCACCCTTTTCATATCCAAACAATTCAGATTCAATTAAGTTTTCGGGAATCGCATTGCAATTTATTTCAATCAATGGTCCTTTTGATCTTAGGCTTCTATAATGAATATATTTTGCAATTATTCCTTTTCCTGTGCCTGAGTCACCTTGAAGCAGTACTGTTGCATCAGTTTCTGCAGCATGATTTGCAATATTGATAACCTCAGACATATTTTCACTTTCACATATAATGTTGGGAATTTTTATGTTTTTGTCTCTATAATAATCAAGCTCTTTATTTTCATCTATGGTTAGAGTATTTTTGAATACAAGTAAATTTTGTAGCTGGTTCAAATGTTTAAGATCCCATTCCGTACATACAACATATTCCAGTTCTCCTGAATCATTATAATATCCACTAGCCCAGTCAAGAAAAATACCGTCTTCATCTTGCTGCACCATCGCCTCTTCTTTTCCACTTTTTACACATTTCTCAAATATAGACTGTCGCATATAACCTTCTTCAAGCAATTGTTTTATATTTTTACCTAATACATCAGTTTTATCTCTTCCATATCTATGTATAGCATTATTTACAAAAACAACATCACCATTTTTGTCTATGATACTAACATAATTGTATATCCTGTTTAATACATCTACAATATTATATGTCATAGTTTTTTTCATAGATATTACCTCCTACTACTTAGAATTGCATACAAATATGCCAATGCAAAAATAATACCATTCTTCACATCCAACTTGAAAAATACACTACATCAATGGAAGTAACCTGTTTGAAAACTTTGATACTACCCGCTGAATTCAGCCATATCCGCATAGGGCTTTACCTTTATCATTGAATTTTAATGAAGTGTTACACTTTCTAGGCTTCTGATAGTAAATCAGTAATTATCTGTTTATAAATTCTTTACCATCAATGCTACTCTTATTTTTACACACAAAAACTAAGATATAAAGAGGGTATTTATTATTCCTTATATAAATTTCCCTACAATAGAGCTTGCTATAAGTATCTCCAGTATAAAAAAAACTGACACTATCACTGTCACTTATACTTCCCACCATTATATAGCTATATTATCTATAATTATGTCCTGTATTTACTGCTGTAGAAAAATACTTAATATAATTCATAAGCTTAAACTCATTAAACACCATACCATCAATATATAAAACAGCACAAATGATATTCCTATTATCAAAAAAAGTTATAATCAAAATGACACTTAAAACAACCATTTTATGATTGTTTTAAGTGTCTGATTTTAATTTAAACCTATAAATATCTTTTTCTACATATGCTCCTGCTGCGCAATTACTATTGCCTGCTCGGCGCTCCGGAATACATATTCCTCGCCTATGAGATCTATGAGACCGGATTTACCGCCCCTCCAATCTGATCTGATGAAGCAGAATTGCAACACAGTCGCTCAGCGCAGACAGATTTTCAAAATATCTTTCGCTGCGCTCCGGATTATCTACGCACAGGAAACCCTCTATTTCACTTTTACGGCAAATCGGCGCTACTGCCATCCTGCCGGCGCCTCTTCCTTTGAGTCCCTCCCAAAGCCCGGTCTTTGCAAAATCACCGGCATTGTTTTCTTCAATCAGTATAAATCTGCCGCAACGTTCTCCGGTATTCAGAAGCTCCGCGCCCTGTAATGAAATACCCTGCAGAAGCTCTGTATGTTCTTCTTCGTTATCTCTGCAAATCTCAAAGATACAGCTGCCTGTCCCGTCATAATCCGATTTTTTCATAACAAAAACTCTTGAAGCCATGAAATATTCCAGTATCCGTTTGAGCGTCGCTTCAATTGCTCCGCGCGCTGTCGCCTGCTTCAGAATTCCATTCGCCACTCCGTTAAGAAATGTAAATTGCTCCTCTGTTTCTTTTTCTCCGGTGATATCTTTTACAATGCCAAGCAGAACATTGTCCCCGATTCCGTCAAGCGAAATAATCGAGTTTGAGATACTCACCCAGAATATGCTGCCGTCACGTCTTACGTTTCTGTATTCATAGACAAGATTTTTCCGTTCTTTGACTATTGCTGTTACAGTTGCTTCAACTCTCTCTCGATCCTCCTCATAAATGAGGTCGTTTATAAATTTCACTTCGTCATCAAATTGTTTCCTTGTGTAGCCGTACATTCTGTAAAACCCGTCATTGCAGTATATCAGGTCAATATTTTTGCTGTCCCTGAATACAGTCGCAATAACACCACCATCAATATTATCTAGAATTGTCGTTAACTGTCTTGTGAGATTCTTTTCCCTGACCTGCGCCATATACTGTTCCGTAATATTGACTACGCCTCCGTATAAAAGAAAGTGCTCCGGTGTCCCTGCAAGCACACGCACAGTAATATGAATATATTCGGTGTGAACGCCGTCTGACAGCCTGAGTTCGCACGACTGCTCACTGTGTGTGTCTATTGCCTTTTCGATCGCTGAAAAGAATTTCTCAAGTTCTCCGTCACTTGCATATCTGCTGATTGCGGCGTCTGTAAGCTCTGTCCCCTTTGGAATTATATCTTTGAACTGTTTGCAGTACTGTTCGTTTATTCTGAGTATCTCAATATTGCGGTTATGATATTCAAATATGCACGCGCCGCCGACATAGCTGTTGAAGATAAGGGTGTCCATAGATTTGGGATCCCAGAATCTGCTGTTGTCAAAATGTTCAACATCGGAAGCAGAAGCAAGAATCGTTTCTTTTGATCGGCCTTTTATGAATTTCTCATATTCATCTACCGGCATCGGTCTGGCGTGCAGATATCCCTGAATATAGCAGCAGCCCACAGACATAAGGAACTCCGCATCTTCTTTTTGTTCCACTCCCTCTGCTATTATCGACATACCGAGCCATCTTGCCATTCTGACGACAGACTCCACTATACTTCCTGCCCTCATACTGTCGGCAGTTCTTTCAAAAAACCGCATATCAAGTTTCAGCGCTGAGGCTGGTACATCTTTCAGTATATTAAGTGACGAATAACCGCTGCCAAAGTCGTCAATTTCAACCGTAAATCCAAGGTCTATCAGTTCAATAACTCTTGCCGTCACATATTTTTCCGCTTTAGCAAGCGCAGACTCGGTAATCTCCACTCTTATCCTGTCAATCGGTATTTCATATTTGTTTATAACAGCCACGAATTTTTCCACAAAATCACTGTGTTCGAAATCCCGCCTCGAAACATTGACAGAAACCGGCACCGGATTTTTCCCCTCGTCAATCCAGCGGCGCAAAAGCCGGCACACTTCTTCCAGCACATATTGATCCAGCCTGTAAATGAATCCGTTCTGTTCAAAAATTTCTATAAAATCCGCCGGCAAAACGTATCTGCCGTTTCTGTTCCAGCGGACAAGCGCCTCAGCTCCCACCACTGCGCCGGTAGCATGGTTAAACTGCGGCTGAAGCCATATCTCAAACTGTCTGTTTTTCAAGGCATCTTCCATCTCTGAAGCAATCTGCTGCCTGTGCACAAGTTCTTTTCGCATCGACTCGTTGTATATGCCGACATTGTTTTCATAATTGCCGCGTATTGAGTCCGCCGCTATTTTGGCTCTATATAACATAAGCTTGGGATCGTCGTTTACGTCCTCAATGTGATATCTTCCTATGCGCATACTGATACTGCGCGGAATACATTCCGGCGCTATAGCCTCATTATAGTTCTCACTCAGAATACTGCTGTTTTCATATCTGCTCGGATAGACCATAAGAAATTCGTCCGGCGGTATGTGCGCGCTGATTCCGCCGATCTGCTCCATACACTCCGAAATGCAGTCTTTAATGTGCTCCAGTACTCTGTCGCCTGCACCTACCCCGAATCTGTCGTTAATCAGCTTGAATCCGTTTACATTTGCGCAAGAAAGCGTGTAATATCCCCTTTCCTTTAAAGAAATCATCTCCGCTGCTTTTTTAAAGAAAGTTTCTTTTTCATCCATACAGATCATCGATTGTCACCTCCATTCCCGGCAGCTTTCCTTTTCAGTGTTTTTGATGAATACATATTTTTATCTGCGTTTCTCATAATCTGCTCAAACTCCTCGTTACAGCTGCAGCTTCCCGCCGCAAAGCCTACGCTTGCGGAAACAGTTTCGCTTTCTTTGCTTTCCGCTTCACAGACCTGTTCAAGCATTTTTCGAAATCTGTCGTTTATGCCTTCAGTGTTTTTGAATATTACCAGAAACTCATCTCCTCCGAATCGGCATAAAAACGCATCCCTGTCGATACTGTCACATATATTTCTGAGCTGCTGCGCCATTTTCCGTAGTACATAATCGCCTTTCAGATGTCCGTAGCGGTCATTAATCTCCTTGAAGCCGTCAAGATCAATCATGAAAAACGCAAGGCTGTTCTGTTTTTTACCGGCAAAAAGCCTTCTCCTGTATCTTTCCAACGATAATCTGTTGTCAATTCCCGTAAGCTTGTCTGTAGAAATATCGTAATTCTGGTTTGCTATGCAAAGCAGAATTATGGATATTGTCAGTCCCATCTGATATACCGGCGTAGTCCCTATTATAATCTGCAGGACTCCTGCCGTAACCGGCGCTATGATAAAAAGCACAAGCGGATAGTAAAACCTTCTTTTCATCGCCGCTCTGTCTTTTCGAAAGGCCTTCGCGGCAATAAGCAGAGATATGACAAGATATACCATCATAATCAGCCAGTGAAGTCCGATACCTTCTCCTCTTACATATTCGTTTTTTTCATTTATCGTAAACAGCAGATGCGTCATATGGTTTGTTGCAGCAGCGCCAATAAATATTGCAAGCGGAGTGTATTTGAGTATCGTAAACAGCTTCCTGCCTGCCGTCCTGAATCCTGTAACCGCTATGACATATTGCATCCAGTAAAACAGCGCCAGAACAAATCCCGTAAGATAAAGCACAGAACTTGCCGCTGCCATATTACGCGCATCGGATCCGTTGCTTATCACAGTTGTTTCGTAGGCAATATCACTTATACACGAAACCGCAGTCCACAGCATTATCCTCAGCAGTTCATGTCTGGAATTGCCTGTGGCTCTGTCATTTACCATATTGCGCCTCATACTGTGATAAAAGATTATCAGAATTATAATGCAGGCTACGTTTATCTCGATATAAAAAACTGAATAAATATTCATTACTGTACCCCCCCCCGTTGAATTTTCCTGTTTCCGAGGGGACCTTCCGTTCAGATACGACTTTTTAATTCTTTCTTTCTTTTCAGTTCCGGTTATTGTGTCCTAGCATATCATTTATGCCATTGCCTGTCAATAAAAAACCGGCCCAACGTTAAAGGCTTTTTCGGTCTTTGTCGTTGTCCGGTTCTGAAATTTTTACATATGCTCCTGCTGCGCGATAACTATCGCCTGCTCTGCGCTCTGAAATACATATTCCTCGCCTATGAGGTCTATGAGGCCTCCTTTTCTCATTTCTTCAAGAACCTTGGGCTGAACGCTTGTAAGGTACACCTCTGTACCGTTTGCCTCAAGCTCTTTTACAAGGTCTATCATTGCCTCTATTCCTGAAAGGTCTATCACAGGCACGCCTCTCATTGAAAGTATCAGAGCCTCTGCACTGTCCTGTTTTCCAAGCTGTTTGACAAGTTTATCAACCACCGCAAAGAAAATGGCTCCGGTCAGATATGCAATTCTGACCTTGTTTGATATCTTAGGTAAATGAACTCCCACCTCCTCTAATCTGTCCTTGTCTATTTCACTTACCGATATATCTATATCCGTGAGCTTGACGATTATGAGAAATGACGAGAATGCCACCCCTATTATAATGGCCTGTGTAAGATCCAGTACCACAGTTGCAATCATTGTTATGAAGAATTTGAGCATTCCCGATCTGAATTTATGATCGAATATGAAGTGTATGTTTTTCCAGTCGTTCATTCTCCATGCGGTTATTATCAGAATCCCCGCCAGCGCCGAAAGCGGTACTTGTGACATTACAGGCGAAAGTACGAACATCGAAAGCAGCAGAATTACGGCATGGAATATTCCCGTTATTCTGGTCTGACAGCCCGATCTGATGGCAACGCTGGTTCTTGCAATAGCCGCCGTTGCAGGTATGCCGCCAAACAGCGGTATTACCATATTGCCTATGCCCTGGGCCACAAGTTCTCTGTCTGCATTAAGTTCTTCTTTTTTCATCTTGCCGGCTGACGCGCCGCAGAGCAGACTTTCTATCATGCCCAGAGCAGCAATGGAAAGAGCCGGAACAAATAAGTCCCAGAACTGAGCCATGTTCATACCGCCAAGTGAAAGTCTGTCGTCAAGAAACAGGCTCTTTGGTATCTGTCCTACAGTTTCAACATCGGGGTTTAAGAAATGACATACTATGAGAACTATTACAAGCGCCGCAAGTGATGACGGTATTTTGTCGTTAAGCTTCTTTGGCCATACAATCATTAGGAGCATTACCGCTGCGCCGATTGCAACTGCCTGCCAGTTGGGATCAAAACCGTTTGTGAAATATGACAGCACCTTGGTTATGGCAAGATCGCCCGAAGATGTGACACCGAAGAAATTATCAAGCTGCCCCAGAGCAATTATGAGGGCTATACCTGATGTGAATCCGGTAATTACAGATGACGGAATATAATAGATGACTCTGCCGAGCCTGAGTATACCGGCAATAACAAGAATAATTCCCGCTATGAAGCAGGCTGTAAGTATTCCCTGCATGCCGTATTTTGAAGCCAGTGTGACAAGTATGGCTGTCATTGCGCCTGTCGGCCCCGATATCTGAAATGACGCGCCTGAAAAAATACTGATTATAACGCCTCCGATAATAGCCGTAACAAGACCTGCTGCCGCAGTTGCTCCGGAACTGACACCGAATGCAAGAGCCAGCGGAAGCGCTACAGCCGCCACTGTGATACCCGACATTAAATCCTTAGAGAGTTTCTTACCGTTATATCCCGAAAACTCTTCTCTTAAATCTGAAACATAATCTTTAACAAGATGCATAAATCCTCCCTGTGCATATTTTAAAAGTAACTACTTTGCATTATATCACAGTTTTTCGGTACTTGTTTGCGGTTATGTGGATAATATATAATTGAGCAACAAAGTATACTTTGGCCAATCATCGGAAAAATATTCGGCCAATCGTCGGATTTTTGTTTTGCATCTATCATTTCACTGTCTGTATTATCCCCTGACTTATGCAGAATCCATATGATAAAACCCTTCTGCCGCTTTCAAAAATCGCTGTAACAGCATCTCCGTCAGCAGACATTACCGTTCCTGTGCCAAAGGATTTATGTATAATCACATCTCCCGGTTCAAACTCCATATTCACAGAAGTTTCGCATGCCGCCTTGCCCGGCTGGGTTTTCCGGAGTATCTTGTCCATAAGATATACAAACGGCATATAGCAGTCGCTGTATTTAAGTATTATCAGGCTTTCCCTGGCTCTTGTCATGCCTACATAAAAAAGCCGTCTTTCCTCTTCAATATCTGCCTCCGCGCCCGGCAATATCCCGTCAGCTGCATCTGCAATTATTACATTATCGTATTCAAGCCCCTTTGCCGAATGAATGGTGGACAGTATAACATCTGCGCCATAATCAGGCGCTTTATTCTCAATATCATATTTAAGCTCTTCAAGCATATTGAGAAACTCCTCAGCGCTCATATCCTCTGCTGCAAGGCATTTGAGTATGTACATCTTCTCTGCATCTATGCTTCTTTTCCCTGCAATCAGGAATTCTATGGTTTCAAGCGCCTCCGGGGCTGACATTGTTTTAAGCTTCCTGATATATGAGGCTGTACTCTTAATCTCCCTGCTTCTGCTGCCTTCCTTTACAAGCAGTTCAAGGCAGTTCCATATTCCCTCTCCGCTTCTGCCGTTTTCATACATATTTACTGCTGTCTCTGCCATTTTTTTAGTTATATAGCAGCCTGTTTTGGAATAGGTGTTCATAAACAGCTCTGTGTTTCCCATATCATATGAAAGCCTAATCAGGTCGGTTACATATCGTACTGTCCTGCCTGTGAAAAAAACAGTTTCCATACCCTTGCAGTTATATCTTATTCCTGCCTTTCTGAATCTGTATATGTACGGCAGCGCGCTGTCATTGTTTCTGTAAAGTATGGCAGTCTGCCTGCCGCTGTAAACACTCCTTATGTGGTTTATAACTCTGTCGTACTGCTGCTGTCTTTTTTCCATACCGTCTATTGTCACAGGTTTTGTTTCCGGCTTTGCAGGCAGCATTTTTTTATCGTACCTGTCCTGATTGTGCTTAATAAACTGCGCAGCTGCATTTACAATATATCCGTCAGATCTGTAGTCTGTTTCAAGGAGCATCACCTGCCCGCCTTTATATGTTTTTTCAAATTCCATAAGCGCCCTGGGATACGCAGCCCTAAAGCCGTATATGCTCTGGTCCTCGTCGCCTGCCATAAACAGCTCATTTCTGCCGTGGGCAAGCAGCTGAATTATATAGTGCTGTATTTTAGAGGTGTCCTGCGCCTCATCGACAAGCAGGTATCTGTATCTGTTTTTAAAGTATTCGCGGACTCTGCTGTTTTTTCTCAGTATGCGGAATGCAAATACCATCTGATCGTCAAAGTCCATCATGCGATTCTCACTGAGCCTGCGGCAGTACTTCTCATATATATTCTCTATTGAAATTTTGTCTTCTGTAACTGTTATCGCTCTTATCTGCTTTTTGTCAAGGATCATATTTTTAATATATGTTATATGCTGCTGTATTTCCTTGAGGTCAGCCTCATCAGGCCAGTTTCCCGTCTCTGCTATGTATATCTCCCTTATGGCAGGAAGATTATCCTCTATGAGTTCAAAACTGCTGCCGCCTGTAATGTATGTGTAGTACCCTATTATTTCATTGCACAGTGAATTTATGGTCTTAAATGTCACAGCATCTGAATATTCCCCGCCGAAATATTTTTCAAATCTTGCCTTCATATCCCTTGTCGCTGCGTTTGTATATGTCACAGTAAGTATATGTTCAGTTCTGACGCCTTTTACATATATCATATATCCGAGCCTTGCAACAAGGGTTGTGGTTTTGCCGGAGCCGGGCACAGCAAGAAGCAGGCAGAGATTATCGCATTTAACAGCCTCTGCCTGCCGGTCATCAAGTCTTAAATTAAACTTCTCTATGTACTGTTCAAAAGTCATATCGGTAACTCCGCCGTTCAGTAAAATCCCTTACATCCTGTTTAAGTTCCTCGCTGAAATCAGCAATATCGTCATAAGTTATAACGTCAAGGACGATAAATCTGATAATGTCATCCAGAGCACTGGATTTTCTGACCTCTATAATAACTCCGGGGTGTTTCCTGTCATTTTTAATACGTTTTTCAAGTGTCCAGAATTTTTCTGAAGCGGGCCTTTCATCATTGCTCAGCATTTCAATGTATTCTTTAACAAGCTTCTCCATATATCTTTCCTGCCAGCCGGGCAGTTTTTCTCTGTAAAGCTTCCAGTCTTTTTTTGATATATCCATTGTTTCCTCCTGTGTTATTTATCGCTTTTTCCGATAATCTTATATCTCTCGTTCTGTCTAAGAGTTCTTTCCGGTACATTCCTCCGCCGTTGCTTTTAAGGCGTTCATCGTCCATTGTAAAGCCCTTGATAATGTACTCTTTTAATCGTTCTGCTGCCCGTTTTCTGAAACCGGCAGCTATTGATGATTTAATTCTGTATCCCAGAGAGATAATCATATCAAGGTTATAGAAAGTTATTTCTCTGCTGACATTTCTCTCACCTTCTTTTCGAACCTGTCGGAATTTCCGACAGGTTGAGGCTTCATCAAGTTCCCCTTCCATATAAATATTTTTTCTATGTTCAACCACATTTGTTCTTGAAGTTTGAAACAGTTTCGTCAGTTGCTGCTGCGTAAGCCATACTGTTTCATCTTCCAGTTTAACCTCAATGTTTGTGCTTCCGTCTTAGCTTGTATAAATGAGAATTTCACTTTCATTCATTTGATTAAAATCTCCTTAATAAGGTAGTTTATTCTGTAAAAGTATATTTTCCCTTGCCATATCCCCTTTGAGGTTTAATAACACCATATTCAAGCATTTTCTTTATCAGAGCTGATGCAGGTGATGCAGTTATACCAAGAATATTCATCACATCGCTCCTTCCAAAGATCCTGTCATTTCCCAGTGCATTCCTGAGCATCTGAATATTCTTTTTTGTCCTCTCCGAAACATTCAATGTCCTGTTTGCATTCTCAATGTCCTGTTTCGCTTTGTCAATGTCCTGTTTTGAAAGCTTTTTAAACTTACCGCTTATATGCATTGTTCTGTTGTGAAGTTCATTTTTTTCACCAAGCAGCAGATTCTTTAGAAACAGTTCCAGATACTCTGTAGTCTCATGAACGCCATTAACCAGGTCGTTATAGTTTGCACGCACCAGTGCATTTCTGAAATACCAGGCATTTTGTGCAAATATGTCATTTGTCACATCAAAGCCCAGTGTTCTCAGATATTTTATGAAAAAGACCGCCGTTGTTCTGGTATTCCCTTCACCAAAAATATGAATCTGCCACAATCCTGCTACAAATACTGCAATATGGTGTATTATTTCATCCATAGAAAGTCCTTTGTAGCTGTACTTTTTTTCCTGTGAAATATCATACTCCAAAGTTGCTTCAAGTTCTGTGGCACTTCCGTAAGTAACTGTCGCTCCGTCTAAGATCCATTCTTTTTTTGTAATGTTGTATTCTCTTATTTCACCTGCATTCTCATATATACCCTGAAACAGTTTTTTATGAATAGCCAGATACTCTTTTGAGGTGAATGAGAATGATCTCTCTGACAAAAGTTTTGCTATTCTCTGAGAAACTTTATCAGCCTCTTCCACGCGACCGTATTCCGGATTTTCTTCATAGTAGGCCGCAAGCAACTCTCCGGCTTCATCTATAGTGATTTTGCCTTCAATGTTCTGTATTGCAGTTCCTGCAAGATATTCTGAAGTCTTCAGACCATCTACATCCTGAAGTCCGATTGCTGTGCGCCACGCATAGGCTCTGTCTCGCCTGCCGGGCTCTGACTGCTTTATATACTCCTTAAAAGGATCCTGTGAACACATTGCATTTTCCTCTCTATTCTTTGATTTCCCAGTGACCGCTGTAACCGCTGCCTACAAATTTTATATCAGTCATCTGTTTTAATTCTCTTTCTATAGTTTTGACACTGACATTTGCTTTCTGGGCAATCTCTGCTCTGGTTATCCTATTATTGTTTCTTATTTCTGCAATTATCAGTTCTGGAAGATAATCATCTTGAGCGACATCTTGAGCGACATCTTGAGCGACATTATAATTCAGATTAGGCATAATAACAGTAAACTGATACCTGTCGGACCTGAATTTCGGCATTTTGTCATCTGTGAAATTCACCTGATGTTCATAAGCATGAATAATTTTGCCGAAGCCACTGCCTTTTCGCTCCATTAATCCAAGCCTTCCAAACACATCGGCAATAACCGGATTTCTTCTGGTAGACGGAACTGTAAGCGGATCACGTTCCTGAATAACTGATCCGTCCAGCATTCCACCCGGCGAATAAATCTCCATTCTGTCATCAAATATATCTATATGGACTTCACTGCCGTTAACCAGATAATCTCTGTGCACAATAGCATTAATCAATGCTTCATGATAGCTTCGTTCAACGTATTCCGGCATTTCTTCTCTGGAATTAGGTGTTTTACGCCACATAATCCGGCAATTGCGTTTGATGAAATTCTCACCTTCCTCAAGCAGATAAATGAGACTTCCCGAAAATTCAGCATCATCAAATGCATCTATTGTACCGCCGCTTTTGTCAAGACCGTTCCATCTTGTACAGAATACTCTTGACCATCTGATCGGACTGTCATCTGCAAGCAGGGCACCTGCATTGGTCAGCACTCCGTACTCATCAGCAAGGCCAAATGAAACCATATCCTTATCCTCAAAACTGCTCCCTGTCCATTTCCTGTATCTGGCACGCAGTTTGGAAAACGCGAAATCGACCACCTTGTATGAGGATATCTGAGAATCAAATGATGAATTCTTTCCTCTCATAACCAGCCGCTTCTGTTCTGTAGCTGTTGCCTTAACGCTTTCGTTCCCAACTCTGATAAATGTCTCAGGGACACCATCACCGGCATAATAGTAAGGAGTCTCATCTCCCTTATTAACCCTTAGGATAATCAGCGTCTTATCGTCAAACACTTCAAAAGTCAGATTAAACTCCGGTATCGGCTCCATTCGTGACTTAATCTGTTCACTGATAGTCTCAGCATCACGTTCCGCATTATCGAGCCCTGTCACGTTTCCATCATCGGCTATTCCAAAAATAAGTGCTCCGCCTTCCCCATTGGCAAATGCGCTGACACTTTTAAGCTAACTCTTTGGTTTACGTGATTCCAGAGACTGTTTCTTGTCATATTCAGTTGTCTCACCAATCAGCTTTCTGATATCAAACATTCTTTTCCCCCTCACTATTCTACCATTCGGCTCCTGTAAGAAACTCATCTATTACATCATAAAAGAATAAGTAATCCTGCACAGGAAACCACTTCATTTCCTGTGCGTATGTAACCTTAATCGGGTGTTTAGGATTACCATACCTGGTCATACCGCGCGTATACCAGCTTATATCACAAACTGCATTGACAATCTTTTGACACTCTATCGGAAGGTAGTCTCTTTCATCGATACTATCTCCCCATATTGCATATACAGCACCTAAAACATACTCATCTTGCAGTTTCTTTATAACTTCAATATTTCTGTCAGAAATGCTGTCATCCAGTCTGTCCGGCAGATTATCAGGATCCGCAATTCGCACAGGACACAGGTTCACCATTATCCAGCCGTAATAACCATACTGCTCCGCAATCTTTCTTATCCTTTTTATTGTCGGATTCGGATTTTCAAATGTTGCATCAGTTGGACTCAAACCAACAACCAGTAAATTGTATTTCCCAGGTTCACCAATGGCATAACATTCTTTGTCATTTCCGATATATAACCGGTTTTCATTCTTACATTCCTTCATTTATTCTGACCTTTATAATACTCTTATTATCATTTTAGGGTTTGGATATAATATGCATACTATTTGACCATGTATTTTCTCTCAACAGCGTTGAGAGTTCTATAGGTTTCATAAAATTGTTTCATCCTCCATATATTCTGTGATGAATAGCCTCTCTCTGCTAAGGATATATTCGTACAAAGCTTTAATAATCCTACCCTTCAAAATAGTTATATATACTTTCCTCAACCTCATCCTTCATACTGAATATGATGTTAACAATCGGAAGTTCCTTACCTTTATCATTTGTAATTGTCTGCTGAGCATACTCAGCAGGCTCCATATCTCCCATATAGTAAAAGTCCGTACCTTCACCATCGCTTTTTTTAACAAACAATAATATCCTTAATCCGGAAGTTTCATATCCCCTGATTGTTTCAACCTCCTTGTGCTCAAGTGTTACTCTGTTTCTTGTCATCCAGCTGAAACAGTTTGGATTAATGAAGGAATCCTCATATTTAGTGCTGCCTGCTATGTCGTCATT
>CAKQOW010000036.1 GCA_934256595.1 uncultured Clostridia bacterium
GATTTAAGTGTTTCTGCTTCCGAGGTTATATCCTCTGCTGCAACTGTGTGCTGCTGCAGCATAAACGGAGGCGCTCCTGCAAGAGTTGTAACAAGGCTTACCGTTGATTTCAGGTAAGGGTAGAGCTGGCGCGTTGCTTCGATATGAATATCCGTTTTGGACATTTCGCTGTGGCTGAATATGCCTACTATCTCAACAACTATCTTAAACGGCAGCTTCTCCTCTGCATCTGTAACCGTAACCTCATATATGCAGGCGCATTTGTCCTCTTCAAAATAGTTTACTCTTGTATTGAAACGCTGCTTGACCTGTATCTGCTGATTAGGTCCTTCCAGCTTGTTTTCAAAGAAAAGCTCTGTGGCTTTGTATGCTTCTAATTTAAGTCCCATAAGTTCTCCTTTCAGAATGTAATACATATATTATACATTTAAAAATGCTCATATGTAAAGAAAAAGAACACCGAAGCGCTCTTTTTCAGTATATTATCAATCTCCGTAATTTTTCCTTGGGTGATAATGAGTGTGAAGCAGCTGATGCGCCTTGCTTCCGCCTGCCATGCCGAGGTACTCCTTGTAAAGCTTCTTGATGGCAGGGTTGTTGTGGGATTTGCGTATAAACGATTTGTTGTCCTCTGAGTACAGCGCCTTTGCTCTTTCTGCTCTGATGTCAATCCAGCTTCTTACTTCTGAAAGCTGCAGAGGCTGTCCGCCGCCGTTTACGCAGCCGCCCGGGCATGCCATAATTTCAACAAAGTCGAATTTCTCTCCTGCTCTGATTGCGTCCATAAGTTTTCTGGCATTGCCAAGACCATGGGCTACAGCAGCTCTGAGATTCAAATTGCCCGCCTTGACATTGGCTATTCTGATGCCTTCAAGACCTCTTACGGTTGTATATTCAAAGCTGTCTGTAGATGTGCCGTTTAAAATATCAACAACGGTTCTGAGTGCTGCCTCCATAACTCCGCCTGTAACGCCGAATATGTGTCCTGCGCCTGTAGCCTCGCCGAACGGATTGTCAAATTCGCTGTCGTGAAGAATTGTGAAATCAAGCCCCATATCGTAAATCATCTGGCTTAATTCTCTGGTTGTGATTACAACATCCACATCGCGAATACCGTTGACTTCCATTTCAGGTCTTGCTGCCTCAAATTTCTTGGCTGTGCAAGGCATTACGGATACAACCACTATATCCTTAGGGTCGATGCCTTTTTTCTCGGCATAGTAGCTCTTGAGTATTGCGCCGAACATCTGATGAGGTGATTTGCAGGTTGAAAGATTATCCAGCATATCAGGGTAGTTGTGCTCGCAGAATTTAATCCAGCCCGGTGAGCAGGAGGTGATAAGCGGTAATTTGCCGCCGCCTCTTATTCTGTCTATAAGCTCGTTGCCCTCCTCCATAATTGTAAGGTCGGCTGCTGTATCTGTATCAAATACGGCGTCAAAGCCGAGGATTTTGAGCGCTGTTACCATTTTGCCCGTTACAGGAGTGCCTATAGGCATCAGGAAGTCCTCGCCCAGCGCTGCTCTTACTGCAGGAGCAGTCTGAACAACAACATGCTTGGTATCGTCATAAAGCGCTTCCCATACCTTGTCGGTATCTGTTTTTTCCTTGAGCGCGCCTACAGGACATACATTGATGCACTGACCGCATTTAACGCAAGGAGTCTCCGAAAGCGGCATTCCGAAAGGTGAGGCGATTACAGTGTCAAAGCCTCTGTTTATTGTATCTATTGCGCCTACTGTCTGTATGTTCTTGCATACGCTTACGCATCTTCTGCACAGTACGCACTTGTTAGGGTCTCTTACGATGGAAGCGCCTATGTCAAGAGGAAGCTTCTTGTTGTCATCTCCCTCAAATCTCACCTCGTGAACATTGAGCTTGTTGGCAAGAGCCTGCAGCTCGCAGTCTATGTGAGATCTGGTACAGGTCTGACATGATGCCTTGTGATTTGAAAGTATAAGCTCCAGAGTAACTCTTCTGGCTTCCATTATCTTAGGCGTATGAGTTCTTACCACCATTCCGTCTTTGATAGGGTGCACGCAGGCAGCCTGAAGCGCTCTTGTGCCCTCGATTTCAACGATGCACATACGGCAGCAGCCCAGTTCGCTGACATCTTTGAGGAAGCAGAGTGTAGGGATCGAAATACCTGCCTCTTTGGCAGCTTCCAGAATTGTATAATCTTCAGGAACGAAAACATCTATACCATCTATGGTTACGTGTACTTTTTTCATTATTTCTCTCCTTTCCTACGCATTCTTCAGAATTGACTTGAACGGACATTTTTCTATACATACGCCGCACTTGACGCACTTGTCCTGATCGATAACGAACGGGTGCTCCTTGTCGCCTGAAATCGCAGATACAGGGCAGTTCTTCTTACAGATACCGCACTTCTTGCAGACCTCGGTATCAATCTTGAATTTGAGCATTGACTTGCAGACTCCTGCAGGACATTTCTTCTCAACAACATGAGCCATATACTCATCCCTGAAATATCTCAGAGTTGAAAGTACAGGGTTTGGAGCACTCTGTCCAAGTCCGCAGAGTGAAGCGGCCTTGATGTTTCTTGCGAGAATTTCAAGCTTGTCTATATCCTCAGGGGTTCCCTTACCCTCTGTAATTCTTGTGAGAATTTCAAGCATCCTCTTGGTTCCTATTCTGCAAGGGTTGCACTTGCCGCAGGACTCGTCAACCGTGAATTCAAGGAAGAACTTTGCAAGGTCAACCATACAGGTATCCTCGTCCATTACGATAAGTCCGCCCGAACCCATCATTGAGCCCAGTTTGGTAAGGGAGTCATAATCTATAGGTGTGTCAAGATGATCTGCCGGTATACAGCCGCCTGACGGTCCTCCTGTCTGCGCAGCCTTGAAGGATTTGCCGTTTGGAATACCGCCACCGATATCAAATATGATGTCGCGAAGCGTTGTTCCCATAGGAACTTCAACAAGTCCGATGTTGTTGATTTTGCCGCCCAGCGCGAATACCTTAGTGCCCTTGGAGCCTTCTGTACCGATGCCGGCAAACCAGTCTGCGCCCTTCATTATAATCTGAGGCACGTTTGCATAGGTTTCAACATTGTTGAGAACTGTCGGCTTTTTCCAGAGACCCTTTACTGCCGATCTTGGCGGTTTAGGTCTAGGCTCGCCGCGCTTGCCCTCGATTGAAGTCATAAGAGCGCTGCCCTCGCCGCATACGAAAGCGCCTGCGCCAAGTCTTACCTCAAGATTGAAGCTAAAGCCGCTGTCTAATATATTGTCGCCTAAAAGTCCGTATTCGTGAGCCTGATTTATTGCAATGCCAAGTCTCTTAACTGCAACAGGGTATTCAGCTCTTACATATATGTAGCCCTGATGCGCGCCTACTGCAAATCCGTTTATAATCATGGCCTCTATAACCGAGTGAGGGTCGCCCTCAAGTATGGATCTGTCCATAAATGCGCCGGGGTCTCCCTCGTCGGCGTTGCATATTACGAATTTTTCGTGTTCTTTTACTACTGCAGAAGAAGCCCACTTGCGACCTGTAGGGAATCCGCCGCCACCTCTGCCTCTTAAGCCCGATTTGCTGACAACATCGATTACCTCGTCAGGTTCCATTTCATTCAGAACCTTGGCAAGCGCCTGATAGCCGTCAAGTGCGATGTATTCCTCGATATTCTCAGGGTCTACGATACCGCAGTTGTGAAGCGCTATACGCTCCTGTCTGCGGAAGAACGGTATCTGAGGAAGTCTGTTTCTGATTTCCTCGTGAGCCTCATCGCTTGCAAGGAGTCTGTCAACAACCTTGCCGCACATTATATGCTCTCTGACTATCTCGTCAACGTCCTCAGGAGTAACCTTTGTGTACATTACATGCTCAGGACAGACAAGTATTATAGGGCCCTCTGCGCATAAACCGAAGCAGCCCACCTTTATAATCTTAATGTCCATACCGAGCTTGTTTTCTTTTACCTGTTTTTCAAATTCCTCTGCAACTCTGAGTGAGCCTGAGGAAGCGCAGCCTGCAACACCGCAGACAAGAATGTGTATTTCGTTTCTGTTTGCATCTTCAATACGGTCAAGTCTTAAATCCATTGATTTAAAAGCCTTGTCTCTCAATGCGTTTAATTCTTCTCTGTTATGAATCATCTTTACCTCCTGTGTATCAGCCTTCGTATTTGCTGAGAATATCGTCAACCATATCTGCGTTGAGCTTGCCGTATACCTCATCGTTTATAGTTACGACAGGAGCAAGTCCGCACGCGCCTATGCAGCGGCAGGCATCGAGTGAGAATTTGCCGTCCTCGGTGCATTCGCCTATGTCGATTCCAAGCTTTGCCTTAAATCTGTCGAGTATCTCCTGAGAGCCCTTGACATAGCAGGCAGTTCCCATACATACGCTTATTCTGTATTCTCCCTTAGGATTTGTGGTGAACTGAGTGTAGAAGCTTACTACGCCGTAAACCTCGGCAAGAGGAATTTTAAGTCCCTCAGCTACCTTGAGCTGCACCTCTAAAGGCAGGTAGCCGTAGACGTCCTGTGCCTCGTGAAGTACCTGAATCAGCGCTCCGCGTGTGTCTTTGTATTTAGCTATTATTTCCTGGAGCTTCTGCTCTTTTTCTTTTGAGCATTGTGTGCAATTTGATGTCATAAACATACTCCTTATATATTTATTTAGGCTGCTTCAGGGGAGCCTATACCCACTTCGTTCGTGTCTGCATAATTAGTTTTCTTTGAAATATTATAGTACCACGATATGCGACAGATTTCAACAATATAGAATTTGACAAAAATATCTGAAAAATATACCAGAAAAAAGAGAGCATCGGGAAATGCTCTCTTAAACAGGATACGATTAATCTTCGTAATTTGTTCTCTGATTGTAGTGGGTGTGAAGCAGCTGATGCGCTCTGCTTCCGCCTGCCATGCCGAGATATTCTTTGTAAAGCTTCTTGATGGCAGGGTTGTTGTGAGATTTGCGTATAAACGAGTGACGGTCTTCGGCGTAGAGGGCTTTTGCTCTCTCTGCTCTGATGTCAATCCAGCTTCTTACCTCAGAAAGCTGCAGAGGCTGTCCGCCGCCGTTTACACAGCCGCCAGGGCATGCCATAATCTCTATGAAGTCGAATTTCTCTCCCGCTCTTACAGCGTCCATAAGCTTTCTGGCGTTGCCAAGTCCATGGGCTACTGCGGCGCGAAGCTCCAGGTCGCCTGCCTTAACTGTCGCTATCTTAATTCCCTCAAGACCTCTGACATCGTCATACTCGAAGCAGTCGGAAGATGAACCTGTCAGCAGATCTGCAACAGTACGAAGCGCCGCCTCCATAACTCCGCCTGTGGCACCGAATATGTGTCCCGCTCCTGTTGCGGCTCCGAAAGGATTGTCAAAGCTGCTGTCGTGAAGGGCAGGGAAGTCGATACCCATATCATATATCATGCCCGAAAGCTCTCTGGTCGTTATTACAGCATCAACATCGCGAAGTCCGAAGGCTTCCATTTCAGGTCTTGCGGCCTCGAATTTCTTGGCTGTGCAAGGCATTACCGAAACAACGAAAATGCTTTCAGGGTCTATGCCGTTTTTCTCGGCATAATAGCTCTTTAATATTGCTCCGAACATCTGATGAGGTGATTTGCATGTTGAAAGGTTTTCAAGCATGTCTGGATAGTTGTGCTCGCAGAATTTAATCCAGCCCGGTGAGCAGGAGGTGATAAGCGGTAATTTGCCGCCGCCTCTGATTCTGTCTATAAGCTCGTTGCCCTCTTCCATAATTGTAAGGTCTGCCGCTGTATCAGTGTCAAATACCGCGTCAAAGCCAAGCATCTTAAGTGCAGTCACCATTTTGCCTGTTACAGGAGTTCCGATAGGCATCAGGAAGTCCTCTCCGAGAGCAGCCCTTACGGCAGGGGCTGTCTGAACGACAACGTGTTTGCTTTCATCATATATTGCCTCCCATACTCTGTCTGTATCGTCCTTTTCCTTGAGAGCGCCTACAGGGCATACTGTAATGCACTGGCCGCAGTTTACACAAGGGGTCTGTGACAGAGGCATATTGAAAGGTGAGGCAATAAGGGTGTTGAAGCCTCTGTTTACAGCGTCTATAACGCCTACGGTCTGTATGTTCTTGCATACGCTTACGCATCTTCTGCAGAGTATGCACTTGTTAGGGTCTCTTACTATTGAAGCACCTATGTCAAGAGGAAGCTTCTTATTATTATCTCCCTCAAACCTTACCTCTTTGATGTTGAGCTTGTTGGCAAGCACCTGCAGTTCGCAGTCTATGTGAGATCTGGTACAGGTCTGGCACGATGCGTTGTGGTTTGACAGTATCAGCTCAAGATTTGTTCTTCTTGCGGCCATAATCTCAGGGGTGTGGGTTTTAACCACCATACCTTCTGCGACAGGGTGTACGCAGGCGGCCTGAAGCGCTCTTGCGCCTTCGATTTTGACTATGCACATACGGCAGCAGCCAAGCTCGCTTATATCTTTCAGAAAGCATAGTGTCGGAATTGAAATGTTTGCCTCCTTTGCAGCCTCAAGAATTGTATAATTCTCAGGAACAAAAAGATCTATGCCGTCTATGTTCACGTGTACTTTTTTCATTATCTCAGCTCCTTTCCTATGCGTTTTTCAGAATTGACTTGAACGGACATTTCTCTATGCATACGCCGCACTTGACGCACTTGTCCTGATCGATTGCAAACGGAGTCTCTCTGTCGCCTGATATTGCGTCAGTAGGGCAGTTCTTCTTACAGATACCGCATCTCTTGCAGGCATCTGTGTCAATCTTGAATTTGAGCATTGACTTGCAGACTCCCGCAGGACATTTCTTGTCGATAACGTGTGCCATATATTCATCTCTGAAATATCTGAGAGTTGAAAGTACAGGGTTTGGCGCTGTCTGACCCAGTCCGCAGAGCGCCGCAGCCTTGATGTCTCTTGCCAGAGTCTCAAGCTTTTCGATATCCTCGGGAACGCCTTTTCCCTCTGTTATTCTTGTGAGGATTTCAAGCATTCTCTTGGTGCCTATTCTGCAAGGAGGACATTTGCCGCAGGACTCATCTACCGTAAACTCAAGGAAGAACTTTGCAAGGTCAACCATGCATGTGTCCTCGTCCATTACTATAAGTCCGCCAGAGCCCATCATTGAGCCTAAGGCTATGAGTGATTCGTAGTCTATAGGGGTGTCAAGTTTTGATGCCGGAATGCAGCCGCCTGACGGTCCGCCTGTCTGCGCAGCCTTGAATTTCTTTCCGCCTGGAACGCCTCCGCCTATGTCAAATACTATCTCTCTTAGTGTTGTTCCCATAGGGATTTCAACAAGGCCTGTGTTTTCTATCTTGCCTCCTACTGCAAATACCTTGGTTCCCTTTGACTTCTCTGTACCGATGCCGGAAAACCACTCTGCGCCCTTTAATATGATTACAGGGATATTTGCATAGGTTTCAACGTTGTTTAATATTGTAGGCTGTCCGAAAAGTCCCTTTACAGCAGGGAATGGCGGTCTCGGTCTCGGCTCGCCTCGTCTGCCCTCTACAGATGTCATAAGGGCTGTTTCCTCGCCGCATACGAATGCGCCTGCGCCAAGTCTTATGTCAAGGTCAAAGTCAAAGCCTGTGCCGAAGATGTCCTTGCCGAGAATACCGTATTCCTTTGCCTGGTTTATTGCTATCGTAAGTCTTTCAACTGCGATAGGGTATTCGGCTCTTACATATACATAGCCCTGATTTGCGCCTATGGCATAGGCAGCTATGGCCATAGCCTCTATAACCGAGTGAGGGTCGCCCTCAAGGACCGATCTGTCCATAAATGCGCCCGGATCTCCCTCGTCGGCATTGCAGCATACATATTTCTGCGCAACCTGCTGAGCAGCCGCAAAGCTCCACTTGACTCCCGTAGGGAAGCCCGCTCCGCCTCTGCCGCGAAGTCCCGATGCCCTGATAAGCTCGATTACCTCCTCAGGCGTCATGCTGCCGGTTACCTTTTCAAGGGCAAGATAGCCGTCTCTTGCTATGTATTCGTCAATATCCTCCGGATTGATTGCTCCGCAGTTTCTTAAGGCAACTCTCATCTGCCTTGAGAAGAAGTCGACGCTTTCAAGGGCGTTTGAAACCTCTCCCTCCTCGTGATTTCCCGCAAGGAGCCTTGTAACAACCTGTCCGCATTTAACGTGGTTTTCAAATATCTCCTCAACGTCCTCAGGCTGAACCTGTGTGTACATCAGATGATCGGGATATATCATCATTATAGGGCCCTGGGCACACAGACCGAAGCAGCCTGTCTTTACAACCTTGATTTCATCTGCCATACCGTTTTCCGATATGAGGGCCTTAAGTTTTTCTATTATCTTCATTGAGGAAGATGAGGTGCAGCCTGTACCGCCGCATACAAGTATGTGCATTCTGCCGCCTGTCTGTGTAGGCGCGGCTTCTTTGTTTATACGGATTTCCAGGTCGGCTTTTTTGCTTTCTCTGATCCTGTTTATATCTTCTCTGCTCTTAATCACTGACCTGCCTCCTGTTCATATTTCTTAAGAATATCTTCAACCATATCGGCGTTTAGCCTGCCGTAAACGTCATCGTTTACGGTTACAACGGGAGCAAGCCCGCAGGCTCCTATGCAGCGGCAGGCATCAAGTGAGAAGATGCCGTCCTCGGTGCACTCGCCGATGTCAATACCAAGCTTTTCCCTGAACTTGTCGAGTATCTCCTGTGAGCCTTTGACATAGCAGGCCGTACCCATACAGACACTGACTCTGTATTTTCCCTTAGGATTTGTTGTAAACTGTGTATAAAAGCTTACAACACCGTAGACTTCTGCAAGAGGGATATTAAGACCCTCTGAGATTTTAAGCTGAACCTCCAGGGGAAGATAGCCGTAAATGTCCTGAGCCTCGTGGAGCACCTGAATCAGCGCTCCGCGGGTATCCCTGTATTTTGCGATTATCTCCTGAAGCTTCTTTTCCATTTCTTTTGAACATCCTGTGCAATTTGATGTCATGGAGTAGACTCCTTTCTGATTACAAAAATAAATAATTACTACTACTTATGATAAAATTTTAACAGATGGATACTGTATACAGCAAGTGAATACTCTGAAAATCACAAAATAGACAAACAAATCGGAAAAAAGCCAGTATTTAGGAGATTGAACCGGTTACATTGAGAGTTGAAATAACAAATATGCTGTGGAGCGCGAAGAAACGCATTAAAAAAGTGAAAAAAAGACAGCCGGCAGAGCCGACTGCTATGTGATTATTCAATTGATATCGTCAAACAGCTGCCTTATGTCGATCTCTAAGGCGTCTGCGAATTTGCCTATGGTTTCAAGAAGCGGAGTCTTATCGATTGTAAAGCACTCAAGATCACGAACATAGCCGTGAGTCAGTCCTGTTAAATCCGCAAGCTCCTGAAGCGTATACTTTCGCATAAGCCGATATTTGCGTATGTTTTTTCTGACAGTCAGAGAAAGCTGTTCTTTGGAATATCTGCTGTTCAAAGTATATCACTCCTTTCAGAATATGATTAGTACGGCTATATGTAGATTTCACCTTCGGCAAGCACTGCCGCGCTGCCTCCCACCTGTATGCTGCCGTCATTTCTGATACGGGCTGCTATCTTAGAGGCTCTGTTCATTGCCTCGCCCTGAACGAAGCACAGGTCAGTGTCTTTGGTGATAAGGCTGTTTAAATAAAGGTAGTATGCGAGAGCGCCGCTTGCCGTACCTGTTGCAGCCTCCTCGTTAATTCCGTACAGAGGAGCAAAATCTCTGGCATATGCGGTGACTTCCTTTGAAGTATCCGCTGCAAACGGGTGAACTCCCACCACGCCGTATTCTTCTGACAGGGCGGAGAGGGCGTTCATATCGGGAGCAAGGCTGTTAAGCTCCGTTCTGCCTGCTATCGGCAGGATAATATCGGGAAGTCCGGTTGATATTATCATAGGAAGCATACTTGATTCAGGTATATTCTCTGCGCCGAGTACTTCATACAGTCTCTTTATTTCAGCTTCCTCCGATATTGTGGCAATGTGAACGGGTGGAGCCATATCCATCATTATCGTATTATTCTTTACATTAATATTAAGGTCGCCTGCTTTTGTGCGCGCCGTGAAGCTCCCATCGTCTATAAGGCTGCAGTGTTTCAGCACATAAAATGAAGCGACTGTGGCGTGGCCGCATAGGTCAACCTCTGAAACGGGGGTGAAATACCTTATTGTAAAATCGCATGGGCCGTTTTTCTTTATGAATGCGGTTTCCGAGTATCTGAGCTCTGCCGCTGTGCTTATGCAGGTATTGTCGTCGGGAAAATCACCGTCTGTTATTACCACTCCGGCAGGATTTCCCGCAAATATGTTTTCAGCAAATGCGTCTGCTATATAGAAATTCATTATATTAACCTCCGTATATTTTCTTGTATCAGTATAACACATAAGGGGAAAAGCTGTCATATATATGTAAAGACAGGCATAGTATAGTTACAGGTAAAGAAAAAAGCAATAAAGTGAAGATGAAGCAGGCAGTATAAGCAAATAAATCGAGAATTTTTAAAAAAAACAGAAAATTACACACAATTCTAACAAAATTCATTGCGCGCACAGAAGTAAAATTATATAATTTACCTATACGCAGCCGTCGTGACGTCGGATGGCAATCGCAATTATTAAAAAAGGAGATAGTAAAATGACTGAAAGAAACATGAAGTTAGCTTTAGAAGAAGCTAAAAAAGTAGTTGGTATGATTGAAGCTGATGCTTTAACAGATGCTCAGAAAGAAGCTATGATTAAAGAATCAATCGCAAACTTCAATGAAAACGTAAACCCTGGCTGGTTAGAATACAGAAAATCAGTATCAACTGACTCAGCATTCGTAGAATGGGAAGACGAAGGTGAAGTTTTCAGAGATGCTTACGGTACAGAATTCATTGACTGCTTAGGCGGATTCGGTATATTTGCCTGCGGACACGGCAACCCTGAAATCAAAAAGACTGTAAGAGCTCAGTTAGACAGATACTGCTTACATTCACAGGAATTAGTTGACCCGCTTAGAGGTTACCTTGCTAAGATTTTAGCAATGATCACTCCTGGCGACTTACAGTACTCATTCTTCACAAACGGTGGAGCAGAAGCTATCGAAATGGCATTAAAGCTTGCCAGACTTGCTACAGGCGGCAAATGGTACATCTCAACAGTTGGCGCATTCCACGGTAAGTCAATGGGCGCTATCTCATTAGGCGGTAAGGCTGCTTACAGAGAAGACTATATCCCTATGATTCAGCAGGTTCAGCACGTAGAATACGGTAATGCGGCAGCTACAGAAGCAGCAGTTAAGAACTTAGTTGCTGTAGGCGAAAAAGTTGCAGCTATCATCGTAGAGCCTATCCAGGGTGAAGGCGGAGTTATCATTCCACCTGAAGGATACCTCAAAGAGTTAAGAAGAATCGCTGACGAATACGGCTGCTGCCTGATCTTCGACGAAATCCAGACCGGTCTTGGTAGAACTGGTACAATGTGGAGATGCGATCACGAAGGAGTTACTCCTGATATCATGACTTACGGTAAAGCCAGCAGCGGCGGCGTTGTTCCTATCACAGGTATCATCGCAAGACCTTGGACATATGAAAAATCAGGTATCGGTACAGGTACAACTGGTAAGATGTTTGACAACCCATGGATCTTAGGATCACCTACATTCGGTGGTAACCCTCTTGCTTGCGCAGCATTCATCTCAACTATCAGATTTATGCTTGAAAACGACATTCCTGGCGAAATGGCTAAGAAGGGCGACTACTACATGAAGGGCCTTGCTAAGTTACAGGAAAAATACCCTACAGTTCTTAAGGCAATCAGAGGCGCTGGTATGCTTATCTGTATGGAATTCCCTGAAGCAGAAGTTGGTTACGAAGTAACTAAGGGATTATTCGCAAGAAAGGTTATGACTGCCGGTACATTAGTAAATGCTAAGACAGTAAGAATTGAACCGCCTGCAACTCAGAGCTATGAAACAATTGATAAGGTATTAGAAGCACTTGACGGAGCAATCGCTGACGTTAAGAAAGAATTCAATCTTTAATCTGATACATATATGAGGACCTCTTCGGAGGTCCTTTTTTCGGAATTGTGAAAAAAAGGTATAATTTGCGGTTGAAGAAAATGGCAGCAGTATGGAGAATTATGCTGAAAAAACAGTATTTCTTTGCGAACGCATTTCAAAAAAAGTAGTTTTTTGCTCTAATAACATTACTATCTTTATACAATGTTCTAAAATTAAAACTTTCCTTGACCGCCCAAATAAGTATTGATATAATTTAATAGGTAACTAAATAATTTTTATGTAAGCCGTACATTACATACAGTTTTAAACCGTACGGAATGCATATGGCATTAATTTGTAGCTTAAAAGAGGATAGATTATTTATCACCTGTTTAAGACCATACATTGCTGTGTGGCCGTTTTTTATGCGATTAATACAAGGACAGGCTGACAGTCAATCAGCTTTTAGGCCAAAGATGTTATCATATCGGAAAAGGAGAAGATAAAATGACTGAAAGAAACATGAAGTTAGCTTTAGAAGAAGCTAAAAAAGTTGTTGGCATGATCGAAGCTGACGCTTTAACAGATGCTCAGAAAGAAGCTATCATTAAAGAATCAATCGCAAACTTTAATGAAAACGTAAACCCTGGCTGGTTAGAATACAGAAAATCAGTATCAACTGACTCAGCATTCGTAGAATGGGAAGACGAAGGTGAAGTTTTCAGAGATGCTTACGGTACAGAATTCATTGACTGCTTAGGCGGATTCGGTATATTTGCCTGCGGACACGGCAACCCTGAAATCAAAAAGACTGTAAGAGCTCAGTTAGACAGATACTGCTTACATTCACAGGAATTAGTTGACCCGCTTAGAGGTTACCTTGCTAAGATTTTAGCAATGATCACTCCTGGCGACTTACAGTACTCATTCTTCACAAACGGTGGAGCAGAAGCTATCGAAATGGCATTAAAGCTTGCCAGACTTGCTACAGGCGGCAAATGGTACATCTCAACAGTTGGCGCATTCCACGGTAAGTCAATGGGCGCTATCTCATTAGGCGGTAAGGCTGCTTACAGAGAAGACTATATCCCTATGATTCAGCAGGTTCAGCACGTAGAATACGGTAATGCGGCAGCTACAGAAGCAGCAGTTAAGAACTTAGTTGCTGTAGGCGAAAAAGTTGCAGCTATCATCGTAGAGCCTATCCAGGGTGAAGGCGGAGTTATCATTCCACCTGAAGGATACCTCAAAGAGTTAAGAAGAATCGCTGACGAATACGGCTGCTGCCTGATCTTCGACGAAATCCAGACCGGTCTTGGTAGAACTGGTACAATGTGGAGATGCGATCACGAAGGAGTTACTCCTGATATCATGACTTACGGTAAAGCCAGCAGCGGCGGCGTTGTTCCTATCACAGGTATCATCGCAAGACCTTGGACATATGAAAAATCAGGTATCGGTACAGGTACAACTGGTAAGATGTTTGACAACCCATGGATCTTAGGATCACCTACATTCGGTGGTAACCCTCTTGCTTGCGCAGCATTCATCTCAACTATCAGATTTATGCTTGAAAACGACATTCCTGGCGAAATGGCTAAGAAGGGTGAATACTACATGAAGGGCCTTGCTAAGTTACAGGAAAAATATCCTACAGTTCTTAAGGACATCAGAGGCGCTGGATTATTAATCTGCATGGAATTCCCAGAGGCAGAAGTTGGTTACGAAGTAACTAAGGGATTATTCGCAAGAAAGGTTATGACTGCTGGTACATTAGTAAATGCTAAGACAGTAAGAATCGAACCGCCTGCAACTCAGAGCTATGAAACAATAGACAGAGTATTAACAGCACTTGACGAATCAATCGCAGAAGTTAAGAAAGAATTCAATTTATAATTTAAATAACACACAAAAAATACTGCTGTACGAAAGTACGGCAGTATTTTTTGTGTGCAGATAAAAAGCAGATATAACAGGAAGGTTAAGTTTTGAAGAAACAGAAGGACAGACACCTTACGGAGCTCTTTGTCGTATTTCTAAAAGGAGAGGTGAATGGAATGAAACACAAATGGAAAACATCATTTGGCGGAATTTCTGAATACTCCAACTGCAAAGAAGGAGATGACAAAGTGCATGGCTAAAAAAATCTATCTGGATGCCGGTCATGGCGGTAATGACCCGGGTGCTGTCGGCTATGTTGTAGAGAGAAGGGTTGCAGTCAAGGTCGTTAAGTATATGAAAGAATATCTTCAGAAAAACTATGTGTGCAGTCTGAAACTGTCAAAAGGTACTACAGACTTGAGCGGCAGATGCCGGGAAGCTAACAACTGGAAAGCAGACCTGTTTGTATCTGTACACTTCAATGCCGGCGGCGGTGACGGCTATGAAGCCCTTGTGTATAGCGCGGCCAATGAAAAGCTTGGCAAATGCTTTGAAAAGCATGTTAAGGCCGTAAAACAGAACAGCAGAGGTGTTAAATACAGACCTGATCTGGCAGTGCTGCGGCTGACAAATATGAAATCAATCCTGAATGAAGTGGCTTTTGTAGATAACAGGAAAGATATAAAGGACTGGGATGAAAACAGTGAACTGAAAGTGATGGGTGAAGCGCTGGCGAAAGCTGCAGCGGATTGGCTTAATCTTCCGGCTGTAAGCAGAAGCTGTATCGCGCAGTACAGCATGAACATCAGGAAGTCAGCCTCGACAAAATCAGCTGTTGCAGGTAAAGTCAGCAAGGGAGAAACAGTTACCGGTACTGTTGAGGGTTCATGGCTTAAAACCGATAAAGGATATATCAGAATTAAAGGTGAAAAAGTGTATCTGAAAGAGATATAGCTGATTGCGGAGAGCCTTGTTAGGATAAGAAAGAAGTTGATTTAAAATTTATCGCATCAAATTCTTTCTAAAAATTTTTTAGAAAAAGTTGATTTTTTTCAATGAGTTTCATATAATATTAGTTGAAAAGAGAAATCTTTTGAGAGGCTCAATCGGATAGCCCCTCTTTCCCTAGTGGGGGACATTAAATATACCATGAATGCTCGGCAATAGGTGTTATGTTGTCAGCTATCCATTTTTCAGCCAAAGAGGCCTGATTCGTTTCGAATCAGGTCTTTATTCACCTTTGAAGTAGAAAATACAGGAAAAGACATGCTATCTATTTGTGACTTAATCAATAGGGAATCTTTGCCTAAAGCGCAGGAAATATCTTTAGAGCTCATAATGGATTTTTACGAGCTTTATTTGTGTAAACGAATATATATCTTTACACTTGAAGATGATACAGAAGTAAAAATTATATTTACAGATGGCAGAGAAGTCTTTCATCTGTTAGGCGTAAACCACATTTACGGCAACACTCCAATGACAGGGACACGATTTGTAAAAGGTGTGCGCGATGGAAGTATTACATTGGCTACATTGCACAAAATAAATGCAAAAGCATACAGAGATTACCTTGACAGGATATGTAGTATTGCTTGTGTCGATGCGGTTTTAAAAAAGTCTGAATACTTGTGGTTTAAGGATGGAAAAATTCAAGGGTCTGATATTAAAGTAAAATATCTGCTGCTTAAAAGTATTGAGGAAAAGAGCTTTCACTTAGGGATAGACCAGAGGAGTGAGGGAAAACCGTACTTTGCAAAGACTTTGCTTGTAACAAAAGGCAGTAATCGAAATAAATTTATCAATTTGGCAGATTCGTGTTTTAAGGTTAAACGGTTGCAAATCAGAGACAAAGAAAGCAATGTATTGCTTGAGGATATACAAAGAGAAAAAGCACGACAGACGGCAGAAAAACAGGTGCAAATTTTTGCAAGAAAATACCCTGAGCAAAATAAAGGAAAACTTGGTCAAGTTGAAAAAAAATTAAGAGCTGAACTGAGTCGCTACATAGAAGAAAAAAACGAAGAACTGCGTAAAACCGTTGAAAAGCAAGATCCGTACTGGACGAAAAAAATTGTAGCAGAATCTGTAAGAAAATACTTGAAGAAAGACATAAAAGAAGATATACAAGCTTATATGAGGAAATAAAAAATATAGTTTTTGCGAGTACAGTGTATATATTTGAATTTATATATTGGTAATGCTGCTTTTGCAGTAAAGTAAAGTAGAAAAGGGGCGTGATGTAAGCCCCTTTTTGCAGTTAAAATCAGGAAAGCTTCGGCAGGCTCCATTCAAAGTGAGAGGCCAGCAGGCGCACAGCGATTATGAAACCTGTTGACGCAAGCATAGATATATATCTGCCTGCAAAGGCTCTGAGTATGCAAAACAGCACTGCGCCTGCAATGGAAGCAGTTGCATATATGTGCTTTACAAATATGTCGGGAGTGTTTCCTGCCATTACATCTTTGATAAGACCTCCGCCGACGCCTGTTACAACACCGACAAATACCGGAAGAAACAGCCCCGCATCTGCGGTTGTTTCAAAAGCTCTCATAGCGCCCGATACTGTAAATATGCCAAGGCCTATAGAGTCTGTAACCAGCATAAGTATACTGCTTCTCGAAACGAAATTCCTTACATTCGGTATAAATATTATGAAGCAGGCGGCTATGGCTGTTATGGCATAGATGGGATTTTGAAACATTGCAGGCGGAGTAGCCCCCAGAATTATATCCCTTATGACACCGCCGCCTACAGCTACGGTAAGTCCCAGTATACACACTCCGAAAATATCCATGTTTTTTCTGATGCCGGTCAGAGCACCCGATACCGCAAATGCGGCAGCTCCTGTAAGCTCAAGAATAAGAATGAAAATGTCCATAAAAATATTATCTCCTTTCGGGCATTAAAAAACAGAGAGGATTAAGGTTTAATCTTCTCTGTCTGTTTACCTGAAAGAGTTACTTCGTCGGTGACTGCGCTTTCCAGAGCCGGTCGGAATACGGTCCTTTTGCCTGAGAGTATTACCCCTTCGGCGGCTTTAAAAGCTCTCTCCCGAATTCGTCATTCCTGAAGCTATTTTATCACCTGTTTTAAAAACAGGCAAGCCCTTTATTTGACAAGCTTGTTTATGGCTTTAATCAGTGCGTCAACCTCTGCGTCTGCAGTGGCCCACGAGGTTACAAACCTTACAGCAGCCTTGGTATCGTCAATGGGCTCCCACATTTCAAAGGCAAATTCCTTTTCAAGCTCTTTAATCATATCGGTATTAAGCACAGGAAATATCTGATTTGTAGGGGACTCGATAAAAAGCGGGATACCCGCAGCCTTTAATCCCTCGGACAGTCTCTGAGCAGTTCTGTTGGCTTTTTCGGCCAGCCTGAAATACAGATTGTCTTTGAACAGAGCGCTGAACTGCACGCCTAAAAATCTGCCCTTTGCAAGCATGCCGCCTTTCTGCTTGATGTGATATCTGAAATCACTTTTTAGCGCGTCGTTTAATATTACAAGAGCCTCTCCGAACATCGCTCCGTTTTTGGTACCGCCTATGTAAAACGCATCAGTGAGCTGTGCGATATCCTCAAGTGTCAGATCGCAGGGCTCTGCCGTAAGACCGCAGCCAAGTCTGGCGCCGTCCATATACAGATACAGATTATATCTGTTGCAGATTTCTCTGAGCTCCGTAAGCTGTTTTTTTGTATAGACTGTGCCAAGCTCGGTGCTTTGAGAAATATATACAAGGCGCGGCTTTACCATATGCTCATCTGTATGCGACTTTATAACTTTCTCAATTTCAGATGGTGAAACCAGACCGTCTGCTGACGGCACTGCTGTTACCTTGTGACCTGTAGCCTCTATGGCTCCTGTTTCGTGAACATTGATGTGTCCTGTGTATGCGGCGATGGCAGCCTCGTGAGGCCTTAAAAACGCTGAAATGGCTGTGAGGTTGACCTGTGTTCCTCCCACCAGCAGATGAACTGCCGCATCGCTTCTGCCTATTTCCCCTTTAATCGTGTCTATAGCCTCATCGCAGAATTTATCCTCCCCATAGCCGGGAGTGTGTACCATATTGATATCAGCCATGGCCCTGAAAACCTCAGGGCAGGCTCCCAGTGTGTAATCAGATTTAAAATATATCATAAAAAACTCCTTTTGTTTAATCTGCCTCTAATTATATCATATGAGAATATTGTTTCAAATTCCTTTATTTCTGCCCGTAAAAAATGTATAATTGAACAGTAATCTTTAAATCTGTTACGAAAAGAGGGCAATATGAATTTCTATACTGTTGATTATATAGACGATAAGCTTATGATTTTAGACCAGACAAGGCTTCCGGGGCAGGAAATATACATCGGGCTTGAAACTAAAGAGGACGTCTGGGACGCTATATACAGACTCAAGGTGAGGGGCGCTCCCGCTATAGGTGTTGCTGCGGCGCTGGGGCTGTTTGTTTCTGTCAGAGATACAGAGTCTGACTTTGAGAATGTGTTTAAGCAGACAAAGGACTATCTGGCATCGTCAAGACCTACAGCTGTAAATCTGTTTTGGGCGCTTTCAAGAATGGACAGGAAATATGAAGAGGTAAAACACCTTGCCTTAGCCGAAATCAGGCAGGCGCTGCTTGACGAGGCCCTTGCCATAATGGAGGAGGATAAGGCGTTCTGCCTTGGAATGGGCGAGAACGGACTTACACTTCTTAAGCCCGGAATGGGCATACTTACCCACTGCAATGCGGGAGCGCTGGCAACAGCAGGCATAGGCACCTGCCTTGCGCCGATTTATCTGGGAAACGAAAGAGGATATAGCTTTAAGGTGTATGCAGATGAAACAAGACCTCTGCTGCAGGGAGCAAGACTGACCTCCTGGGAGCTTTCAAAATCGGGAATAGACGTAACTCTCATATGCGACAATATGGCTTCCTCTGTTATGAAAGAGGGCAAAATAGACGCTGTTGTGGTAGGCTGCGACCGTATGGCGGCAAACGGCGATGGAGCCAACAAGATAGGCACATCGGGAGTGGCGATACTTGCAAAGGAATACGGCATACCGTTCTATATGTATGTGCCGTCGTCTACTATAGACCTTGACACGCCGTCAGGAGCGGAGATTGTAATTGAACAGAGAGAGCCGGAGGAGATATACAGAATGTGGTATCAGACCCCTATGGCGCCTGACGGAATTAAAACATATAATCCTGCTTTCGATGTGACAGACCACAGATACATAACGGCTGTTGTAACCGAAAAAGGCGTGGTGTATCCGCCGTTTGATGTGAACCTTAAGAAGCTGTTTGAATAACTGAGGGCGGCGCAACTGATGTAATTTGAAAAAATATGTGAAATCAAACGAGATATTTGATATAATTACAGGGTTGAATGTAAATACCGGTGGAATAAGAGGTAAATAATGAGCTATAAAGTAAAACTGAAAACCTTTGAGGGTCCCTTCGACCTTCTTGTATATCTCATTGAAAATGCCAGAGTGGATATATATGATATAGCCATTTCCGAAATTACGGATCAGTATATGGCGTATCTTGAGGAAATGCAGAAGCTGGACGTGGCTATAGGCAGCGAATTTATGGTGCTGGCCGCAAACCTTATAGATATCAAGACAAAGATGCTTCTGCCTAGATTAAACGAGGAGGGGCAGGAGATTGCGGAGGAAGATCCGAGAAGCCAGCTTGTCGAAAAAATCCTCGAATACAAGAGATTTAAGCAGATATCGCAGATGCTATCCGAGTATGAGGAGGAGGCTTCGCATATATACGAGAAGCCAAAGGAGGATATTTCCGCCTACCTTGAGCAGCCTGACGAGTATCTGAACCTTGAAATAGGGCAGTTTGTAAATGCTTTTAACCTGTTTCTCAGCAAGAAAAAAAGAGTTGAAGAGGTCAGACGTCATTATGTCAGAATTGAAAGAGAGCGTGAAAGCACCGAAAACAGAATGGCCTTTATAAAAAATCTGTTCAGGATAAGAAATACCGGCACGGTTCCTTTCAGCGACCTTGTTGTTGACAAAGAGGATAAATACGACGTGGTTCTGGCGTTTACATCTGTGCTTGAGATGAGCAAGGCAAGGATAGTCAGAGCAGATCAGCAGAAGATGTACGGAGAGATTATGGTTACTAAATTGGAGGAGGCATCTGATGACAAGTAAAAAAACAATGAAATCAGCATTTGAATCTATGATGTTCGTATGGGGAGAGCCTCTTGATGTCAAGCTTGCGGCAGAGGTGTTCAATATGAACCCCAAAGACGCCTATGACTGCTTCAGGGAACTGCAGGAGGAATACGAGCAGGAGGCGAGAGGCATACGCATAAGAGAGATAAACAAAAGCTTTCAGTTTGTAACTGATATAGATAATGCAGAATACATAGAAAGACTCTGCACGCCTGTCAAGGTCAAAAGACTTTCACAGTCTGCGCTGGAGGTGCTTGCAATAATCGCCTACAAGCAGCCTGTAACCAAGGGTGAAATCGAAAGCATCAGAGGCATCAGAGGCGACAGAGTGGTAGACGGCCTTATAGCCAAGGAACTTGTAGAGGAAAAAGGCAGGTCTGACAGAATAGGCAGACCCATACTCTACGGTACAACGGATACATTCCTGAAGCACTTCGGCTTCAAATCTTTAAAGGAGCTTCCTGATATTGAGGATATAGAGGCTGCAATGGAGGGCGATGCTCCGGAGGACGAGCTTGATATGCAGCAGATATCAATAGAAATATGAATATATACGGTCCGCATTTTGATGCGGGCTGTTCTTTTTTTGACCCGGCGGCATAGATTGGAGATATGAAGAAGAATAAATTTAAAAAGAATTACAGAATTGCAACTGCCGCATACGCCTTTGTGCTGGTGGTGGCGCTTATTGTTTCATCAGCCTCGGGACTTCCCGAAAACAGCAGCCTGAGCGCAGTAATGACGGGAAATATAGCGGCGCCTCAGATTTCTGCCGCGCAGGCAATGCTTACCGATGAAAACGGAAAAGTTCTATATGAAAAAAACAGCAGTCAGAAAGCATACCCTGCAAGCACCACCAAAATCCTCACCTGCATTACGGCCCTTGATATAATGGAGGAGATTAAGGCGGACATAGACCAGAGGGTTACAGTTCCAAAGGAAGCTGAGGGAGTTGAGGGCTCCTCTGTATATCTCAAAGCGGGAGAGCGGATAACCTTTAAGGATCTGCTTTATTCGGCAATGCTCAGGTCAGGAAACGATGCGGCAACCGCCATAGCCATAATAGCAGGAGGCAGCGAAGCCGAGTTTGTAAGGCTTATGAACGAAAAAGCCTCTGAAATAGGCTGCACAGGTTCAAACTTCATAAATCCTACGGGGCTCTTTGATGAGAACCACTATACGACGGCCGCCGATATGGCTAAGATTGCAGCCTACGCCATGAAAAACCATACTTTCAGACAGATAGCCTCGGCAGAGGAATATACAGCAAAGAGGCAGGCCTTTGCTGTAACACAAAGCGCTAGTAAGGAATATATAGAATACAGAATGTATAATAAAAACAAGACAGTCCACGAGTACGAGGGGGCAACCGGTATAAAAATCGGATATACCAGGGCCTCCGGCAGAACACTGGCAGCATCGGCTGCAAGGGGCGAGTGTGAGGTGATTGCAGTTGTAATGGCAGCCCCGGACTGGTTTAATGATGCATACCGGCTGATGGACTACGGGTTTGGACTTCTTGGGGAGGAGTGATTGACCTGAAATATGGTTGTATAGATGCGGGCACAGAAAACTGCCCCTGCTATCTTGCAGAAACAGGCAACTGTATTTACTGCAGCAGGCTGGCGGGAAAAGACTACTGTGACTGTGACTGGAGAGGCGTGTGCGTATTTAACGAATTCCGCCAGAACGGAGAAAAAATAAGGGCGGCAAGAGAGGAATTCACAGCGAAGATAGCGGCAAGGAAACAGTATACAGAGGATTTGTATGTTCTGGCGCTTGATACGGGCGCGGGATTTGCAATAAAGGCTTCAAGACCGGGGAGCTTTATTTCGGTGAAAAAGCCAGGATACTCTGACTGGTACAGTATGCCGGTATCGGTTATAAGGTGCGATACCGAAAACGGACATATACATATCGCAATTAAGGAGATATCGGCAAAGAGCAAGGCTGTGCTTGAGGAACCGGGGCGGCTTTCTGTAAGGGGAGTGTTTAGAAACGGTATAATAGGTCTTGAAGAGGTGACAAAGGCAAAGGGGTCTGTCGCAGTTATATCCAAGGGCATAGGCTTTGCGGCGGCGGCTCATTTCATAAATTCATACCCTGACTGCAGTATATATATTGATACGGACAAAATCTGTCAGGAGCTTGTCAGAGACTATATGCCCCAAGGCTTCAGAGGCAGACTTAAATATGTAAACCTTAACGAACAGAAACAGGAGCTGGCGCAGGAGCTTGCAGGCTATGACGGAGCCGTTATAGCGGCTTCGGAATACTTTACCGAGTATTTCAGAGGAGCCTGCGGTGAAAATATCAGGCTTGCATTTCTCAACAACTATAACATATGCTGCGGCGAGGGAATATGCGGAGCCTGCTGTGACAGCAGCGGCAACAAGATGTGCAAATGCTGCGGGAGATAAAAAGGAGTTTCAAAGAAATAATTAGAAAAGGAACTCCTCGGCAGAATATACTGCGGAGGAGTTCTTTGCAAGAGAATTATCTGACCTTTGCAGGTGTCAGACTGTTTACTGCTGCATATGATCTGTCTATAACCAGTGAATAAGCTTTCTGCGCAGGCTTTCCCGAAAGAAGAACCGTTACTGCAAAGCTTATGACAAACAGACATATCAGATAAAGCCACTCATAGCCGTTGAAGTCAAAATATCCGAAAGTGAACCCCTTTACCTTGAATACCAGTACAAACAGCATATGAAATATGTAAATCGGCATAGTGTTCATACCTATGTGCGCCCAGAAGCCCTGTTTTGCAGAGAGTATGCTCAGAAGAAACAGTATCCAGCCAAAGCTTACAGCCAGCAGGGCGGCTCTGAATAAAAGGCCCTCTGCTATTGACATATGAGTAGCGCTGAAAGAGGCCTTGAGCTTGATTGCCTCTGCAATATTTTCAGGACAGAAGCAGACAGCCAGAACGGTTATTGAGCAGAGAACAGCTCCCAGCAGAACAATCTGCCATACGGAGCGCAGCCGCAGCTTTTCAACCTTTTCTATTGTCATATAATAGCCGGCTACAAAAGGGAAAAAGAATGTGCACATTCTCGATACCGCAAAACCGCTGCTGCTCAGAGGCTCAAAGATACCCGACAGCAGATATATTCCGAGAGCTATAGCGGGCAGATGCGGTATTTTAACATAGAATTTCTGAAAAAACTTATAGACAAACAACACAACCAGAAACCACATGGCGTAAGGAAGACTTCCTGCCTGAAACATTTCGGCAGCCTTGTCAAAGCCGTAGTAATATGCGGCAAGAGGCCAGAAAACAATCCCGACAACTATAACGGGCCAAAGTAGCGAACCAAACAGCTTGTCTCTGTTTTTGTCAGGATTTTTACTGAACATTCCCGAAAGGAAAAAGAAAGCCTGCATAACAAAGATATCAATTCCGACATAAATCAGATTACCTATATTGCCGGTAAACTCATAACCGCCTTTAAATGTGAAGTGCTGGAGCACAATCAGGAACATACATATGCCCCTGAGCGCATCATATCTGTAGTTTCTTTCTTTAATAATCTCTCCCATAAATAATTACCCCTTATTAAACATTGAATTAATTTTAAACTGCTGTTGCATCGCACTGGATTATACCGCTGTGAAATGCATTATACCGTAATGCTAACTTGAGGCGGTATCGCTATCGCTCCAACGCACTTCGTTCATTGCTGTCCGTTTTGCCTAGCCAAGCATAGCTTGGGGCAAAAAGGCAACGCTGCGCTCCAACGCACTTCGTTTGTTGCTGTCCGTTTTTCCTAGCCAAGCACAGCTTGGGGCAAAAAGGCATGTGTATTTCATCAGCTCTTGAAGCCCTAGCCCAATTTGTGTAAGCAAATTGTGGCAG
>CAKQOW010000037.1 GCA_934256595.1 uncultured Clostridia bacterium
CCCTTAACTTAATTACAGTTTTATTCTTCAAAGTCAACAGGCTCGCAGTCATCAAGGTCAACTGGAACTATTATGTTCTGCGCGTCCTCCAGTCTGTCTGCCGGCACATAGATGTCTATAGGAAAAGACGTATTGGAGCCCATGGCTATTTCTATGAAATTGCTGGCTCCCTGATATTTCTTAACACACGGAATACCCTCGCTTCTGAGCTTTGATTCTAAAATATCGGCATCAAGACTGCTCCGGGTATGGCATAAAAACACGCCGTCTCTCCAGACTTCTTTTTCTTTTACAAACATTTTATTCTCCCGCTATATAGCCTTTGTTTTAATTTCTTCAACCAGCTTCGCAATAAATTCGTCTGCATTCATTTCACCAAGATCTCCGGCCTTTGAGGATCTTACCGATAATGTGCCCGCCTCTGCTTCTCTTTCACCTATTGTGCACAGGTATGAATCTCTCTTGTTTCTTGCCTCTCTGATCTTGTAGCCGATTTTTTCGTTTCTTCCGTCAAGCTCAACTCGCAGTCCTGCCTCTTCACATTTTGCTTTGATTTCTTCTGCATAAGGCACGAATTTTTCTGTTACTGTAAGCAGCTTAACCTGTACAGGCGCAAGCCACAGAGGGAATTTGCCCGCAAAGTGCTCTGTAAGTATTCCTATAAATCTTTCGATTGAGCCGAAGATTACTCTGTGAATCATTACAGGTCTGTGCTTTTCGCCGTCTGCTCCCACATATGTGATGTCAAATCTCTGAGGCATCTGCATATCAAGCTGTATAGTACCGCACTGCCATGTTCTGCCTATGGAGTCTTCAAGGTGGAAGTCAAGCTTAGGACCGTAGAAAGCGCCGTCACCCTCGTTTATAACATACGGAACTCCTATGGTTTCCATAGCTTCTCTGAGAGCTGTTTCGGCTGCTTCCCATTCCTCGTCTGAACCCATTGAGTCCTCAGGTCTTGTGGAAAGCTCTATATGATAAGTAAATCCGAACATCTTGTATACGTCGTCTATAAATTTAACAACGCCGATTACCTCGTCTTTAATCTGCTCCGGAAGCATAAATATATGCGCATCGTCCTGTGTGAAAGTTCTTACTCTCATAAGACCGTGGAGCGCTCCCGAAAGCTCATGTCTGTGAACCTGGCCCAGTTCTCCCATTCTGATAGGGAAATCTCTGTATGACCACATTTTTCTCTTGTATGCCAGAAGTGAGCCCGGACAGTTCATAGGCTTGATTGCATAGTCCTCACCGTCAATCTTGGTGAAATACATATTGTCCTTGTAGTGATCCCAGTGTCCTGATGTTCTCCAGAGCTGCTCGTTCATAATAAGAGGGGTTTTGATTTCCTCATAGCCTCTTTTTCTGTGCTCTGTTTTCCAGAAGTTTTCAAGCTCGTTTCTGATTATCATACCGTTAGGCATAAAGAACGGAAATCCCGGACCCTCTTCAAATATAGCGAAGAGATCCATTTCCCTGCCGATTTTACGGTGGTCTCTCTTTTTGGCTTCTTCAAGTCTTTTAACGTATTCGTCAAGCTCTGCCTGTGTAGGGAAAGCCGTCGCATAAATTCTCTGAAGCATCTGTCTGTCGGAGTCGCCTCTCCAGTATGCTCCCGCAACGCTCATCAGCTTGAAAGCTTTGATTTTGCCTGTTGATTCCATATGAGGGCCTGCGCAAAGGTCCACAAAATCACCCTGCTTGTAAAATGATATAACCGCATCTTCAGGCAGGTCATTGATAAGCTCTACCTTGTAAGGCTCGTCTTTTTCCTCCATCAGCGCGAGAGCTTCTGCTCTAGGCAGCTCAAATCTTTCCAGCGGATAGTTTGCCTGTACTATTTTTTTCATTTCCTTTTGGATTTTGAGGAAATCCTCTTCGCTGAATTTGTGCTCTGAGTCAAAGTCATAGTAAAATCCGTTGTCAATGGCAGGTCCTATTGCAAGCTTTGTATCCGGCCACAGATTTTTTACAGCCTGCGCCATAATGTGTGATGCTGTATGTCTGTAAGTGTTTCTTACCTGTTCATCTTCAAAATTCAGTTTTTCCTTTGCCATAATATCTCTCCTTATATATTAATTCTTTTGATTTGCTATTCGTAGTCGCGTGTCCATTCGCCGTCTGCCTGCTCTACGCCGTTCATAACATTGTTTATCTTAGTAGTTGCCTTGGTCAGACTGCTTGTATAAGGCATTACCACTGATGCAGGAGCTCCGCCCATTGTGTAGCACGGCTGACTGCCGGTGCTGCCGGATATGGAGTAGTTTACTATATTCCAGCCCGACATATCATTTATCTGCATCTTCACAAGCGACTGCATTTCAGAGGTGGTCATATTGGTCTGCATCTCGTCCTTGACCGCATCAAGCAGCTGCGTGTATTTGGTAAGCAGTGTTTCGCTTGAAAGCACTTTTTTGAGCATTGCCTTTAATACCTTCTGCTGATTTTTGTTTCTCTGGAAATCACCGTCCGTAAACGAATATCTTTCTCTTGAAAATGCCAGAGCCTCTTCACCGTTTAAATGGTTCTTGCCTTCAACGAAGCTGTAGCCCTCGTTCTGTCTGCCGTGGGTTATAAAGGCCATATCGGATTTGACATCAATTCCTCCTATGGCGTCAACTATTTCAATTACAGTTGAGAAATTGACTCTGATATAGTAGTTTATATCAATTCCCAGCATATCCTCAATTGTAGTTACGGTTTCATCAACGCCGTATACTCCCGAATGGGTCAGCTTGTCAAGAGATGCTCTGCTGTGAAGCATTACATAGGAGTCTCTCGGTATTGATGTAAGCAGTATGGTCTTTGTCTCCGGATTGACCGTCATAACCATATTGACATCACTTTTTGCAACCTGCTCTATGGTTCCGAAATTATCATTACCGCTGATGCACACATTAAACGGCGTGGTCGTTATCCTGTCAACGCTCTTGGCTACATCATCAACTGTTGTTGCAATCGTAATGGTATAAATTATCTTTGTCGCGGCTTCAAAGCCTTTGATGTTCTCGCAGGACATATCGTAATATGTGCTGCTCATAAATATGGCATTGCAGTCGCCGTTCATAAGGGTTTCGGATATCTCTATCGAGTTCTTGCCCTCTTCAAAGTTTATCTGCACATGGTCTGCAAGTTTCTGTCTTGCCTCAAGATAAGGCGTTTCTGATGATTTGAATACATACACATCATCACCCATAATGAGATCAAGCCCTACCGCTTTGGCTACCGCAGCATCTGCGTCCTCTGCCGGAACTATCACATAATAGTCCTCGGTAGACTGTCCTATGGTGCTTATCTTTGAGAAAAGGTCCTGCGTGCTGTATATATAGTATGAACCTATACCATAGACAATAATTGCGATAATTGCAATTATCGTTCCGACCACACGCCGCTTTGACCGTCTTTTTCTGATGTTTAAAAACATCACAACAAAGAATGAGCCTATCAGTATAACTGCAAGAGCAGGTATCAGATATTTCATAGGCAGTACATTAAGCCATATCAGCATAGCCGAAAAGCATATCATTAAAAGCAGATACACAATAACAAGTATGATATGAAAAGGCTTCCTGCCGCCTTTTTTTGCCGTGGCCTTGTCCTCTGAAGTATTCCTTCGTTTTTTTCTGGTTTTTCTGTTTACTTCGCGCAATGTAAATTCTCCTTATATTTTACTGTGTTTAAAGCTGTAATCAATAGCCGTAATAACCTGTTGTATATGAAATGCTGCCGCTTATCTCCCTGACTCTGTCGCTTGGCACATAGCCGCTCTGAGAGAAAGCGTCCTCGTGAAGCTTTGCGACATTGCTCTCAAGAGTAACAGGAGCCGCATACCATACCTGTGAGGAACTGATATATCCCTCCTTGTCGTAAGGCCAGCCTATACTGTCCTTAATGTCCATTTTGTACATTTTGAGCATAAGCGGTATTATATCCATAGAGTCAATATTGCTGCTTACCTCAGGCAGTACATCGTCCATCATTTTGTTGAGCTCTCCGAAGCCCATTTTTTTGACTTCTTTAAATACTGCTGTGAGAACGGTTCTCATTCTCTCTGTTCTTCGGTAGTCCCCGCCCTCCGTATGTCTGATACGTGAGTATGTTACTGCCTGAACCCCGTCAAGATGCTGTTTGCCTGCCGCGGTTATATATTCAAAATCGCATTTGAGATATCTTGCGGTTTCGGGCAGATAGGTATTCATCTGACTTATCTCGTCGTCTTTGATATCTATATCAATGCCGCCAACGCTGTCAACCACCTTTGCCACCGTCTTGAAGTTAAGAGCCGCAAACTCTGTGATGTTAAGGTCAAGGTTTCTGTTGAGAGTATTGATTGTCCTCTCCGGTCCGCCATAGGCAAAGGCGTGAGTCACCTTGTCAAGACCTACGCCCTCAATGTCAAGGAATGAGTCCCTGTAAACAGATATGAGTTTGATATCTCCTGATTTCCTGTTTATACTGACTATTATTATAGAGTCCGTCCTTGAGCCTGAGAAATTACTCATATCTCTCGTGTCAACTCCCAGTATGACGATATTTCTGTAATCCGAAATGTCATTGTCTGCCGCAAGGCTGCCTTCATCAAGCTCAACGTGCGATATGTTGTCAAGCTTGTCCTTGGCATATATAACTCCTGCCGCGCCTATTAATGCGGCTATTACGACAAGTGTCATTATAAATGATATAAACCGTCTTAAAAACGATTTTCTTTTTTTTCTGCGTATTCTGGCCATCTCCCAAATTCCCCTCTAGTCATATACACTTTATTTTATATTAAATCGAAGATATTTTCAATAAATTTCTATTTCATATTGCATCAATATTATTTTTGCCTCTGAAAAGGCAGAATTTTAGGTATTGGCGGAATTTTCACCTATACTACTTTGCAACTTTTTCACTTATAACCTTGCTAATTTCAGTATATTTTTTCTGAAAATTTAGACTTTTTTCTTACTATTAAATAATTCATTGACTGTACACAGTCAAAGTGATATATTGAAGTTGGTTATATAGTTCTTAGTTTTAACAAATTAAAATAAAAGGAGAAAACAAAATGTCAAACTATGTAGAAAGATGTATTGAGCTTTGTAAGCAGAAGAACCCTGGCGAACTTGAATTTCACCAGACTGTAGAAGAAGTACTTTCTTCTCTGACTCCGGTTATCGAACAGCATCCGGAATACGAAGAAGCAGCTCTTCTCGAAAGATTAACTGAACCTGAAAGAGGAGTTACTTTCAGAGTAGTATGGGTTGACGACGCTGGTAAAGTACAGGTTAACAAGGGCTACAGATATCAGTTCAACAGTGCAATCGGACCTTACAAAGGCGGTTTAAGATTTGCACCAAACGTATATCCTGGAATCATCAAGTTCTTAGGATTTGAACAGATCTTCAAGAACAGCTTAACCGGTCTTCCTATCGGCGGCGGCAAAGGCGGTTCAGACTTTGACCCTAACGGTAAGTCAGATGCAGAAGTAATGAGATTCTGCCAGGCATTCATGACTGAATTATACAGACACATCGGACCTAACACTGACGTTCCTGCCGGTGACCTTGGTGTTGGCGGAAGAGAAATCGGATACCTCTTCGGACAGTACAAGAGAATCGTTGACAGATACGAAGGCGTTCTTACAGGTAAGGGAATTCCTTTCGGCGGACTTCTTGGAAGAAGCGAAGCTACAGGCTTTGGTATCGTATGGTACGCAGAAGAAATGTTAAAGGCTAACGGCGAAGAAATGAAAGACAAAGTTGTTGGTATTTCAGGATTTGGTAACGTAGCTTGGGGTGCTGCTTGGAAACTGCAGCAGTTAGGCGCTAAGTGCGTAACAATTTCAGGACCTGACGGATACATCTATGACCCAGAAGGCATCAGCACTGACGAAAAGGTTGCTTTCCTTCTTGACCTGAGAAGCTCCGGAAAGAACATCTGCGCTCCTTACGCAGAAAAATTCCCTGAAGCTAAATTCGTTGCAGGCAAGAAGCCTTGGGGCGTATGCCAGGACTTCGATGTTAAGGTTGACCTGTTTATCCCTTGCGCTATGCAGAATGACGTACATATGGCAGACGCAGAAAACATCGTAGCATCAGGCTGCAAGTTCTACTGCGAAGGCGCTAACATGCCTACAACTAACGATGCTCTCGTTTACCTGATGGACAAGATGACAGCTGTTGGACCTGCTAAGGCAGCTAACGCAGGCGGAGTTGCATGCTCATGCATCGAAATGGGTCAGAATGCCGGTCACACTGTATACCAGCACGACGACGTTTATGCTCAGCTTCACCAGATTATGAGAAACATCTACAATGCTTGCGCAGGCGCTGGCGAAAAGTACTACGGCAACAAGAACGCTCTGGTACAGGGTGCTAACATTGCAGGTTTTGAAAAGGTTGCTGAAGCTATGATGGCTCAGGGTTTAGTATAATCTAAAAACTCTACATATTTAAGCTATATATAATGCCCCGCATATGCGGGGCATTTTTTAGTGCCTCTAACTAAACAGAGAAGACAGATTATCTGCTCCGTCTTCCCTGCCTGATTACCTTTGTTTAATTTGCTCTGTCACCTTATTTATATGCATAGTACATATATCTTGCCAGCTCGCCGCGTGAGAATATATGGTCATCTCCGCCGAATTTATGATCTCCGTTATCCTTGATGATGCCTTTTTCCTGCGCCCATGCAACAGCCTTGGCATAGAATACGTCGCTTCTGAAATCAGTGAAAGTTGTCTTTGTCTTTGCTGTCGGCGAGCCTATGCTCTTCCATATATAGTACAATCCTTCTCCTCTCGTCTGAGTTCCCTCGCCTCTGAACTGTCCGTAGTCTATCAGGTCTGTTTTCTTTGCCCAGAATACAGAAGTGTAGTACGGAGCAGTACCGCTCAAATCAACAAACCAGTTCTGAATTCCTTTGAGGCCTGTCCTAGGCGAACCGTTGGCACGATGTATGGCATAGAAAAGTTCTCCCTTGGTAACCCGTACATCAGGTGCAAACTCTTTCTTGTTAAGCGGTGTTATTATCTTATTCTTTACAGCCCATTTTACTGCCGCCTTGTCCGCTGATGAAACGTCCGAATATGTAAATTCGCTTGCGGACTCTTTTACTTTGATTTTAACAGTCTTTTTTGAATACAGTTTAATGGTATAACCGCCCTTGACTTTCTTCATATAATCGGTATCAAGAGGTATGTAGGATTTTCTGCCTGAACTGTCTGTGCATATAAGGTATGCGTTTTCCATTGCCGTAATGCTGTTAAAGCTTGTATTGCCTGTGCTTGTGGTATATTTTACAATCGGAGTGCTTCTGCTTGCAAATATCTGCACACCGACATTGTCATCAATTCCGACACCTATATAGTTCCACCTTGAGTTCAAAAGGTTCTTGCGGTGTCCGTCACTGTTCATCCATGCGAATATTGATGACTGTCCTGTAACTGCAACGCCCTTGCTGCAATTATACAGGTTCTCACCTGCATTGCTCTTTCCAAATGATGACGGTATTGCAGTGTTAAACTTGCTTCCGTCAGGTCTGTAATGAGGCTTAAGCTCATATTTCACACATTCCTTGCCGCGAGTATCGCAGGCTTTCTGAAGCTGTCCTATCATTGTGAGAAGACTTTTGCCCTGCTTGAATCTTTCTCTGTTGGTTTCACGCAGAACTCTCCATTCCTCTTTGTTGACGGATATTGCCTTAGGCATATTCGTTGCAAGCATCGGAACCTTTTCACTGTAAAGAACCTCTCTGTATTTACCGTTCAGGCTCAGCTGCAGATACCCCTGGATTTTTCCCTCTTTGTCTGCCGTTGCATCTTCCTTGTAGAAGCCCTCTTTCCACTCGCATTTGCTGCCGTTTTTAATCGCTGCCTTTGCTGCTCTAAGAAGCTGTGCCTTGGTAAGGCTGTTGCTTACTTTGAGTTTTTTCATAGCCTTGGCCGCAAGTGACCAGTCCTCATCAAGCTCCGGTGATGACAGATCCTCCTGCTTAGGAAGCTTAGGTATGCGGGCTTCTAAAGGAGCCGCATCTTCATCAGGTATCAGTGTGCCGTCTATAGCCACATAAAACAGTATTTTTCCGTCTTTTTCTGTGGTGGCTGCTTCAAAGCGTTCTCTGTATATTTCTATCTCGCTGTCTTTCATATCATCAGGAAGAAGATCATATACAAAAAACATCAGGTCGCCGTCAGATGTTGTCTGTGATGCCTCATAGCTGCCAAGCGCCGCTTTTATTGAGCTTTCGATAGCCGACATATCGCTGCCTGCCCACGAAACCGCCGTGCTGCCGGCCGTCAAGGTAAGCACCAGCGCTACTGTTAAAATTATTGCTGTAATTCTTCGTTTCATTTCCTTTACCTCTTCTAAAGGGAACCGCCCTTTTTATATCGATTGCTTTATTGAATTTCTGGTTGATTTCAGTATATCACAGCTGTATAGTCTTGTCTATTCGGCCGTCTGTACATATCTACATTTCTATACAATTTCCCTCACCCAGCAGGAACAGATATCGCTCCTTCACCTGCTTTTGCGTTATCTTTTCGAGCGCCTCCGCATATATATCAAGCTGCTCCCTGTATCTGCTCTTTAAAAGCTCCTCACTTTTGAGTGTGCTGTTTTTGTAGTCCACCAGCACAAGCTGTCCGTCTTCTTCAAAGAAGCAGTCTATGATACCCTGAACCATAACCTCCGTACCGTCTTTATCCTTGAGAATGGTAAACGGCTGCTCACGTCTCAGATTATCCGCCCTTGCAGCGCGCTTTCCTATATCGCTTCGTATAAACGAGAGTATACCCTCGCGGTTTACCGCCTGTTTTTCCTGCTCCGTAAGTATGTTTTTCTCTGCAAGTTCTTCAATAATGCTGTCAAGGTTTTCTTCGATAAAGTCTATATGCTCCATAACCTTATGAGTAGCGCTTCCCTTAACTGCGGCGGACGGAGCTTCCGTCTCTGCCGCAAATGCAGGGATTCTAAGAGTTATTTCGTTATATGAGTCCTGTCCTGCCGCTTCTCTGTTAAGCTCTGTAACCGAGTATTTGTATCTGGTCTTTACTTCTTTCATATTGCCGTATTCAAAGGACAGCTTCTGCCGTATTTCATCGCTGCATTCTGTACTGCCTGTTTCTATCAGCTCTCTGACTTTAGCCCTGCCGGTTTGTGAAGCCTCGGCATTTGCAGACAGGCTCTGCATATTTACTATTTTAATATCAATGCCGCTTCCCTCTTTATATGCCGCGGGAGCCGCAAGATCAAGCGGGCATACTGCGGTTTCGGGACTTTCGGTCATATATTTATATTCGTTTCCCTCAAATCCTCTGACACTGCCTATCATTATGAGTCTGTCCATTGCGCGGGTAAGCTCAACGTAAAGAATCCTTTTTTCCTCTTCAAAGCTTTCGTTTCTGATACATTTTTCAATTATATTCTGTATCAGTGTTTTTCTCTTCCAGTGCTCTTTTGAATTTATATATGTAATTCCTATTCCCATCTGCCTGTGAAGCGCCAGATCAGCCTCTCTGTTTCTGAAATTGAACCTTGAGCCCATTCCCGCCCCTATTACGACAGGAAACTCCAGTCCCTTGCTCTTGTGTATGGTCATTATGCGGACCACATCGTCAGCCTCTCCCACTGTTTTAATCTGGCCTATTTCAATTTTTTTGTCCTTTACTGCCTCTATATATTTGAGAAATCCGTAAACATCATAGATGCCGCCCTCCGAGGCCTCCATGGCCTTATCTGCAAGGGCTCTCAGATTAGCCTGCCTCTGGCTTCCGCCCGGAAGCGCTCCCGCATATGTGTAATAGCCTGTTTCCCAAATCAGCTTCCATACAAGTTCGCTCAGAGTTATATCTCTTGCAAGCTGCTTCCAGTCCGCTATTGTCTGCTCTGTCTCAGCGCATTTTGCTCTCAGGGCAGGATTACTGCCTCTGTCAGCATAATTCCTGAATGCTTCATAATACGGCACATCTTTACATCCAAGGCGTATGTCCGCAAGCTCATCTATTGTAAAGCTGAACACAGGCGAATGCAGAACTCCGATCAGCGGTATATCCTGCCTGCTGTTGTCTATAAGGGAGAGCATATCCTCCACAAGTGAAATTTCTATTGTGTCAAAATATCCGTCGGAGTCATCTATATATACCGGAATATTCTCATTTTCGAGTATCTGCGCAAATACCGGAGCATTAAATCTCGTGCTCCTCATAAGTATTACGATGTCTCTTCTGGTTATTTCACGCTCGCAGCCCCTTTTGGCGTCATAGATTTTCTGACCCAGTGTCTGCCTGATTATGTCGGCAGCAACAAGAGCCTCTGTTTCAGCCTTTTTCATACCGGCTATTTCTTCGTCAAGCTCAACATCAGGGTCTTTTTTTGTGTCCAGAATTACAAGCTTCGGATTGACATCAAGCTCACCCTCATAGGCTATACCCTTGTGGAGCGCCGCCTCGGGGCCGTAGTCCTCCATCGCGCTTTCAAATACGGTGTTTACCGCCGCAATCACTTTGCCCTTGCTTCTGAAATTCTGGTTTAAATCTATTTTGATGCTGTTTTCACTACGCGAATACTCGGCGTATTTTTTCATAAACAGCTCCGGCTCTGCAAGTCTGAACTTGTATATGCTCTGCTTGACATCACCTACCATAAACAGATTGTTTTCTCTTTTTATCCTGCTTATGAGGGTGTCCTGCACGTCATTGCTGTCCTGATACTCGTCTATGAATATGTATTCAAATTTATCTCTGTATTCTGCCGCAGCCTCATCGTGACCCAGTATCTCAAGGGCATAGTGCTCTATGTCGTTAAAATCTATAAGGGATTTTTCGGCCTTGAGAGCCTTGAATCTGCCGCTGAATTCTGTTACAAGCTGCTTTAAGATGCAGGCGTATCTGCACGTCTCATTTATATCCTCAACGTACTCCGAAAGACTGCATACATAGTACCTGTTTCTGATATCATCAAGCTGTTTTTTGGCGCCGTCCTTAAGATATGCAGCCTGCTCCTTTACAGGCTCATATGCTTCCTTTTCGGCTTTAGATGCTCCCATTCTCGGAAAATTAATGCCTGAAACGGCTGCCGACATCTGATTGTAATTCATGCCGGATATATCAATCGCCCTGATTGCCGCAAGTTCTTTTTCAAATTTATCCGCAAGAGAATAAACCCCCGCGTCGCTTAACAGGTCTGCAATCTGCTCAAATGTTTTCTCTGTAAAGTCAATTACCCTTGCCGTATCCTCCTTTACAAAGTCACATAGCCTGCTTTCTTCAAACTCCTCCGCGCTCAGAGACAGGTTCTCAGTCATTTGTTCAAGCCATTCAAAAGGCTCTGCGATGCTCTGTATCATTCTGTAGGTTTCAAGAATTATATCCTTGGCTTTTCTTTCGTTTCTGTCGCTGGCATAGCATGTTATGAAATCAATGAAGTCCTGATTTTTCTCCGCAAATTTGTCGGCAAACAGTTCGTCTACAGCCTGCGCTTTGAGCAGTGTGCTCTGGGCCTCGTCGCATATTCTGAAATCCGGCTCCACATCTGTCAGATAAAAATATCTTCTGATAACATCAAGTGCGAAACTGTGAAAGGTGGATATGCTGGCGCGTCCCACAAGGTCAAGCTGTCTTTTGAGGTACACTATATCCTCTCTGCTGTCTGCCTCATCTATTGCCTTAGTCAGCGCCGTCACTATTTTTTCTTTCATTTCGGAGGCTGCCGCCTTTGTAAATGTAACTATAAGAAATCTGTCTACAGGTATTCTGTCCTCAAGTATAAGGCGTTTAATTCTCTCTATTAAAACCGTCGTCTTGCCTGAGCCTGCCGCCGCCGCCACCAGCAGATTATTTCCTCTGTTTTCGATTGCTTCCTTTTGCGCTTTATTCCATTCCATAACTTTGCCTGCCTTTCTAATCATAATTATACTGAAAAGCCGTCTCTAAAACAATCTTATCTTTTATTACTCCCTGTTTTTTGTTATACTATAAAGTACTACAATTATATGTAAATATGCTTTTGTTTGGAGTGATAATTATGAAACCTACAATGTTAATGATCCTTGACGGATACGGAATAAACAAAGATACAGAGGGTAATGCCATCGCGCAGGCTCACAAGCCAAATCTCGATGAGATTTTTGCCTCTTACCCTAATACGACTCTTAAGGCCTGCGGTCTTGACGTGGGGCTTCCCGCAGGTCAGATGGGAAACTCTGAGGTGGGTCATCTCAATATAGGGGCCGGCCGCATTGTCTATCAGGACCTTACCAAAATAACCAGGGCCATTGAGGACGGAAGCTTCTTTGAAAACCCGGAGCTTAACAGAGCAATGGACCACTGTAAAAGATTCGGCTCTACGCTTCACCTTTTTGGTCTTTTATCTGACGGCGGAGTTCACAGCCATATAAATCATCTTGAGGCGCTTATCCGCATGGCAAAGGATAAGGGAGTTTCAGATGTATTTGTTCACTGCTTCCTTGACGGAAGAGACGTCCCGCCAAGATGCGCGGCTAAATACATTACAGAGCTTGAAAGCTATATGCAGGATACCGGCATCGGCAGGATTGCAACGATTTCCGGCAGATACTATGCAATGGACAGAGATAAGCGCTGGGACAGAGTAGAAGCGGCCTATGACGCTATGACTGTATCCGAGGGATTTTATTCGGAAACTGCTCTCAAGGCTCTTGAGGCAGCCTATGACAGAGACGAAAACGATGAGTTTGTAAAGCCGTCGGTAATTGACGGAGCAATACCTGTCAGCGATAACGATGCGGTTATTATGTTTAATTTCCGCCCTGACAGAGCAAGAGAAATAACAAGGGCATTTGTCGCTGATGATTTTGACGGGTTTAAAAGAAAAGCGCGCCCTGCCAACCTCTGCTATGTATGTATGACTCAGTATGACGCTTCAATGCCTGCCGTAACAATAGCTTTCCCTCCGCAGAGTCTTGTGAACACTCTGGGAGAATATATTGCAGACAAGGGCCTTAAACAGCTCAGAATAGCAGAAACGGAAAAATATGCTCACGTTACGTTCTTTTTTAACGGAGGCGTCGAGGCTCCCAACAGAAATGAGGACAGAATATTAATACCCTCACCAAAGGTTGCAACCTATGATATGCAGCCTGAGATGAGCGCATACGAGGTCACGGACAAAGTTATAGAACAGATTGAAGCAGATACCTATGACCTTATCATATTAAACTTCGCAAACTGCGATATGGTCGGTCATACAGGTGTTATGGAGGCTGCGGTTAAAGCGGTTGAAGCAGTTGATAAATGCGCAGGCAGAATAAAGGAAGCTGTACTTGAAAAAGGCGGTCAGATACTGCTTACGGCAGATCACGGCAACGCAGACCAGATGACAGATGATGAGGGCAATGTCGTTACGGCTCACTCTCTTAATGATGTACCGCTTGTGCATATAGCAGAGAACCCTTGCGGACTTAAAGACGGCGGCAGACTTTCTGATATCGCCCCTACGCTTCTTGATCTTATGAATATGGATATACCTTGTGAAATGACAGGCAGAAGCCTTGCGGTAAAAGGAGAATAATATATGAACTTTATTTCAGAATACAGGAGCAAGCTGAGAACCCCCGAGGAGGCTGTATCAATAGTCAAAAGCAGCGACTGGGTTGAATATACCACAGGAAACGGCTTCCCCGCCCTGCTTGATGCCGCTCTTGCCAGAAGAAAGGAAGAGCTTAAGGACGTAAAAATACGAGGCAATCTGCTGTTTGGTCCCATACAGGTGGTGGAGTGTGACCCGCACAGAGAACATTTCATATACAACAGCTGGCACTGCTCTGCCTACGAGAGAAAGCTCTGCGATAAGGGCCTGTGCAATTTCATTCCTATGATATTTCGAAATGTTGTTGAATACTACAGGCATTTTCTTGATATAAATGTGGCTATGATCTGCGTTACGCCTATGGATAATCACGGATATTTCAATCTGTCAACCTCTATAGGCATTGCAAAGGGTATTCTTGAAAAAGCTGACGTAGTCATTGTTGAAATCAACGAAAAACTCCCCAAAATATATGGCGGACATGATGACAGCATACACATATCAGAGGTTGATATGATAGTCGAGGGAGAGCACGGACCACTGATACAGGTACCTCTCCACAAACCAAAAGATACAGATATAAAGATTGCGGAGTACATACTCCCTCATATTACAGACGGCGCCATGCTGCAGCTTGGGATAGGCGGTATGCCCGGAATAATCGGCGAAATGATAGCCGAGTCCGACCTTAAGGATTTAGGCATGCACACAGAGCTTTGTTCAGATGCCTACTACAAGATATATGAGGCAGGCAAGCTCACAAACAGATATTCCACCCTTAACAAAGGCAAGGGAATTTCGGGAATATTTTTCGGAACTGAGAAGCTGTATGAATGGGTAAATGAAAACCCGGGAATTATGGCTTTCCCGCTTGAATATGTAAACGCTCCCGAGGTAATGGGAAAGCTCAATAAACTTATCTCCATAAACAGCTGCCTTTCAGCGGATTTATACGGGCAGGTATGCGCCGAAAGCTCCGGCACAAGACAGATTTCCGGAACCGGCGGTCAGCTCGACTTCCTTACAGGCGCTGCCATGTCAAAGGGCGGCAAGGCTTTTCTCTGTATGGCCTCAACCCATAAGGACAAAGACGGCAATATAAAGTCGAGTATAATGCCTACGTTTAACGGCGATATTGTCACATCTCCGAGAAGCCAGTCCTACTATATGGTTACGGAATACGGGGCTGTAAATCTTGCAGGCAGAACCACATGGGAAAGAGCTGAAATGCTGATCTCCCTTGCTCACCCTGATTTCAGAGACGATCTTATACAGGCTGCCGAGGATCAGAAAATATGGATACGCTCCAACAAGCGATAAAACGACTGAAACCGGTAGAAATCTGCCGGTTTTGAGTTTATGCAACCATCGGTTGCGGAATTTCCAACACCGGTTGATAGCAATCTGCATGTCCCGGTGCTATACTGTTTTTATCATATGTTACGGAGGAAAAAACAAAATGCTGTTATCAGAAAAAATATTGATGCTGAGAAAAAAACAGGGGTGGTCACAGGAAGAGTTTGCCGAAAAGCTGGGTGTTTCAAGACAGTCCGTATCAAAATGGGAAAGTGCTTCCGCATCACCTGATATATCAAAACTGGTTGAGATTGCAGATATATTCGGCGTGTCTACAGATTATCTTTTAAAGGACTCGGATAACCCGGTTCCTGTTTCAGACAATACTAAAACACTGTCTTTAAAAGATGCGCAGGGATTTATTGAAGATAAAAGTACAGCAGGAAACAAAACCGCTCTGGGAGTGCTGATGTGCATACTCGCGCCTGTGCTGCTTATTGCGTCAAGCTGCTCATTTATGCCAAAGGCTGCTATGCCCATATCGCTGATTATATTGTTTGCGCTTGTCTGCGCGGCGGTGATACAGTTTATACTCACCTCACAGTATCTGAAAAAATATAAATTCCTTGATGAAGTGGATTTCACTCTTGAGCCTGCCGCTCAAAAGTACATACAGAGCGAAAAACGATCTTATGAAAAAACAGCTACAAGAGGACTTATTGCAGGGGTTCTGCTTTGTATAACAAGTCCGGTTCCGCTGATTATATCTTCATTCTTTGATGCCGGTGATGATGTGTATATACTGCTCACCTCGCTGCTGTTTGTAATTGTTGCTGCCGGGGTGTGTATACTCATACATTCGGGAAGTAAAATGAGCGCTTTTAATCAGCTTCTCTGCGAGGAGGACTTCTCTCCAAAGCAGGCTGAAGAGAACAAAAAAGTAGGAAAAATAGCGGGTATATACTGGCCTGCAGTAACTGCTTTGTATCTTGCTGTAAGTTTTCTAACTAACAGATGGGATTTTTCATGGATAATATGGCCTGTGGCAGCTCTCATATTTGCCGCGGTAAGCTCTGCAGTAAAGGACAAAAAATAAGGAGAATATTCTCTGCAAACAAACAGCCCCTCGATATTCGAGGGGTTATCTGTTCATTAATCAACCAGTAAAACAATCTTATTATTTTACTTTATTCTGACATTGCACTAATAGTCACTGTTGAGCCTGTATAACTTTCTGCGTTAATTGTTGACCATGATTGACCATTAATTGTTGCTAATGGTTGATACTTAATAGTAATGATATTATCGCCCCTGTACGGACCAAATGCACCTACTACGCTACTGCCGTTATATGCATTTATTGTTACATTACATCCATCATAAAGCAGCAGTGCTATAGAGCTGCTATCATATCCTTTAATTGCTCCGTGATTGTTAATAGCAATAGTACTAGCTGACTCGTTCCAGATTGTATGACCTGCAGTTTTTCTCTCAATAGTAGCCCCGTTATTATTGTTAATTGTTATATTAGCGGTACATCCTACTGAATAAATGCATTCCATACTTCCGTTGTTTTCGATTGTATACTTTCCTTTAGCTCCATATTCAATAGCGGCACTTTGTAAAGTACCATTATTAACTACTGTATTATTATTCCCGGCCAAGGTTACTTTTGACATAGTCGTATTTTCTGCAACAGTAATTGTATTGCCAGTACCGCCAAATGTTAATGCCTTAGTTCCTGATACTGTCTGATTCAGGCCGTTTAAATTAATTGTTTTCAGAGTATCTGTTAATTCAATGCTGTCGCATATTTTCTTATTTGAAGATACAAACTCTACAGGTGCAGGCACAGTTAAAGTACCTGTAGTATCAGTTACTGTTATGTTCTTCAGAATAAGTGTCTTGCCAGTACCAACTGCTCCTGCAATCCGCGTGTTTAATTCGGCAACATTTTTAAATTCTTCATCTGCAATTGTCAATTGCGATATACTTGATGAAATATCATAGCACTTTGAAGGCTCTGCTTTATTTTCTAATTTACCCGTATTACTGCAGGCAATAGCAGGAATTTTTTCTGTTATACAAATACCTGCAACGCCATTTACATATGCTGATGCAGTTATATTTCCTGAATTGCTGCAACGATATACCGCTTTTACCCAGTCACCTGCCTGACCAATAATACCACAGGCATAATTGCAATCACCAGCGTTAATATCACCTTCATTTGTACACTTTATAATTATACTTTGAAGGCCATCACAAGATCCTGCATTGGCTACAATACCGGCAATTGGGTAACCACCACCATTTTTTCCGTTCTCTGTCCAATTAACTGTAGCTCTATTTGTGCAGTTTTTGATTATTACTAAATGGTCCTCTCCATCGTTTCCTCTTTGGATATTTGACACAATACCTGCTATAGAATGCTTGGAACCAGTAATTGTAACATCAGCACCTGTTTCCAGTTCATTATAAATCATATTTCTGCCGGAAACTCCAACAACACCTGCTATTTTGCCCGCTTGAGTATGATTATCATCAACTGTACCATTTAAAACCTTTATTCTACTGATATATGCATTTTCAGCCCAGCCAATTGCTGCTGCACCGTATTCACCAGTAATAACATTGAAGTTTTTGATTGTAAAGTTTTTAATTACGGTTTTAAACAGATCTTCGGAATATGTACCATCCTTTAATGTATAATTTTCTTCATCCAATACTTCCGAAGCGGTTGTTTTATAGCTTGCGCCCTCAGTAACACCAACTACCTTACCAAACAAGCCATTATATGAATCGTCAGAATTAATGACTAGGTTTGAAATAGTATGTCCATTTCCATCAAATACACCTGAAAATTGATGTGTAGCAGTTCCGATCGGAGTCCAATCTTTGTTACCTAAATCAATATCAGCGCTTAACTTGAATGCTGCCTTGCTAAAGTCTGCATCCTTACCGCTGTTAACTAAATCTCTGAATATGGATAATTCATCTGCAGATGAAATTACATACGGAGCTTCTGCAGTTCCTTTTCCTGATAATGAAGCTTTTTTGATAATTGTATTCAATGTATCATTTCCAGTTTCTGAATTTCCAGCAAGAGTATCTGACGTTGCTTCATTAACTGCATTTGCAACAGTAGCATTTGTTTCTTTTGTTAATACAACGTTGCCGCCATGCTTTTTATCGCTAATAGCATCATTTGTCGCATATGCATTTTCAATAGCGCCGCCTGCTTCTTTATTTACCTTAACACTTCCTGCTGCACCTGTTGCATATAAAGTGTTTATTCTTGCATTGTCTTTAACAATGAGATGACCTGCTGCAAGTCTTGCAAAAGCTATCGTTCCATATTCATAATATGAATTATTTGCAACAGCCTTAACATCTAATATCTTAGCATTGCCGTAGTGATGAACCGCATCGTTAGGTGCATTAATTACCAGATTTCCGCCATTAGTTCGTATAATGACTTCCTGTGCATCACCGCTGTTTGTATAAGTAACGGTATCATTATTAAGAGCAATACTGCCTTTACCAACTTCTGATGCTGCATCTAATGGAACTATTTTAGCAGGCTGTCCGTTTTTAAGCACTGTAATGTAAGGTGCATCTGTTCCTGCAAGTACATTACCACATCTGCATTTCCATTCACCATCTGACTGAATACTGTAGCTGTGTGTATGCACTGCTGACGGTGATGATGCTTTTTCCCACTTTGCATACAGAGTTGTATTTGCAGTTACCTTATCTGTATCAAAATTCCAAGGTGTAGTGAATGTACTTTCCTTATACCAGCCTTTAAATACATAGCCATCCGCAACCGGAGCAGCAGGAACTGAAACAGTTTCCCCTGTTTTTACAGTCTGCTTATCAATTGCGCTGCCATGTCCCTGCATATCAAATATTACATCATAAGCTGATGCAGCTGGCGTATCCTCTTTTGTCACTGTAACTAAAGTTCTTACATATACTCCGCTTGGCGCAACCGCATATACATAAGCTTTACCGTCAGCATTTGCTGTTATATTACCGGCTTTATCAACTGTTGCTATATCTTTTGCTGAAGAATAATATCTGATCTTTGATACATATCCCTTGTATAGCATTGGCTTTTTAGAACTCTTTTTAGTAATTTTAGCCCCCATACTAAATGTCTGTCCCTGTGTAAGAGTTGCCTCTTTTGCAGCAGCCTTCACAGCTGCAGCATTACTTTTTTTATAGGTTTTGCCGGCAATATAAATCTTTGGTGAGGAAGCTATATACTTTTTGTTTCCTGATACAATTTTGTATGCCTTAACCTTATAAGTATAAACAGCTTTGTTTTTCAGATTTTTCTTAGTCATTGATAAGCTGTTTTTACAGGTTTTGACTTTCTTTAAATCGTTTCCGGATTTTGCAAAGAATACATCATAACCCTTTGCTTCGGAAACTTTTGTCCACGAGATTGTTTGTTTACCATCTAACGCTTTGCCCTTGACCATCAGCAAAGTCTCAGCAGGTATATCTGCTGTACCCTCTGCATTAGGCTCTGCAGCAAATACTCCCATAGGTATCATCGCCACTATCATAGCCATACTTATGACTATTGCCAATAACTTCTTCATTTGTTCACCCTCCTTGTTTCGGTATTTTAATCATTCAAGGGCTGCTTCTGCCACAATAAAAAGACAAGCCTGTGCCTGTCTTGCTGTCGTTATATGTTCCTCACCTCTATGTAACTGGCAGCCATACTCAATTGAGCTTCAGGCCCTATAGCTTTGCGTCTCTGTCTTTCGACAGATTTGCCCTCTTTAGTTTTACACTTAAAGTATACCCCCCCCCTCGATGCTTTGTCAATAAAAAAAGAAACCCGTCGATTATCAACTACCTAATCAGTCTCCCTGTTAATTTATATATTTTACCCTGCAGTTTTATCAACCTGATATGCCTTTCTGTCAAAGAAAAAAGCAGGTAATTTCCTGCCTTTTCTCTGTTTTAACGTCGTTTTAATATATATTAAGGAGAGTTGGTTTGCGAGAACCGGGGCTCTGAATATCAAAGCCCCGCCCCGTCTAAGGATTATGCGCTCGTCATAGTATAACGAGGAAATGTGAATTGCATATCTATTCAAGCCTGTACGCCTCTTCGTGATGAAGCGCGTGATCAAGCCCTTCAAGCTCTTCCTGTTCACTTACCCTTACAGGTGTGAACTTATTTATTACCTTAAGTATCACAAAAGTAACCACAAACGCGTATGCGCCTGAAAATGCCGTCGCTCCCAGCTGAATGAAAAACTGCGAAATGTTTCCCTCAACAAGTCCGCTGACGCCGTTTACCTCCGATACTGCAAACACGCCTATCATTATTGCTCCCAGCATGCCGCCTACACCGTGAACGCCCCATACGTCAAGAGCATCGTCCCAGTCCAGTTTTTTTCTGAGAAGCACTGCGAAATAGCATATTACGCCTGCCATAATGCCCAGTATAAACGCTCCCCACGGTTTGATGTAGCCTGCCGCCGGAGTTATGGTAGCAAGTCCTGCAACCGCTCCCGTAAGCGCGCCTACAAAGCTTGGACTCTTGTCTCTTATCCACGAGATTACAAGCCATGTAACCATAGCCACAGAGGCTGTAATATCAGTGTTTACAAATGCAGTGGAAGCAAGTCCCGTAGCCCCCATAGCTCCGCCTGCGTTGAAACCGAACCAGCCAAACCACAGAAGTCCTGTGCCAAGGGCCACATAGGTTATGTTGTGAGGCTCCACTGCCGAAGCGCTCATATCCTTTCTCTTGCCTACTACAAATACTGATGCCAGAGCTGCAAGTCCTGCGCTTGCGTGAACTACAATGCCGCCTGCAAAGTCAGCAGCGCCAAGCTGCGCCAGGAAACCGCCGCCCCATACCCAGTGAGCAAGAGGTACATATACCAGCAGACTCCATATTACAAGAAATATAAGGTAGCTCTTGAAGTTTACCCTGTCTGCAAACGCCCCTGTTATAAGGGCGGGAGTAATAATTGCAAACATCTGCTGATAACTGAAAAATGTAAGAAACGGTACGGTATCTCCGTATACGGCATCTGGCTCCATTCCCACACAGTCGAGGAAAGCATATTTAAGGCTTCCTATGATACCGTGGATATCAGGTCCGAATGCCAGTGAGAAACCTATAACAAACCATATGATAGTAACTACGCCCATTGATATGAACGACTGCATCATTATTGTTATAACGTTTTTACGTCCTACAAGTCCGCCGTAGAAAAATGCAAGACCCGGAGTCATCAGACATACTAACGCTGCACATATTATTACAAAAGAAGTATTACCAGTGTCTATCATATTTCTCACTTCCTTTCTAACTAAAGTATAGAAAAAAAGAGCCTTATTGAAAATACAATAAAACCCTTAATCTTACGGGGAAAATCCCTTAAACTTCAATTATATGATTTCTCACCGCATAAAGCACCAGCTCCGTCACGTTCTTGAAATTATGCTTGCGCATAATATTCGCCCTGTGGGTTTCCACGGTTTTCACCGAAATAGAAAGAAAATCCGCAATTTCCCTGTTGCTGTAGCCCTCTGCAAGAAGCTTTAATATTTCTCTTTCTCTGCCCGAAAGCTCTCTGCTCTGTCTTTCGTTTTCGAGAAATCCCGAAAGCAGCATAGGTGAAAGCACTGAGGATATGTATATTTTGCCGCTCATAACGGTACGGATTGCCTGCACCAGCTCTTCAAAAGCGTTTTCTTTGAGTACATAGCCTGAGGCTCCCGTATTAAAAGCCTCTGCAACCATTTCCTCGTTTTTGTGCATAGTCAGAAATATCACTCTGATATTTTTAAACTCCGACAGGATTTCCTTTGCTGCCTCAAAGCCGCCCTTTCGCGGCATTGATATGTCCATAAGCACTATATCGGTTTCGCCTCTGATATCATATATACTGCGGCAAAGCTCGATACCGTCTGCCGCCTGTCCTGTTATCTCGAAGTCCTCTTCCTGTGAAAGCAGCATATTAAGCGACTCTCTGAGCATTTTATGATCATCAGCAAGAAATATTCTGATTTTTTTGTTCATCGCAAGGCACCTCCGCAACCACTCTTGTTCCCTCTCCTACCGTACTGAATATAGTAAACTTTCCGCCCAGCATCCTAATGCGGTCACCCATAGACGGTATGCCCATACCAAACTGCTTATCACTGACATGAAAGCCTTTGCCGTTATCCTTTATTTCAAATATGCACCGGCTGCCCTCATATTTAATATCAATATCTATCTCCGAGGCATTTCCGTGCTTTACGGCATTGCCGCAGGCCTCCTGCACAACTCTGTAGATATTCAGAGCCGCCGTATCTTCAAATGCCGGCATATCGCCTGCTGCCGAAACCCTGCAGGTGACGCCTTCTATTCTGTTTAATCCCTCTGCCATGGCTTTGAGCGCACATTCAAGTCCCTGCTCAAGTTTGGGAGGATTAAGGCTGTTTAATACGGCTCTCATTTCCTGTATGGTTTCATCTGCCATATGTATGGCATTGTCTATGATTTCTTCATTTTGCTGTCTGCCTCTTGCAATTCCCAGTGTCACTTTGAGGGCTGCAAGGGACTGACCCACTCCGTCGTGAAGCTCACGCCGTATTTTGTCTTTTTCCTGCTCCTCTGTCACCGCCAGCAGTCTTGCCTGTTTGCGCAGAAGCCTGTTTTTTTCATTTATCTGTGTTTCATAGCCTGATTTCTCCATATATTTTTCCCACGAATATATGTCCTCAAATTCCGTAATGTTAAGGCCTTTTTCCTCTGCTTCAGGCGATACTCTGATGCCGCCTGCCCGGTCTATAATGCGGAACATAATATACGCTATGCCGAAAACCCATATGAAATTTACAAAAACTCCAAGGAACTGTATTCCAAGCTGCTCTATTCTGCTGCCCGCCTCTATAAACTGCTGCTCCATAAAAAGCGGCATAAGCACAAGACCTGAAATACCGCCTGCCGCATGAACAGGCACGGCATCAACTGCATCGTCAATCCCAACCCTTATAAGCAGATAGTGAACTATTGCCACAAACACTCCCGTTATAAATGTAAGAGCCGCGGCTCCTGCCGGACTGCAGTAATACGAGCATGCCGTCACGGCCACAAGGCCTCCGAGAATTCCGTCAAATATGAATACAAGATAATTGCCTTTTTTGCCTGCCAGAATATGATATGTCAGCGCTCCCGCCATACCGCAGGCTGCACCAATGGTCATATTGAGCACCATAAGTCCCGCTCTTGCATTAAGCTCGGGCATACTGCCGCCGTTAAAGCCAAGCCAGCCAAACCAGAGAATAAATACTCCCAGAACCGCAAAAGGTATATTTGACCTTGCAGGCCCTGTGTCCTTACGTCTGCCGGCAGTAATTATTCCGGCCAGAGCAATGAAACCGCCTGTAAGATGAACCACCGAAGCTCCCGCAAAGTCCATAAATCCCAGCTTCTCAAGCCAGCCGGAGGTTCCTGTGACCATACTACCCCACGCCCAGTGTCCGAATACAGGGTATATAACTACGGCGCTTACTGCCGCAGCAGCAAGAAGCGCTGAAAGTCTGCTTCGTTCAGACATGGCGCCGCCGAAAATAGTTATAGAGGCCGCTGCAAACATAGTCTGCATAAACGCATAGCTGTATGCGGTATCACCTGCGGATTCAAGTCCCGAAAGCCCGATAAAGCCTGTGCCTATCAGTCCGTTAAACGACTCTCCGAACATAAAGCCGAATCCGAATATGCAGTAAAGCACTGTCACAATCATAAAGGTAAGCAGGTTCTCTATTGCCACCGATATTATATTTTTACTGCGGATAAATCCCACCTCATAGCAGGTAAAGCCTGCCTGCATAAAGAATATAAAGGCTCCGCACATAAGTATCCACGAAATGCTCATATTCATA
>CAKQOW010000038.1 GCA_934256595.1 uncultured Clostridia bacterium
CAGGAAGAAAAAGAAGCAGACTGTATGGACTGCAGCTGCTCCTGTATGAAATAAACTTAAAAAACGGTATGGGGTCAATATCTCCCATACCTTATTTTAAATCTGCTTCTCTATAACTCTGACTACATTCCCGTATGCCAGCATCTCTGCCGCGCCCTGCGCGCAGCTTCATCTGAAATTCCTCCTCTGATTAATACAAGCGGGGCATATCAGATACACCCCGCATGTCATTTATCTTCTGCGTTTGCCGCCTCCGGCAACTTTCATTCTGTTTATTTCCTTGGCAAGCTCTATTCTGGCCTTTTCGATATTGGCAGGGTCCTCATATTCGGCTCTGTGCTTTATCCAGTCCTCAACAGTAGCTTTCTTGCTCAGAACTCTCTCCATATCAATATCCTCAGACCATTCGGCCGCATCTGTAAAAATAACAATACTCTCCTTGACATCTATAAAGCCTCCCGATACGGCAGCCACTTTAAATTCGTCATAGGTCTTACCCTTTTCCTGAATCCAAAGCTCGCCCACATCCAAAAGCTTGGTTGCCCATGAGTGATTTGCCATAAATCCCTCATCGCCTGTCAGAGTTGTTACGATTACAAGCTCGACCTCTCCGCTGTAAAACAGCTTTGACGGTGTTATCACCTCAAGTTTAACGCTGTTAACCATGACTCTTTTCGTACCTTTCTACAACTTCATCAATGCCGCCTGCCATCAGGAACAGCTGCTCAGGTATCTCATCATGCTTGCCGTCGAGAATTTCTCTAAAGCCTCTGATGGTCTCTTTAAGCGGTATATATTTGCCCGGAGTTCCCGTAAACTGCTCGGCAACACTGAAAGGCTGAGATAAAAATCTCTGGATTTTTCTTGCCCTGTTTACTACAAGCTTATCTTCCTCGGATAATTCGTCCATACCCAGAATTGCTATTATATCCTGCAGATCCTTGTATCTCTGCAGCACCTCCTGAACGCCTCTTGCCGTATTGTAATGCTCTTCGCCCAAAATCAGCGGATCCATTATTCTTGAAGTGGAATCCAGCGGGTCAACGGCAGGGTATATGCCCAGCGCCGTAATGGCTCTTGAAAGTACGGTAGTAGCGTCAAGATGCGCAAAGGTTGTGGCAGGAGCAGGGTCTGTAAGGTCATCGGCAGGCACATATACTGCCTGAACCGATGTAATCGATCCCTTTTTGGTTGATGTAATTCTCTCCTGCAGAGCACCCATCTCTGTCGCCAGTGTCGGCTGGTAACCTACCGCCGACGGAACTCTGCCTAAAAGCGCCGATACTTCCGAACCTGCCTGTGTAAATCTGAATATGTTATCTATAAAGAGGAGTACGTCCTGGCCCTCGATATCTCTGAAATATTCCGCCATGGTAAGACCCGTAAGCGCAACTCTCATTCTTGCTCCCGGCGGCTCGTTCATCTGACCGAAAACCATTGCTGTTTTTTCTATTACTCCCGACTCTATCATTTCATAATAGAGGTCGTTGCCCTCTCTTGTTCTCTCGCCTACGCCGGCAAATACCGAAATACCGCCGTGCTCCTTGGCTATATTGTGAATAAGCTCCTGTATAAGTACGGTCTTACCTACTCCCGCACCTCCGAACAGTCCAACCTTACCGCCCTTGGTATATGGTGCAATAAGGTCGATTACCTTGATGCCTGTTTCAAATATCTGTGCAGATGTATCCTGTTCCTCAAAGCTTGGCGCAGGTTTGTGTATGGAGCTTCTGGTTTCTGTAACAACCGGCTCCCTGCCATCTATGGTCTCACCTATTACATTAAACAGTCTGCCCAAAACCTCAGGACCCACAGGCACACTGATAGGTCCGCCTGTATCCGATGCCTGCATACCTCTTCTGAGCCCGTCTGTAGAAGATAACGCAACGCATCTTACAATATCATCACCTATATGCTGCGCAACCTCCGCAACAATAGTTCTGTCCTCAAACTCAATATTAATCGCATTGAGCAGATCAGGCAGGTGCTCCGGCTCGAATTTGATATCTATAACCGGCCCTATAATCTGATGTATTATTCCTTTGCTCAAAATATGTTACCTCCTGTTATTTCTGTGCCTCTGCGCCTGCAACAATCTCGATTATCTCATCGGTAATCTCCGCCTGTCTTGCACGATTGTAGTACTGGGACAGACTGCCGAGCATATCAGAAGCATTATCTGTAGCGTTTTCCATAGCAAGTCTTCTTGCCGCATGCTCGCAGGTCGCAGACTCTACTACAGCCGCATATATCATCATTTCAACGTATTTAGGCACCAGATAGTTGAAAACCTCCTCAACCGACGGCTCATATTCGACCTCCTGGTCATGTATCAGCACATCTGGGTCAGGCTGTATGTCAAAGGGAAGCAGGATAACGTTTTTGACCTCCTGCTCGATGGAATTTTTAAATCCGGTATAGATTAAAACTATTTCATCTATCTCTCCCCTGTCATACATATCTATGATAGGCTTTGACATCTCTCTGGTTTCAAGGAAAGATATATCTTCGGGAGGCGCGAGATATTCCTTGTATATCTCATAGCCTCTTTTCTCAAAATACTCCTTGCCCTTGGTGCCTATAGCCACAATTACAGGCTTCTCCCAGTCCTCGTGGAAATCCTTTTCGGCCTCTTTAATTATATTATTGTTAAATCCGCCGCAAAGACCTCTGCAGCTTGTAACCACTATATAGCAGGTGGTTTTGATTTCCCTGTTGCCTGCCAGATATTCAGGAGGAACCTCACTGTTATTGTTGAATATTTCCTCAATGGTATGTGTAATGAAGTTAAAATATTCAGTGGTCTTTTCAAAGGTCGCCCTGGCCTTGCGCAGCTTCGCCGCAGACACCAGCTTCATGGCGTTTGTTATCTGCATTGTGCTCGACACGCTCTTGATACGCCTTTTGATGTCCTGCATATTTTCGCCCATTAAACATTCCTCCTTTCACTGCCTGCTATTTGTCTGTAAACAGTTTTTTGAATTCTTCTATTGCATCTTTGAGGAATTCCTCTGTTTCCTCGTCAAGCCTGCCGCTGTCCTTAATTCTTCTCTGAACCTGAGGATAGTGAGTATCCATAAATTCAGTAAACTGTTTTTCAAATTCTTTTATTCTGTCGTGCGGAATATCCTCAAGATAATAGTTGATTGCAGCGTACAGAATCATTACCTGATTTTCAACCTCTACAGGTGAATACTGACCCTGCTTCAGCACCTCCATAAGAACTGCGCCGTGATCAAGTCTTGCCTTTGTTTCCTTATCTACATCTGAGCCAAACTGTGCAAAGCTTGCAAGCTCTGTGTACTGGGCTAGCTCAAGCTTGATTTTGCTTGCAACCTGCTTCATCGCCTTTATCTGCGCATTACCGCCTACTCTGGATACCGAAATACCCGCATTTACCGCAGGTCTCTGTCCTGAGAAGAACAGCTCTGTTTCGAGGAATATCTGTCCGTCTGTAATTGAAATTACATTTGTAGGTATATATGCCGATACGTCGCCCGCCTGCGTCTCTATAATCGGAAGCGCAGTAATGGAACCGCCGCCCAGCTCATCTGAAAGCCTTGCGGCTCTCTCAAGAAGTCTTGAATGAAGATAGAATACATCTCCGGGATAAGCTTCTCTTCCCGGCGGTCTACGAAGCAGCAGGGACATTGCACGATATGCCACCGCGTGTTTTGATAAATCGTCATATATAATCAGGACGTCTCTGCCCTGATACATAAAATGCTCTGCCATGGCGCAGCCTGCATATGGGGCTATATACTGCAGCGGCGCAACCTCACTGGCTGTTGCGGACACTACAATAGTGTAGTCCATGGCGCCCTTGTCCTCAAGGTTCTGAACAAGCTGTGCAACCGTTGATTTCTTTTGTCCTATGGCAACGTATATACAGATTACATCTTTGCCTTTCTGATTGATTATTGTATCTATGGCGATAGCTGTTTTGCCTGTCTGTCTGTCGCCTATGATAAGCTCTCTCTGACCCTTGCCTATAGGTATCATGGAGTCTATGGCCTTGATACCTGTCTGCAGCGGCTGGTTTACCGATTTTCTCTGCAGTACGCCGGGCGCAGGGTATTCAACAGGTCTGTGATCCTCCGCTTTGATTTCGCCCCTGCCGTCTATAGGCTGGCCCAGAGGGTTTACTACTCTGCCTATTAAATCCTCGCCTACGGGAACCTCTACTACAGTGCCTGTAGGTTTGACGATATCTCCTTCTTTGATACCTGTGTCGGGTCCCATAATTACGGCTCCGACATTATCCTCTTCAAGATTCAGAGCCATACCGTAGACCTCTCCCGGAAACTCCAGAAGCTCTCCCGACATACAGTTTTCGAGTCCGTATACTCTGGCTATACCGTCGCCCACCTGAATTACTGTTCCAAAATCAGAAACCTCAAGCGTATTTTTGTAGTTAAGTATCTGCTGTTTTATGACAGCGCTTATTTCTTCAGGACGTAAATTCATATTTTACCTCCCTCCTTTATACTCTGATTTCCGAAGCTATTTTGTTTAGCCTGTTTCTGATACTTGCATCAATTATTTTGCCGTTTACAAGTATCTTAACCCCGCCTATGAGGGATTTGTCCGTCTGATTTTCGAGGATCACATTGCCGCCCATAAGCTTTCCTGTCTGTTTTTCAAATTCAGCAAGCCTGTCTTCGTCAAGCGGCTCAACCGAATATATTATTCCCTTGAGAATGCCCTCTCTGCTGTCATAGAGCCTGCCGTACTCCCTGATAATTCTCTCAAAATGAGTAAATCTGCCCTTATCTATAAGGATGCACAGGAAATTTACAAGCTCCGGCATCAGTCTTCCGGAAAAAACGTTGCACAAAACAGTCTTTTTTTCCTCTGCCGCAACGGCAGGACTTCTAAGTACCGCCTCAAATTCCGGCTCCGCCTTTAAAATTCCGACAACTGCAAGGCCCTCTTCAAGTATCTGTTTTTCTTTGTTTATCTCGACTGCTGCCTGATACAGCGCCGTACCGTAAGTCAGATCCACTGTTAATTCTGCCATTGTGATGTCCCTGCCTTTTCAAGTACTCTGTCTATTATCTCCTCCTGACCCTCCGCTGCAATCTCTCTTTCGAGAATCTGCTCTGCCGCAAGCACAGCAAGCTGTCCGATCTGCGCTCTGACCTCTCTGAGCGCCTTTTCTTTTTCTCTTACGACCTCTTTTTCGGCTTTGAGCTTGATTCTTGCAGCCTCCGCCTTAGCTTCCTCGACAATCATATTGGCCTGATCGTCTGCCTTTAGTCTGGCATTTTTGATGATTTCTCTGCTTTCGGCCTCTGCTCTTGCAAGCTTCTTGGTATAGGCCTCATATTTCTCATCAGCCTTACGGTTGGTGGCATCAGCATTGGTAAAAGCATCTTCTATTGTCTGCTTCCTCTTTTCGAGTATACCCAGAAACGGTTTGTACAGGAACTTGCCTAAAATCAGTACAAGGATCAGAAAGTTTGCGACAGCAAATATAAGGTCTTTAAGGTTTATGCCTAATGCGTCTAACATTAAAACCCCTCCTTGCTTTACTTTTTGTTACATCTTGCCTATAAGTATGAATGCTATTACAAGACCGTAAATAGTAAGTGATTCCATAAATGCAAACGCAAGAATCATATTGGTACGAAGTGTACTCATCATTTCCGGCTGACGCGCCATTCCCTCAAGTGCTTTACCTGCTGCTATACCCTGACCGATTCCGGGGCCTATGGCAGCTAAACCGATAGCAAGTGCTGCTGCAACTGCGATTAATTCCATTGTATTTCTCCTTTCGATATATGTGCTTTATTAAAAAGCGTATTAAAAATCATTTTTATATATATAAACAAATCAATTGTTCATATCTAATCCACCACAGGAAGCTGCTCCTCGTGCTCTGCCGCCTCGCTGATATATATAGCGGCAAGCAGCGAGAATACGAGCGCCTGTATAAGTCCCATCAGTACCGACAGCGCCTGCATTATAATCGGAAGTCCCAGAGGCAGTATGTCAAAGAATGATTTGATTACAGCCTCTTCACCGTATATATTGCCGTAAAGTCGGAAAGTAAGGGATATAGGCCTTACAAACTCCTCTATAACCATAAGCGGGAATATAAAGGCCACCGGCTTGAAAAGATGTTTGTAAAACCTGATGCCTCTGTGCTCCGCAAGCCCTATAATCTGGACTGCGAAGAACACGATTATTGCCATACCGGCAGGGAAATTGACATTGCTTGTCGGCGCCTGAAATCCCGGCGCCTCTCCCGCCAGAGGGATAAGTCCCGAATAATTGCAGAACAGAATGTATATGAACAGCGTGGCTATAAGGGGGAAGTATTTGTCACAGGCGTATTTGCCCATTATTCCCTCGAAGAAGCCGTGAAGCTTCTCGATGCCAAGCTCTATCATATTCTGAAACCCTGACGGTATCATTTCTATCCTGCGGCTCGCTATTATTGCAAGAACACAGATTATGACCGTAATAACCGTACTGGTTATCATCGCATCTGATATTCCTATTGCATTCAGTTTTTCTATCATATTGTCATCACTCCTCCCGGACGTGTGCCGTTATTTTTTTCATCGGGGCAAGCTTGCCTGCAAGGGAAAGCCCTACGGCAGCTCCAAGCAGCGCTGTTGCAAAGTCAAAAGGCAGATGTTTTCTTACTATAAACACTACCGCAAGCACTGCCACATTGACAACGTTGCTGATTATCATTTTAGTATATACAGATGACGGTTTGATGCCCCTGTCCTCCGGTGCGCTTAAAGTCCTGTGCCACAGTGCAAAATATTTGATTACTCCCGCTGCTCCGCCAAATGCAAGACCTGCCAGCGCTCCCCATACATAGTCCAAAATGCTTCTCCTAAAAAAATATTGATATTGAATAAGCTTAGGGAAACTTAACAATATCACCTTATTTAAATCATATATTCTGATAACGGTTATTCTCTTTTATCTATTATGTTATTCCCCTTAGATGCTGTCTTTAATTATACTCTTATGCCGAAAAAAAGTAAAGTATCCGCACTATTTTTATCTTTACAAAAAAGCGCAAATGTCGCAAAATAATGATTAAGTCCTCTTTTTTCGGTGCTGTTTTGCACCCCGATTTTAACTTGTTTGCTGCAGACAGTATTCCATCTGTACTTTACTGTGTGTTTGTTTTGTGAAAATTCTTGTAATTATCGATGCTCTGCCTTACAATATATAATATATGAAAAAACAGCCAGAGGTGCATTATGAGCTATGTAAAATTTGAAGATGTCAAAAAGGTCTATCATATGGGAGAGGTATCAATAGAGGCCCTGCGCGATGCGACCTTTGAAATAGAAAAGGGCGAAATCTGCGTCATAACCGGAGCTTCCGGCGCAGGCAAAACAACTCTGCTCAATATACTCGGAGGTATGGATACTCTGACAGAGGGCAGGGTGTTTCTTGACGGCAGGGAAATCTCCGCGCTTTCGGAGCGGGATTTAACCTCCTACAGGCGCTATGACATAGGATTTGTATTTCAGTTCTACAATCTGGTTCAGAACCTTACAGCGCTCGAAAACGTATCTCTTGCGGCTCAGATCTGCAATGAGCCTTTAGACAGCGCCCAGGTTCTAAAGCAGGTAGGGCTCGAAAACCGTATGGATAACTTCCCTGCCCAGCTTTCGGGCGGAGAGCAGCAGAGAGTTGCAATAGCGAGAGCTCTTGCCAAAAATCCCAAGCTGCTTCTGTGTGATGAACCTACAGGAGCCCTTGACTACAATACAGGCAAGGCAATACTGAAGCTGCTTCAGAACACCAGCCGGCAGACCGACATGACCGTAGTTATAATTACTCATAATCTGGCTATAACTCCTATGGCAGACAGGGTTGTACGTGTCAAAAACGGCACCGTTTATTCCGTTGAAACAAACGAAAATCCTGTTTCTGTAGATCTGATAGAATGGTAACAAAATGCTTACAAAAATAACATTAAGAGAAATCAAAAACAGTCTGGGCAGATATCTTGCCATTCTCATAATTGTTGCTCTGGGCACAGGTCTTTTTGCAGGACTCAAGGTCACAAGAGATGCCATGGTGGATACTCTTGATGAATATCTTACAGAGAGAAATCTTTATGACTACCAGCTCATATCCACTCTGGGCTATGAGGCTAAGGACGTCGAGCGGATATCGTCTTTAGACAATGTCAATGCCGCCGAGGGCAGCATTTCCTATGATGTGCTATGCAATGCAGGCGAAATGGATCAGGTTCTCAAGGCCTATTCCATTACCGAATCCGTAAACAAAGTCAAGCTCCTTGAGGGCAGAATGCCGAAGACTTCTGATGAATGTGTTGCGGACGGCAGGGTATACAGCACAGATGATATAGGCAAAACCATTGAGCTTTCGGCTGATAATTCAAAGGATACACTGGACGCTTTTGCCCATCGCAAATACACGATAACGGGTCTTGTGTACTCGCCTCTTTATCTCAATTACGAGAGAGGCTCCACCACCCTCGGCAACGGCATAATCGAAGCCTACTTCTATATTCTTCCCGCAGGCTTTGACTCAGATATATACACCGAAATATATCTTACTCTTGACAAAAACGACCCGATATATTCAGATGAATACGAAAACCATATAACTAAAGCAGAGGCAACTGTAACAGCTGCGGCAGAGGCGGCCTCACAGAGAAGATATGACGAAATAAAAAAAGAGGCTGACGACAAAATAAAGGATGCGCAGAAAGAATACGATGACGGCTACAGCAGCTACCTCAAAGAAAAAAGCGATGCATATTCAAAGCTTGATTCCTCATACGATAAGCTCGTTTCCGGACAGAGCAAAATAGACTCATCGGAAAAAAAGCTTAACAAAACAATCAGCGAATTAAACAGCTCAAAAAAACAGATAAATGCGGGAATTGCTCAGATAGACCAGAAGCTGTCACAGCTTGAGGCCAACAGGGAGTATATGTCCGATGAGGAATATCAGACATCAAAACAGCAGCTTGACAGTAAGAAATCAGAGCTTACGGCTTCTTTGGCTAAAGTAAACGCAGGGCTCAAACAGGCAAATGCCGGCAAGGCAAAACTCGAAAAAGAAAAACAGACGATTTCTAAGGGCTGGGCCGAATACCGAAAAGGCAAAAACAAAGCGGACTCCTCTTTTGCAGACGCCAGATCAGAACTTGATGATGCCAAAGCAAAAATAGCTGACGGCAAAAAAGAGATAGCGGATATAAAGAAGCCTGAAACCTTTGTATTTACAAGAGATATAAATATAGGCTATGCGGGCTTTGAAAACGATGCAAATATCGTCAATGAAGTCGCAAAGGTTTTCCCTGTATTCTTTTTCCTTGTGGCAGCGCTGGTGTGTATCACCACAATGACAAGAATGGTTGACGAGCAGCGTACACAGATAGGAGTACTCAAGGCCCTTGGCTACAGCAGCCGCTCCGTTATTTCAGAGTACCTGTTTTATTCGGGCAGCGCCGGTTTTCTCGGTACTTTAATCGGATATTTCAGCTGCTGCATCATATTCCCGGCTATAATATGGCGAGCCTACGGCATTATGTATGACTTCGGCTGCGACCTGTCCTACAGCTTCAATATTTCTCTCCTGCTTTACTCTCTTGCGGGAGCGCTGATATGCTCTATGGGAGCCTGTCTTGCGGCGGGACTGAAAGATTTCAGGACTGCGCCGTCACAGCTTATGAGGCCTAAGGCGCCGCCTTCGGGCAAGAGGATACTTCTTGAAAGAATTACTCCGCTGTGGAGCAGAGTAAGCTTTTTATACAAGGTAACACTGCGAAACCTGTTCAGATACAAGAAACGTTTCTTTATGATGATACTGGGCATAAGCGGCTGCACTGCGCTGCTCATCGCGGGTTTCGGCATCAATGACACAGTTAAAAACATTGTGGGTTTTCAGTACAACGAAATCATAAAATATGATTACAGCATACACTTCAGCAAAGCCCTGAGTCATAAGCAGCAGCAGGCATTCACAGAGGATACGGATTCATCTGTTTCAGAGCTTAAATTCGTCCATGAGGAGGATGTTTCCTTTACTTCGGGCGAAGACGAAACAGCGCTTACACTTATCGCCTGCGGAGAGGAAAATTTCAGCAGCTTTGTTGACCTTCACGACAGCCGCAGCATTAAATTCCCCGGCACAGATAATGCCGTTATATGCACGAAGCTTGCAGACAGCTATGATATTTCCAAAGGGGACAGGATAAAGCTGTCTGATGATGATGGAAACGAAATAGAAGTTACGGTATCGGGTATATGCAAAAATTATGTTAACAACTATGTGTATATCTCCGATGAAACATATACAGAGAAATTCGGCAAAGCCCCCGAATATACTACAGCCTATGCGATTTCCTCAGACAGATCGGAAAACGGCATCTACAGTTCTGCTGCCGCAGTTTCCGACAATGACGAGGTCCTCGGTACTTCAGTATGTATCGATATGGAGAACAGAATATGCAATATGATGGACAGCCTGAACGCCGTTATTGTTCTGATTGTTGCCGCTGCAGGCGCTCTTGCATTCATTGTACTCTATAATCTGACGAATATAAATATAACCGAGAGAGTCAGAGAAATAGCTACAATCAAGGTACTGGGATTTTATCCGAAAGAAACCTCGGCATATGTATTCAGAGAGAATTTCATCCTGACAGGCATCAGCGCAGCAGTCGGGCTTCTTCTCGGCAAGGTGCTGCTGGAATTTATAATCGGACAGATAAATGTATCTATGATTACCTTTGATGCAAGGATAACGCCTCTAAGCTACATATTGTCGGTAATTCTGACATTTGCATTTGCTGTAACAGTTAATATCGTAATGTACTACAGATTAAAAAAGATAGACATGATAGAATCACTTAAATCAGTGGAATAACAGGATTACTAAACAGGTTGTCGCATACCGTCAGGCGACAACCTGTTTTTATGTACGCTTATGCAGGGAATATAACTCAGGTGCCGGAATTTCAGCACATAAAAAACAGAGTATGCAAGCTTAGAACGAATGCTGTACATACTCTGTTTCAGTTTTTGCTAAAGTCTGTCCGCTTTACCGGAGCAGCTTACCTGTCTGAATATCATCTTCTGCGCCTTTTTGTTTGTTTCCGGCACTTCAGATAACATTCCTGTCAGTGATTCTTATTTGATCTTCTTTGATGTGATATTTGACCACTTCGTGTAATACTTATTTCCATCAACAGTTCTGATACCTCTTACTTTGTAATAGTAAGTCTTTCCGGATTTCAGTTTTTTGCTGTCTGTCCAGCTGAGGGATACCGGTTTCTTTGTTGTAAATACTTTTGTATACTTACCTGATTTTGAAGTTTTGCGATAAACCTCATACGCATCCACCTTGTATCCTTTTGACTTCTTCCATGAAAGCTTTATTTTTTTCTTCGAAGCTGTTGATGACAGTTTTACAGTAGTTTTCTTCACTCCCGAAATAAGCTTCTGGTTTTTTTCGTACTCGTCTACCTTAGACTTTTCAGCCAGCGCATAAACGGAGAAATGATCTGTTTCAAAGCTGTAGTACTTTGTTTCAGTTTCTTTGCCGTTTTTGTCAGCAGATTTCTTTGTGATAATCTTTCCGTCGAATCTCTCAATCCTGTCTTTTTCTCCGATATATACTGCAACCAGTTCTCTGCCTAACAGAGTATTAGGGATTTCAAGAGTAATTTCCACTCTGCTGTCACCAAAGTCAGTTATAGCTTCTTTGTCTGCAAGCAGTTTTACTGAGATTACATAAGCTGTCTTTCCTATGATGTGGCTGTAGTCCTTATCCTTTTCGATTTTTAACTGAAGCTTCAGCGACTTGGCCTTGCCCTGCTGTTTTTCAACAGCCTTCAGCGCATCTTTATTAAATTTCACAAAGCCAACCGGAGTTTCAACAGCAACCGCTGCATTTGTTTTGCTTATAATCTCGTTTAGAAGCTTAACATCAAGGTTAACATTGATTATATCCGAAAGCTTTTCTGTTTCGTCATTCAGCTCGTCATTGGTAATGATAATAGTATCAGCGTTTTTGTCAATTGCTTTCTCTATCAGAGCTTTCTTCTGTTCATCGCTGAGCTGAAGTTCAGCTGACTTCTCATCCTTGCTCTTGAGAGTCTCTGCTTTTACAATAATCTGTGTGATTTTCTGACCATCGCTGTCAACAGTGTCCTCTACAATAATCTTATTGTCATCCTCTTCCGGCTTCTGTTCAGGTGGTACAGGCGCTACGCCGCCTCCTCCACCGCTTGGAATTGGTGCAAATACTGAGTTGTCAATAGTAAAGTCATTCTGTATATTGTTTATTTTAACTGTTGCTGTTCTATCATTATTAATAACAACTTCTGCGCCTGATAATTTGTCTTTATCAATCTGATAACCACTCTTTGGCGCAAGTTTAAAGGTAACCTCCGCACCTTTACGAACCTTATCAGCAGGTTGACCGTCAGCTGCAGGGACAGCTGAGATATCGCTGATTGTACCATTGCTACTGCTATTAATGATTGTTACAAGTTCATCAACACAGTCATTAAGGTTAATATCAATATCCGCATTAACACCTCTCAGCACAACCGTATAACCACCTGCTGCATATGTTACAGGATCTAAACTCCAATTGCTGTTTGTGAAAACTTTTTCAAGTGACTCTGCCGATGTTGCATAACCGTCTTTTGGCTTAATAGTCAGTTTAACTGTTCCGCCGTTTCTTACAGCAAGAGCTTCAGTCTGTCCTGTTACAGATGTCTTTTCTGCAACCGTTACATCTGCTTTGCTTCCATCGTTAACAGCAATCCTCTTATATTCTGCATCTCTGAAATATACTTTAACAGTTTTTTCTCCACTGAATGCAGGTATTTCATAGTTTTCATCTACCATTGGAAGCCCATAGTTATCATTTACAGTTTCTCCATTAATGGTCCAATAGTCTACCATCTTTCCACTATCAGGCGTTGCAGTAAATGAAAGCTTTGTACCGCCTGGAATCAGCTTCCCGCTTTCAGTTGCTGTTCCGTCCGCCTCAGCGCTCACACTTCCGCCATTCTCGGCATTAAAGTAAAGCGTATAATATACCATGGCATTAAAGACAACTTTCATAGATATGTTTTTCTTGCCTATTCGGATTGAACCATCAGGATAGCTTATAGCCGGATCAGTGATTATTACAGGCTGAAGGCTATCGTCTGTATCATTGTCGAATACCCACTGTTCCACCATACTTCCGGCATTTGGCGCCGCCTCAAAGCTGACGGTCTCTCCCTCATATACAATAATGTCATTACCAGCCTTAGTAATTTCGTCGCCGGAAACAGGTTCTCCGTAAATATCATATACCGTATAGTTTAAAACGCCTCGTGAAGCCGGCGAACTGTCAATCTTCACTGTTCTTGCTTCGTTCGCTCTAAATACTGCTTTCATATCTATCTGAGCATTTAATTCTTCAACTGTATATACTTCTTCACCGGCAACATACTGATAATTCTCACCCTCTTTAGCTTCCCAGTGGTCAAATACATATCCTCTGGAGGCTCTCGGAGTTAATACAACCCGGCTGCCGCCATCAAGCTCTGCGTCTGAAGTCACTTCCTCATTATTTGCCTTAATACTTACGCTGCCGTTCATATCAGCAACTGCCTTAACAGAGAATTTCAGCAATTCTGCCTCAAGACTTAAATTAGTATCTTCCGTTAATTTAAAGTTGCAGATACCCTGTTCATCGGCCTCTAAAGTCTCACCATTCTTTTGTATTTTTGCTCCGTCTTTTGCCTGATATCCGGCTTTCGGCTGAACATAAATCTGCGTATCTCCTGTCACCTTATCACCGGTTTTAATGTATGTTTTCACTGGTTGTCCGCTTTCAGCGGTGTCAGCCATATAATATGCGCTCACATATTGATCAAGAGTAACCGCATACTTGTCACGAATGAATACAGCTTTCAGCGTTTTTGTATCAGTTCCCATTGTAACAAAAACTGTGTTTGTTCTGTCAGAATTTGTCGTACCATCAGCAAATTCTTTGCTGCCTGTGCTTGTAATCTCCCAATACTTAAACGAATAACCGATCTCCGGTGTTGCTTTGAATTCAAACATTGCACCGGGACTTACAACTCCTCCCGAGGTAAAGTTCGGTACAGTAACACACTCAATCGTACCACCCTTTTGCGGTAGAGTATAAAGCTTTGTACTCTTTATCTTATATGATACTGTTATAGTTGTATTCTTGGCATCCATCTCATGTGCCAGAATGTTAGGATTCTGGCCCTGCTGAATCATAGAATCGGCAGTCGTTTCTGTTTTATCTGTTGTCCCATTAGCCTCTTTAGTTGTAATTTGCCACTTGTCAACCTCATACCCGGAATTCGGTAAAGCAAAAATCTGTACTTTAGTTCCTCTTGTGAACTGTCCCTTCGCAACGCCGTTTGCTTCTGCAATGGCAACCGTACCCGCAGTTTTTAATTCTCCGCTTTCTTCAAACAGAGCAGCAATCGCCTCCAGCTCATATTTCTGACCGACAATTGTATATATTCCGCTGATAAAGGCAACTTCATAGTTTGCTCTCTGCTGCTTTATTGTGTCATCCTCAGTATCGCTATAGCAAGGAACTACAGTATAGTTTCCCGGAAGCATACCGTTAACAAGCTTGCCCTCATTTGGATTTATGCTTCCTTCTGTGCTTTCATTTACCGGTTTCCCTGCCGTATTGTATGCCTTGTATGTGATTCCCAGCGCCGTTACAAAGTTTTCAGATACTTCTGGTGTCTGGTCATTACTGTCTTTGGTTACAGTAAATTTCGGAGTGTTAGTATCAACTTCGCTCTCACCGATATTGTCTGTTCTATCAGCAGTTACAACAAGAAGTTTTTTCTCTACAGTAAATCTAACCTCCGCTACAGGCTCTGTCTGTACAGCGTTACCATCATCCTTTAGATAAGCGTATATAATATATTTGCCTACATCTAAGTTTTCGGCAGTTATAGGAACTGTGCCGATTTCTTCCTTGTTATTTACGGTGGTTATTCGATAAGTCTTATACTCAACTTTGCTCTCATCTACATCGTTTACCTCTGTTTTATTATTACTGCCTAGTTTTGCTTCACGAAGAACCGGAGTAATACTATCTTCATAAATAAATCTAGTTGCAGAAGTGTTAGACGCATTCATCAGATCTAGCAGATAGTTTTGTCCGCTTCCAATGCAAACCGTTTGGGCTTCAGAGCTCATATCCTTGAAAACTTTGTCGCCGCTATAATAGTATTTCACAGTATAAGCACCTTCCGGAAGCCCTGTCTGCGTTGATTTTGCTGTTGCATACAGCTTGTTTTCCCCATCAAATGTTTTGGCTGCTGCTTCTTTTTTCAGCGGAACCGTCTCTTCATATTTGCAGTCCTTCCCTTCAAATGTAAAGGTTACAGTCCCCGACGGTGCAGTTGAATTGCCCTTGTTTCCGGAATAAAGTTCTACTGAAGCTTCAATACCTTTTGCATCATTCGTCTGCTGCGCAGTCAGTATTCCTTTTGAGTCACGTTTGGTATATCTTGTTTCAAAGCTGTCTGTATAAGCTGAAATTGCAAATTCCTTCTGTGATGTAGCATCAAAATAAATAACATTTGCAAGACATCTGTATATACCGTTATCTGTTGCAGAGGCATTTGTGATTTTCAGTGTGTTAGTTTTATTGGATAAATTTTTCCACTTTCCGTCTGAATATCTCTGCCACTGATACGAAATACTGTTGTACTTATCGGCATCTACAGTAGAAACAGTTACTTTGCCCTCAGAATCCGGATAAATCGGAAGTCTGCCATCACTATCTAAACCGTCAAGAGTCAGGTCAGGATAGCCCATTGTAGTTTTAGTTCTGCATACCAAAGGCTCACTGTAAATACTTACTTTAGGTCTATTATTAGATTCTGTCTGAATCTGATATTTGTACTCCGTATATGGGCTCAATCCCGTATCAGTAAAGGAAAACTCATATTTGCCCTCGCTTTGGTTTAACTTGCCTGTACTAAACGGCACATATTCTAAACGCTGGCTGCCGCTTCCATCAGGAAACTCATGATATTTATAAATCTGGAAACCCGCTACCGGATAATCCTTATCGTATGACCATTTCAGAGTTACCGATTTGTCTGTAGTCTCAGCTACATCCTGCTCAAAATCCTCAGGCAGGCCTTTAGGCTGCGCCACATCTGAAACCACATAACTTACAACAGGGAATTCCATTTTAGAATCTTTATACTTATAACTGAAAATTCTCCAGTTCATAGCATACCCATAAGCCTCTGCCTCTACCGGCATGGCCTGCAGTTCTCCTGAGAAGGAGCTGCCCTCTGTAGATATGCTTACCTTGCCTCCGCTGCCTTCAAATCCCGCTACTATTCCGACGGTAACACCTCCGGCGCCTGCTCCGGCTTTGGCTTCAATCGAACGCTCATACGAATATACATTGCTTTTTGATTTTGTCATTGCGATTTCCTGCGAAATCGCATCTCCGCCGTCTTTAGATGTGTAACCTACGGAAGCCGGAGTGCCGTTGTACTCCGCAATTACCGAATATCCTTTTGTACTGCTAGGATACGTTGACGGATCTCCTATTTTGTGCTTCAGAACAGTATCTGCGACAGTCGGCAGTATGCTGTAATCCTTTGCAATTGTTTCATATTCACTTAAATCGAGCAGTTTTATGCTCGCTTCGTGCGGAATATTTACTTCCGTAATTACCTTTTTATAATTACCTTTTGCATCAGGTACGTAGGATTCATACTTATATATCTCCATTGGTATAGAGTAGAGTGCTACTTTATTTTCCCCCGATGTTGCGCTGTAGGAAACTGTCTGTTCAATCTCAGAGGTTTTTTCTGTTTCCCATGTGAAACCGCTTTTTACTACTGTTTCTGCTTCTACCTGACCTATCTTTACTCCAAATACTGAGATTTCCTGTTCGAAGGATACATATGCGCCCACAGAAATAGTTGTTGAGCCCTGTGAGCCAGTGCCTTTACCTGTAGAAGTAGCATAGCTGGTTGTAGACTCCGCATAGTTTCCGGAAAGATCGTCCCTGTTTAAAAGGTCTTTGAAATATGGCGGTGAAGCCAGTACTGCAAGCACTTTAGGATCGGAATACCGGTAATAATGCTTGCCGGCATAGTTCATATAACTGGAATCATTGTCCGTATTTGCAAGGCATAAAGAGAACGAAGGATTAACCGATGTCTCATGCCAGCCGCTGTTGTCCGACGGACTGTAGACCACCATATTGGTATTTCCCCAACTGGTTTCAGAATAGTCTTGCTTTACCTCAGCGTTTTTTGTAACACGTTGTCTGCCTTTGTATACCTGACGGGAGTGTTTTTTCTTGATCAGCTTATAGAACCAGTTCTTATAATAGTATTGCGTTTCATACACATCTACTTCCTGAGGTCCCTGTTCTGTATAGCTTACATGATTATCTGCTGTTGTTGATACAGTCTGCGTTACAGTCATCAACGCTCCTGCGCCTGTAATGCCCGTCATATCACCTGACGTGCCGTCATACTCTACATACTCTTTTTCATTAGAACCCGGCATTTTTCCTTGTTTGTCGAGCGCCAATGCAATATTAAGACCGCCATCACCATAAGTAAAAACGAGGGAGTCAAAATACAGCTTATTACTGCCTTCGTCTGATATCCCTTTATTAATAATCGCTGTGTTGGCAGGACAAAGCGGTAATGAATAGAACTTTTCTTCACGTCCGCTAAATGCGTTATAAATAAGATTTCCGTCTTTATCTTTTTCAAAAAATCTGAAGTTGTTTGCAATTGACGAGGTAAAGCTTTCGCCGTTCCACTTGTACAGCGCCACATATCTGCTGTACGGGTTGTCTGATCTAAGGTCACTGTCAGCCTGTCCGCAGAGAATAAGAGTTTCCTCTCCCATTCCTATATCTCCAAAGGCAAACGAAGCTCTGACAATATTACTTGTTCCGTATGTGATGTCAAACTGCTGCGAGCGTTTCAATAGATCAGTGCCCTTACCGCCAAACATAACTACAGCTTTGGAGCCCTTGTTCTGCTTAGGACCATAATAATAACCCCATGTGCAGGCAAGGTCATCTATACCATCCCTGTCCACATCTCCGCTGGTAAGAGAAATCATATTAGAAACAACGTCCCCTTCTTCCAGATTATAGGTCCACGCAACTCTCCATTTATTTGCCTGTTTATAAATGTCATCTGTGTCCGTCATTGATTTTTGCAGGGCGTATACTTCTATTCTGGATTTACCAACCTCCGGAACATAAACCGCAACCTCATCAATGCCGTCACCGTTCCAGTCACCTGTCGCAACCTGAAGATAGTTTTTGAGCTGATAAGGATTATCGGCAAAATTCTCAGCATTCTTGTCAGATGTGCTTCCATCTTCATTTTCAAGTTTCAGATTAGGGTTGCCAAGGACTTTATCCTTAGAAAGCAGTTCTATAGTAGTATTGCCATATCCTCCGGCTTTTGCATCACCGAATTTCAGATACAATCCACCCTTAGCAGAATATTCCTTGGTGTATACCATTGCAATCTGCGCAGATTTACCCGTTTTGTTGCCGTCAAAATTACCGGCAGCGACATCGGACATAACACCCTGCTCTGAGGAAATATTGTTCAGTCCTGTCCTGTAGTCTGTATAGCTATAATTTCCCCATGTTTCAGCTCCCGTTTCTTCATTTTTTGTATATGTACGTGTACTGCCTGCCTTGTTCAGCCTTATATAATTGGCTGTCGCAGTTATATTGCTTGCGGATATATTCTTACTAATCGCAGTTCCGTTCAATGCACTACCAACCGAAGGCACCCCTGTTCCGTCACCGTACAGCGAAGCTTTCATGCTTACATTGGAAGCAACTTGCGAATGCTGATAAGTTTTCCTGTCTGCTGTGACTCGGTCTGTTCCTGCGTCTTTGCTTGCCACAGTATTAAGGATCCAGTTATCCAGCCCCACCGTATACAGCTCCGATACAGTATTTACCTTAATCGTATCCCTTCCATACGGGTTATCAAGGCTGTTTTCATCAAAACCCTCAGGGGCGCCTGTGTCTATTCCCAATGCAGCAAAAGCGTCGCCGCCCGCTGCAGAGTTGCCTCCCGCTGCAAACACAGAGGCTGCAGGCACCATCGTAATTACCAGCGCCGCCGTCAGCAGCAGCGCCAGCCCTTTCTTAATAATCTTCATATTCTCTCCTCCTGAATATACGGATTCATATGAGAATCCTTAACTGTTTCACCTTGTGATATGAAAATCGCCGTACCTTTGTATTCAGGCAGGAAACCTCGCGCGCCTTATAATTGTTTTTTTCATAATCTCTCTCCTTCTTTTCTGTGTTTATTACAAAACAACGAATAATCCGGTATAATACCGGCTGCAAAATCTGTGATTATAGTCATTTTATCACGATATCATAAATCGAACGGCATTTGTTTACGCTATATAACTGCCGTTTACGCTATGCATGAATTTTAACTCAAGTTTTTCTTGTCAAAGGCGGTACTATGAAATAAAATAGACCCAACTATAATTGGAATATACCATAATGATGAACTTAAAAGGTATGTGTATTTCATAAATGCAGATAAAGGAGGGGATCTACTGAAATGAAGAAACTTTTGCTATGGATATGTCTTGCAGTATTTCTGTTTCTTTGTGTCTGTACAATGTGGTTTTTACAGCTTTTTACCGAAGCCGACATGTCAGCGCAGTATATTGACTGGCAGTCATCCGTCAAAATCAATGCAGACAATTCAGAGACCGAACCGGATTATTCCAAACCACCGGAAAAAGGCGACAGATTTCGTCTTGAAACAGTTATCCCTGCAAATGATGAATACGGAAATCTGATCTTTGAAACTGCAGGGCTTGCGCTTACTGTCAGTATAAACGGTGAAAAGGTATGGGAATCTGTGGCTTCTGTTCCAAAGAATGCAGCAAATCAGACACAGGCTGTCATTCCTCTGCCTCCTGATACCGAGTGCCATCTGACAATGCTCTGTCAGATACAGACCCCCCCCCCTCGAAGCCCTCGTTTTTCCGCCTCTTCCAAGGTTCGTGCCGGTTGATGCGGCTATGATTGAAAGCTACGCTTATGCCAAATACTACGGCATACCTGCGGGTGCCACCGCATTTATTTCTCTGATGATAGCCGGGCTTTTCCTTATAACTCTGCTGCGCAGGACCCCGAATATGAGTCTGATACCCCTGTTTATTACAGCGGCAGGGCTGACAATGCAATGGATTGCCAAAGGAATGGGACACTATTTCATTAACGATGGCTTTGTTGACATTCTGAATCGGCAGGAGTTCAGTTTTCTGTTCATCGCTTCGCTTGCCGTCTATATTATTATGAACAGACGGCGCCGGTTCCTGAAGTATTTCGGTATTTTTTCTGCCGTAAGCGCCGCTGCGCTTCTGATTGCCTGTTTCATATCAGCAGTCTCAGACGGATATCTTTCGGCATATGTCAGAGAGCTGTTTACAGATATTGCAGAGTACGGGCTTTATGATAATCTTGTATACTGGATTACAGTATGGTTCACTACAATATGCGCCGCAATTTCTCTATACTCCATCATGGACTCCTTTATTGCGCAGCAGCTCAAGGCAAAGGAGCTGCAGCTGCATAATAAAATGGTTATGGACAGCTATCTTGCCATCAAAAGCAAAATGATCAAAAACGCTGCAATCCGCCATGAAGCAAACCACAGACTTATTGCGCTTGATTCTCTGTACAAAAAACAGGACTATGATGCGCTGGGCAAAATGCTGGAGGAAATGAAACAGCAAAGCATCAGTTTTGCAAAAACACAGTTTACCGAAAACTTCACAGTCAATGCCATATTACAGGATGCTTCTCATCGCGCAGCGCAGGCAGATATAAGGTTTGACGCCTATGCTGCTGTCCCTGCCTCGCTTGCCGTAACCGAACAGGATCTGTGCGAGCTTCTGATGAATATGCTGGACAATGCGATTGAAGCGGCGGCAGCTTGTGAGCCGGCAGACAGATTTATCCGTTTTCATATTGAAGAAAAGAATGACTTTGTCGCTATAAAATGTGAAAACTCCTGCACAGGAGATTTAAAACAGGACAGATACGGTAAATTTATTACCACAAAAGAAGAACCCGAAACACACGGCTTCGGCTTAAAGATTATGAACAGCATTGCGCAGAAGCATAACAGTATTCTTGATATAAGTATCTCTGACAACTGTATATTTACTGTGCAGACAGCTCTTAAACTGCCAAAACACAACTAGCAGCTGCAAAAGGGACACCGGCTTAACGATGTCCCTTTTTTACTGGTTGATATATCGTACAAATGCACTTTGAAACGCCTGATAATATGCTCTCCCTACAGGTACAACTTCACCGCTTTTAAGGTGCAGTTCCTTGCGTTCTATTTTTTGTACTTCATTTAAATTCACAATATAACTGTTGTGACAGCGGGCAAAGTACCCTGAAGGCAGCTGTTTTTCAAGCTCTGTCAGAGAGATATAGTATGAATCGTTCCTCCTGCTCTGATGAATAACAACATTGTGATTGTAGCTCTCTGCATATTTAATATCCTCAATCGGCAGATGCAGTATTTTGTTCCCTATGCGCAGTACCGCAGTCTTAGGCAAATGATTCAGTTTTAAATCAGTATGCATCGCATCGGCAAGCACCTCTTTTCGAACAGGTTTCAGCAGAAAGTGAACCGGCTGAACACTGTACCCGTCGGGAAGATAATCCTCATAAGCTGTAACGAAGATTATAGAAACCCTATTGTTTCTGGCTCTCAGGGAACGGGCAAGTTCTATTCCTGTCATACCGTCCATCTTAATATCCAGAATCAGCAAATCAAACGGGCATCTGTCTGCATTAAGCTGTTCCTCAAGCTCTCCGGCGGCTGCAAACTCTGTCAGTTCATATTCAATATTATCTTCTGTCAGGATCTGGCGGCAAAGAGCAGAAAGCTCCTCCCTCATTGTATCATTGTCATCACAGACAGCTACACGGTATATTCTCATAACTTCACCCACAGTTTAAATTTATCAAAACATAAATAATTTATTTTTTTCTCTCTGCCAGCTGTCTTTGAATTTCTTCAAATCTAGCTCTGGTTATAGGGTATTTTTTCATACAGACAAGCGCAAGAATCAGGAATACTGCCGGCAAAACCGTTACGGACAGCTCTACAGCCTTAAGGGCTGATTCTGTCTGTACAGCTGCATTTCCGTCAAAGCCTGCAAGCTGCAGAACAATGCCCAGAAGCTGCGCTCCTATTCCCGCTGCAAGGGCTTCTACCAGTCCCTGCAAAGAAACTATTACACCCTGCCTCTGATGACCTGTTTCAAGTTCATCATATTCACACACATCATAGATAATTGCCGGCATAAGCTGCCAGTATATTGATGTGGATATAGTAACAAACAGCATAAATAGAAAAAGCAATACCGGGGTATCAGCTCCGACAAAAAACATAAAGGTTATACCTGCCGCTCCGACAATAAAATCCAGCATCAGCGCAGTACGCTTGTCTGTCTTGCGGCTTACCTGCTTAACCACCAGAATAAGCAGTATTGCAATCACCGTCTTGTAGAGAAACATCATCGAAATCTCTTTTGCGTCCATCTTCTGGTTATATGTAAAATAGTACATCAGATCCGATGACAGCATGGCATTGCATATGAGCGTGAACATGCTGGTAAGCATCAGATATATTACCGGTTTAAGCCTGATAACCTCCAGATACTCGCCAAACAACTCTCTCATACGAAGCTTAGGCAGTATGCTTCGGCCCTCCTGCGCGCAGGGGATATCTCTTCCCTTTGAGGCGCGCACTGTGATTAATATGGATACAGTTGAGGTAATACCCACAAGCGCTCCTGTGCAGGACCACGCAGCCTCAAGGCTAAACCCCCTTTCAACAAAGAAGTCTGCCATTAAGGAAGGCAGCACCATACCGACTAAGGTTCCTGTCATATTAAGAATTGAGGCATATGAACGCAGGTCTGTCCTCTCATGATAATCCTGTGTATATTCTGCTCCCAGTGCCAGATGCGGGACAAAAAATCCTGTAAATGCAGTCCAGAAAATCATCAGAACGGCCCCATAGTATAGCGGTTTGATTGCCGGGATAATATCGAGAGCTGTAAACAACAGAAATATAGATGCTCCCAGAGCGGGAGCCATAGCTGCCAGAAATGGTCTGCGCCGTCCCCATCTGCTGGCACAGTTGTCACTCAGATATCCGATTATCGGATTGATTACTGTGTTCCATATCGAGCCCACGATTATAATTGTTCCTGCCGCTGCCGGTTCAATTCCTGCAACGGTAGTCAGAAAAAACAGCAGAAATGTATTAACAAAGGAATATGTTGCCGAGTCTCCAAAGGATGCGGAAGCATATCCCAGTTTTACCGCCGGTGTCATTTTGTTTATCTGCATAAATCTCCTTAATTACTGTTAAAATATCATATACTCTATTCTACACTTATATAACAATCTTTTCAAATTTTTTTATAGTTTTTTGTTTCAATTTGTTCCATCATCATTTTCTATAAAAATACCGAGGAATAAGTCCCCGGTGTTTTTATATATTAAACAAAATGTCAACAGTCTCTGCAGAAATTTATTCACTGATTTTTTGCAGTTTTACAGG
>CAKQOW010000039.1 GCA_934256595.1 uncultured Clostridia bacterium
GTCTTGAATGGATAAGACCTTATATATCATTAAAGCTTGATGATGCGGGAATGTTCCCGGGCAAGTTCTTCCACGGCACAAAATTCGGCTGTATCGGCTCACAGATGGGAGCAGTGCTGGGAGTATGGGCGGCAACAGGAAAGCCGATACTTCATACCACAGGAGACGGCTCTTTCGGACAGTACGTGGGCGAAATGCTTACATACGCAAAGCACGGCGCGCAGGTTATTGCAGTTATAAACAACAATAACAAGTATGCAATGATTAAGGGCTTTGCCAATATTGCAACGCCAAATGAAAACAATGATATCGGACAGGACATAACAATGCCTGACGGCAGTCCGTTTGAATATTACAAGCTGCCTGCAGTATGGGGCGGCTACGGTGAAAAGGTAACAAGACCTGAGGATATAACCGCTGCAATCTCAAGAGCTGCGGCAACAGGAAAATCTGCGGTTATTGAAATAGAGGTTGTGGAAAGTGAAGATACATATTCACCGGGAACTATTGAATGTTTCAAAATAGTGACAGCATAATAACCTTTTTAGCAGTTTAATAACATTACTTTCTCCGATGATTTCTATATAGAGATGACATTTTAAAAAGGTTACAGATACAAGGCGCCCTATGAATATAGGGCGTTTTGTATTGCAAGGAAATAGTTTGTAATTAATAAAAATATAATTAATTGTATATAAAGTGCTGTAAAATAGGAAAAAAACATATTTTAATTAAAATTGTATATATTAAAATAATTAAAATTGGATATTTTAAAGAGTATAATTCTGATGTAATATATTAAAAGACGATACATGTATTATCTTTTAATTCTATAACAAAGGAAGAGATGATAAAATGAGCACAAATAATGCAGCTGCGGCAGCACCGCAGAACAAAACAAAAATGATTGTAATTAACGGCCTTTTCATAGCTCTTACACTGGTGGCGACAATGTTTATAAATATCAGACTGCCCCTTGTAGGAAACGGCGGCCTTATTCACCTTGGCAATGTACCTATGTTTCTTGGCGCGTTTGTTTTCGGCAGACGTACGGGAGCAATAGCAGGCGGCATAGGCATGAGCCTGTTTGACCTTATTTCAGGCTGGACCGCATGGGCGCCTTTTACTCTTGTAATCGTAGCCGCTATGGGATATGTTTCAGGCCTTATTTCAGAAAAACTCAAAGTACGCCCTGTAATAGCAAACACTATTGCAGTAATCGCAGCGCTTGTTATAAAAATCGTGGGATACTATTTCACAGAGGTTATTCTGTACGGAAACTGGATTGCGCCTTTTGGCTCTATCCCGGGAAATATAGTTCAGGTTGCCGTTGCAGGAATTATCGTAATACCTTTTGCAGGCAAGCTTAAATCAATCGCAGCTAAATACTAAAAAATATGCATACTGACAGGAGGCCTTATTATGTACAAAATAATGACAGCAGGACCTACACAGGTTCGTGAAAATGTAAGACAGGCAAGAAGCCTTGTATCGACAAACCCTGACCTTGACGAGGCGTTTTACGACTTCTACAGGGAAACCTGCGATATACTTGCGCAGCTTATGCACTCGTCAGGCAGAGCATATATACTGGGCGGAGAGGGAATACTGGGCCTTGAGGCTGCCTGCGCTTCTCTTACCGAGGCAGGCGACAGAGTGCTGGTTTTAGATAACGGTATATTCGGCAGAGGCTTTAAGGACTTCGTAACAATGTACGGCGGAGAGCCGGTTCTGTTTACTTCGGATTACCGCAGACCGATAAATCCTGCAGAGCTTAGAGAATTTCTTGATAAGGACTCCGATTTCAAATATGCCACAGTGGTTCACTGTGACACTCCAAGCGGCGTTATGAATGATATTTCAAAGATATGTCCGCTGCTTGCAGAGTATGGAATTATGAGCGTTGTAGACTCTGTTGCAGGAATGTTCGGCGAATATGTGAATGTTGACGAAAGCTGCATAGATATTCTGTGCGGCGGTTCGCAAAAGGCGCTGTCCGCTCCTCCGGGACTTACAATGGTATGGGTAAGCGACAAAGCTATGGCGTCTATGGAAAACAGAAAAACACCGATTGCAGCCTTTTATGCAAACCTGCTTACTTTTAAAAACTATTACAGCGACAAATGGTTCCCTTACACTATGCCCGTAAGTGATATTACAGGACTTCGCGCGGCAATAGATAATGTTGTTTCAGAGCCTGACATTATAGAACGTCATCACAAAATTGCAGAGGCGGCAAGAGCCGCTGTCAGAAATGCAGGGCTCAAGCTCTACCTTGAGGACGGATTTTCAAACAATGTTACTGTTATTGAGGTTCCTGAGGGCCTGACAGATACACAGATACTTTCGACTATGAGAGATAAGTATAACGTTATGATTTCCGGCTGCTTTGACGTACTGGCAGGCAAGGTTATAAGAATCGGGCATATGGGTGAAAATGCCAACAGAGAGGATATGTGTATGACATTTGATGCTATGGACAAAACCCTCAGCGAGCTTGGATTTGAACTTAAATCCAGCCTTAAAGACGAATTTATAAAGGCGCTTGATAATTAGAGTATAAACTACACAGCTATAAACCAATAAGGACCCCGCATTGTTAAGGTGCAGGGTCCTAAGCATTATAAGGTCATTAAAACCCTCTCGTATTATCAGACCGGATGCGTTACAATAAATATATAAGGGCATTGATGAAGCTGATAAGTGAAGGAGTATTATATGAATGATTTAAACAACCTTATGAAAGAAACCTGTGAAATGCTCAAGAATGTTTTTGGTGACAGACTTGAGCAGATATGGCTGTATGGCTCCTATGCCCGAGGCGATTTTGACTCGGAGTCAGACGTTGATATTATGGTCCTTGTGGATTTGCCAAAGGATAAGCTTGCATCATACAGAAGAAAAGTCAGTGATTTTTCTTCTGAACTTGATTTAAAATATGATGTTTTACTGTCAATAAAGCTGCAGGACAAAGAAACTTTTCAGAGATTTGCGGAAGTATTGCCTTTCTTTAAGAATATTATCAGGGAGGGGAAACGTGTCCTATAATAATAAACAACACCTGTACTTACTGCTGTGGAGCAGCAGAATACAGGTGCTTTTTCTGTCAGAAATATTTCTTTTTCTTAAAATATATGAACTCGCATACAGCTATAACTATAACCGCAATAATTACCGCAATATAGCCGTACCTCCAGCTAAGCTCAGGCATATGACGGAAGTTCATTCCGTACCAGCCTGTAAGAAGTGTAAGAGGCAGGAAAAACGTCGTAATGACAGTCAGAAAACCCATTATCTTATTCTGATGAGCGTCCTGCATAGACTGAAAAAGCTCTCCAAGCTGCAGCAGATTTTCCCTTATGAACTGAACGTGATTCTGCAGACGCTCGCAGCGTCTTGTATATTTATCCCAGCCGTCAGCTCCCGATAGAAATGAAGCGCAGACAGGAAGCTGCAGAAGCTCACCGATATCAACAAGCTGATCGTAGTAGGCATTAAGCTCGGACAGCTTGCGTCTGTATTTTGTAAGCGATACAAAAAAATTATCGGTATTTCCGTCTGCTATATTGTCCTCAAGCATCTCGGCCTGCTCCTCTATATGAGAAAGATAAAGAATATCATCGGATATCATATTACCCATAACCTGCAGCAGAAGCTGTCCCGGAGTAAACCCGTCGCCGAGAATTTCAGCCTGCTTTTCTATCCATGGTTCAATCTCACCGGTGTTTTCAATAAAGACAATCTCCGAAGCTGTCAGACAGAAACCGAATGTAAGGCGCGCGTCTCTGTATAAATCGTTTTTTTCAGGCAGACGTATCATACCTGTAATACAGTCCCTGAAAACCTCGGCCTTGCAGTAGCGCATTGATTTAAGACTTTCGGCAAGCTCCCTGCAGCCTGAAAACCGCTCCCCATATTTACTGTTAAATTCCTCTCTGCTCATAATCTTAAACAGAGCCCCATCATATTTGTTCATAATCATTCACCCGTATATATTATTTGCCTTTTTATATATTTTAGCACCAAAGCATGTGGCGGGCAACCTGTATGCCCCTTAAAAATTTACCGGATGTATGATAAAATAAATATATGTTTTTTGTCTGTCCTGTCAGAAATGCAGGTAGCTTTGCGAATTAATATATGACAGCAGAGGAAAGGAGAAAGTGATTTTGAAAATTACAAAGGAAAACTGCATCGCTCATATTGCGGCAGGAAATCCGCAGGCCATTGAATACATAGTTGCAGAATACGGCGACCTTATCAAAACAGTACTGTGCAGAAGTCTTGGACAGCACCGTCAGCACTGGGAAGAATGTTTTAACGATGTGCTTATGGCCGTATGGAAAACCGGCGGAAGCTTTAACAGCTCAAAGGGAAGTATGACCTCGTGGCTTGCCGCTGTGGCAAAGCACAAGGCTGTTGATTTTCTAAGGAAGGAAATCCGTCACGACAACAGAGCGGAAGCCCTGACAGAGCCGGCTGTGTACGATGAGTATTCAGGGGAAACAGTGATTGACGAGCTGCTGGAATGTCTGTGTGAAGAGGACAGGGAGCTGTTCAGAAGGCGCTATGTATATGAGCAGACTGCAGAGGAAATTACCGCATCAACGGGACTCAAAAGAGATGTGGTATATTCGAGGCTTTCAAGAGGAAGGAAAAAAATTCGCAAAACTATGGAAGAAAGGGGTGCAGGCCGATGAAGGACAGATTTGAGATTATGACGCAGGAAGAAAAAACAAGAGCGATAGACAGCTTCTATAAAGAAGCGGGGATTAAGAAACCTACGGGAACAAAGAAGAAAAAAAGGTGGATATCGGTAGCTGTGGTAGCGTGTATTGTTCTTGCATTCAGTTTTACTCCGGCAGGAACAAGCGCGTGGGCCAAGGCAAGAGAAGCGTTTATGGGAATAGGACAGTTCCTCGGAAATTCCACAGAGGACGACTATGTTACTGTCATAGACCAGACACAGAAAAAAGGAGACATAACCTTTACGCTTAATGAGGTTGTGGCAAGCGACTATGAGATGAGGTTTTCAGTGACTGTCGAAAAGGACGACGGGGAAGTGATTGGGTATAGCAGAATTGAAATGGCTGATGTATATATAAATGGATTGCAGGCTTATGGTACAGGTAATTCAGAGGAGGAAATAAAATCATATGGCGCAGGCTCGTTTGGAGGCAAGAGTGATGGCGACAGAGGTATATATTTTTTAAGTGTCAGCTATGAATATGATATGCCACTTAACCCTGAAATTCAGGCATCATTTTATGCAGACGGACGACATTTTAATTTTAAATTCACCTTGGACAACAGCAGATTTCAGCAGGCAACCAAAGAGGTTGAAATTAATAAAGTATTTGATACCCCTGCGGGAGAGATACATATAGGTAAGCTGATTATATCGCCTATTGATCAAAATATAACTGTTGATTGTAAAGACGATATACAACTGTATTGCTATCTTGAAGGTACAGATGAAAAAGGTGACGAGGTGTCCTTCGGTGGTGTCTTTGGCACAGGCATGTATGGAAGCAGGCTTAATTCTGATAATACAAGCTATCAGCTTAATTATGATGTTAAATCATATACACTGCAGCTAAAATACCACGATGTACAGAAAAGTAAGATTATACCTGTAGGTGAGCCGTTTACAATTGATATTCCGTAGCCAAAAGGGGATTTGAGGGCAGCTTCGGCTGCTCTCCTGTTTGATTAAAAATGTTCACTGATTATGAATTTTTAATTGACAGTCTGAATAAAATGCTATATAGTAGTTGATAATAAGAGGGAGTAACTGGCGCCTGCAGGGCGTTTACGATGTCGTCAGTACGATGATTATCATCCGTATCGTAATCAAATGGTGAGACTTTTATTGCATATGTTTATGTGCAATAGAAGTCTTTTTTGTTTTTTCGGGAGGTGTACTATGCTAACACAAAAACAGGCTGAGGCCAATTTAGAAAAATACGGCTTCAATGAACTTACAGAGGGCAAACGCAAAAACGCATTTCAGATTTTTATAGAACAGTTTAAGGATTTTCTTGTGATAATTCTGATTGCGGCAGCGGCAGTGTCGGCAGTATTAGGTGAACTTGAAAGCGCCATTGTTATCGCTGTAGTAATAACAATCAATGCCGTTTTGGGAACTGTTCAGACCATAAAGGCCGAGAACTCTCTGGCAGGACTCAAGCAGCTTTCCGCGCCGCATGCAAAGGTTATTCGTGACGGCAGCCTCATGCAGATACCTGCAAGAGAAGTAACCGTCGGAGATGAGGTCGTGATTGAGGCAGGTGATATGATTGCAGCCGACGGTATCATAATTTCCTGCGCAAGCCTTAAAACAGACGAAAGCGCGCTTACGGGCGAAAGCCTTCCTGTCGAAAAAGCGGCGGGAGGAGTAACTGATTCGGCGGCTCTCGGAGATCAGACCGGCAGAGTTTTTTCGGGGAGCTTTGTAACCTACGGTCGAGGCTCTTTTGAGGTGACATCAGTGGGAATGCAGACTGAAGTGGGCAAAATTGCGGGCCTTATCAAAAACGCAGAAGAAAAGAAAACACCTCTGCAGAAAAACCTTGATGACTTCGGCAGGAAGCTGTCCATACTTATACTTGTATTCTGCGGCATACTGTTTGCTGTGAATGTTATAAGGGGCGGGGCCATAGCCGATGCTTTCCTGTTTGCCATTGCTCTTGCAGTTGCGGCAATTCCTGAAGCCTTAAGCTCTATTGTAACTATAGTGCTTGCCTTTGGCACACAAAAAATGGCTAAGGAGCACGCAATTATAAGGAAACTTCAGGCGGTTGAGGGGCTTGGCAGCGTATCTGTCATATGTTCCGACAAGACAGGAACACTTACCCAGAACAAAATGACGGTTGAAAACTGCTATACAGACGGTGTCTGTGCCGAAGCGGCCAAAATAGATCTCATAAATCATGCGCAGAAGGAGCTTGTCATATTCGGTATGCTGTGCAACGACTCACAGATTGCAGACGGCAAAGAAGTCGGAGATCCGACAGAAACAGCCCTTGTAAGAGTAGGAGAAAATCTCGGACTTGATACGGGTGCAATAAGACAGGAATATGAGAGAATAAGCGAAGTGCCTTTTGACAGTGACCGGAAGCTGATGTCTACAGAGCATCTGATTGACGGACAGTATACTGTGATTGTAAAGGGCGCCTGTGATGTACTTTTAGATAGAATTACAGCAATTAAGGAAAACGGCGCTGTTCGTGAAATCACTCAGAAAGACAGAGATAATATAGAGGAAGCCAACAGGAGCTTTTCACAGAACGGTCTGAGGGTGCTGGCGTTTGCATTCAAAACACTGGAGCAGCGCAGAGAAATATCATATGATGATGAGTATGAACTGGTATTTACAGGACTTATAGCTATGATGGATCCACCGAGAGCAGAGTCTGCAGATGCGGTTTCAGAATGTATAAACGCAGGAATAAGGCCTGTTATGATTACAGGCGATCACAAGGTGACAGCGGCGGCGATAGCCAAGAGAATAGGAATACTCAAAGATGAAAACGAAGCCTGCGAAGGCGCTGTGCTCGATTCTATGACAGATGAGCAGCTCAAAGAATTTGTTCCGCAGATATCTGTCTATGCAAGAGTATCACCGGAGCACAAGATAAGAATTGTGCGCGCGTGGCAGGAAAGAGGCAGTATCGTTGCCATGACAGGCGACGGAGTAAACGATGCGCCGGCTCTCAAGCAGGCTGACATAGGGGTTGCAATGGGTATCACAGGCAGTGAGGTATCCAAAGACGCTGCTGCCATGGTGCTTACAGACGATAACTTCGCAACTATTATCAAGGCGGTTGAAAACGGCAGAAATATCTATCAGAATATCAAAAATGCCATACAGTTTTTGCTGTCTGGAAATTTCGGAGCAATACTTGCGGTGCTTTATGCCTCGCTTGCGGGGCTTCCGGTACCGTTTGCCCCTGTGCATCTGCTGTTTATCAACCTGCTTACGGACAGCCTGCCTGCAATAGCGCTGGGACTTGAGCCTCATAATCCGGGTGTCATGAAAGATAAGCCGAGAAATGCAGATGAGTCCATACTTACAAAATCATATCTTGCAAGCATAGGTACGGAGGGACTGTGTATAGGCGCAATGGCTATGATTGCATTTATGACAGGCTACAGCGGAGGCAACGCCGTTCTTGCAAGTACCATGGCATTCGGAACTTTATGTATGGGAAGACTTGTTCACGGCTTTAACTGCAAGGCAAAGGAACCGGTGATTTTTACAAAGAGATTTTTCAATAATATTTATCTGGCGGGAGCATTTCTGCTGGGAACAGCTCTGATTACGGCAGTTATGGTGATACCGGGACTGCAGGGAGTATTCAGTGTACAGAGCCTTGATATTACGCAGCTCCTTATAGTGTACGGTCTTGCATTTGCCAATCTTCCTGTAATACAGCTTATGAAAAAAATACGCTGCAGCACAGTCGGAAAAACCCGTATATAACAGGAAAAAAGCCTTTGCAGCTTCATCTTTGTATGGAAATTGCAGAGGCTTTGATGTAATATATGATATACAGGAGGACATATTTCAGACATGAAGATTTGTGTATACTGCTCATCTTCCGATGGGCTTGACAGTAAATATTATGAAGAGGGCAGAGCCTTTGGCAGAGAGCTTGCAAAGAGAGGACACAGCCTTGTATACGGTGGCTACTGCAAGGGGATTATGGCCGCTGTGGCAGAGGGCGTGCACGAAAACGGCGGAGAGATTACCGCAGTCGTTCCCAAGGTTTTTGACAGGGAGGGCTTTACATACGAGGGGTGTAGCAGAGTTATTAAAACTCCGGATATGAACAGCCGCAAAAAAACCATGGAGGCGGAGGCCGATGCCATAGCTGTTCTTCCCGGAGGCATAGGCACTATGGATGAGTTCTTTGAGGCTCTTGTTCTTAAAACAATAGGAGAATTTGACAAGCCTGTGGGAGTACTTAATACAGCAGGCTGTTATGATATTCTGGTACAGCTTCTTGACAGGAGTACGGAGGATGGATTTCTGAGTACCTCAAACAGAGAGTGCGCAAGGTTTTTTACTGATGCAGACGTGATGCTTGATCATCTTGAAAAAGAGTCAGGTCTGTATGACTATCCGTTTATACCTTTGTGGGACGAAGCCTCTGAAATACTCATACTGGGCAGCTTCCCGTCAGTTAAATCAAGAGAAACGGGATTTTTCTACGGTCATCCGCAGAACCGTTTCTGGAAAATGCTTGCCGGTGTGTTTGAAGACGAGGTGCCTTTGGATATCGAGCAGAAAAAAGAATTTCTTCACAGGCACCATATTGCACTATGGGATGTTATAGCCTCATGTGAAATCACAGGCAGCTCAGACAGCAGCATCAGAAACGCAGTGCCTACGGATCTTGGCATTATTCTTGACAATGCCCCTATACGCAAGGTGTATATAAACGGGAGGACTGCAGAAAAATACTACAGAAAATATACGGCAAAGACTACGGATATACCCGCGCAGGCTTTACCGTCAACTTCACCTGCAAATGCGGCGTGGTCGCTTCCGCGTCTGATAGAGGCGTGGAGCATTATCAGACAAATCAGTCCTTCTTCAGAGGAAGCGAGATCCTGAGTACATAATCGTCATAACTGAAACGCGACATATCATCAAGGAGAGTATCTTCAAAAAAGTACTCTTCTTTTTTGAAGCCGTTATCCCCTGCAAATTTCAGCAGCTTCAGATACATGGTGTGAAGAGAGGAATAGCCCTCAGTGCTTACAATTACGGCATAAGTCCTCGGTGGTATTACGGTAACGTTCTCACGCGTGGTTATATCCACAGGCTCTATCTTTGTGTAAAGATGAGAGTAGTTGTAGCTGTTTTCGGAGGTGAACTCCTCAGTGACCGGCACAAGCGCTCCTATTCCGTAGGGGCTGTATATCTGATTGTCGTGGCAGTATTTGATATGCTTTGCCATTGCGGGATATATATCCCTGTCATCACTGCTTCCTTTGTATTCTGTAATTATGTAGTATTCCTCAGGTCTTTCTTCGAGATATATTCTGTTGTGCTGCGCATTTATACCGTCGCAGGTGATATTGATACGCCTTTGTATAAACGATTTGAGCCACTGAAGCTCTGCGATTTTTTCATCGGCAAGAACCAGCTGCTCCCTGAGAAGCGTTACGAAATCACCGGGGTTTCGGCTGTTTAAATATTCTCTGATATCGGCAAGGGGCATATCCAGTTCCTTTAGCATTGATATGGTGTTAAAGGTATCAAGCTGCATTGCGGAGTAGTACCTGTAGCCGTTTTCGCCTGTTATCTCGGGTTTCAGAATACCGATATTGTCATAGTGAAACAGAGTCTGCTTCTTGACATTGCACAGCTTTGCAAATTCTCCGGTAGTGAAATATCCCTTTGACTTTTTTTTAATGGTTTCCATATACTCACCTTTTTTAAATTTAATATTGACTATACAGTTACAATATACTTTACCATAAAACAAAGGAGTTGAGAAGAGAAGTATGGAACATATTTTTGATAAGGGAGTTACAGTTAAAAATTTTGTAAAGTTTGTCTGGCCGTCAGTGCTTATGATGGTGGTTATAGCTCTTTATTACGGGTTTGACTCTGTTTTTGTCGCAAACCTTGTGGGCGAAACAGCGCTGGCGAGTCTTTCGATAGCATATCCCGCGCAGGGCATTATGTGGGGCGTTGCGGTAATGCTTGCGGCAGGCTCAAGCGCCATAGTTGCAATTAAAATGGGAGAGGGAAATCAGAAAGAGGCGGACGAGAAATACACCCTCATATGTGCGGTTGCGCTTGCAATAGGGCTTATTATGACTGCTTTGTGTATGATATTTATGGATACTGTGATAGATTTCCTCGGAGCTACGGCGGAGCTTGAAATCTACTGCGCCGAGTATCTCGGAATACTGGTATGGGGATTTCCAGCAGCTTTTATAGGGGTGCTGTTTGAGTATTTCATCAGGGTTGACGGAAATCCGGGCTTCACACTGTTTCTGTATATATCGGGAGGCGTGGTTCATCTGGCGCTTGATTATGTTCTGATGGGACCTCTTGATATGGGACTCAAAGGAGCCGCATATGCAAATGTTGCGGGGCTTGTGACGGTAATGCTTGCAGGCGGGGCGTATTTCATATTCAGAGAAACCAGACTTTCATTCAGGAAGTTTACTGTTGACTGGAAGTACATAGGACACTGTTTCCTCAACGGTTCATCTGAAATGGTAAGCGAGTCCTCTGCCGGAATCGCAACATTTTTCTTTAATATGATGGCTATACGTTTTGCGGGAGAAACAGGAGTTGCGGCGGTAAGTATAGTGCTTAACATATTCTATTTCCTGACGTCTGTGCACCTTGGATATATTACGGGCGTATCCCCGCTGATAAGCTATTACTACGGCGCCAAGGAATACGACAAGGTCAATGTATTCATCAGATATTCCAGGTGGTTTACGCTGGTGACCTCTGCCGCAAGCGCAGGTATATGTCTGGTGTTTGCAAAATATATAGTTATGCTGTTTGAAAGACCGGGAAGCGGGCTGTTTGATCTGGCGCTTACGGGAACCAGATTTCTTGCAATAGCTGTGCTGTTTTGCGGAGTCAATATATTTGCATCGGGCTTTTTTACAGCCTACGGCAACGGCATCATATCCGCTGCAATATCAATGTCAAGAGGACTTGTCATGGTTATAGCGGGCATATTCCTTTTGGGCTGGCTGTTTGAAATGACAGGCATATGGCTTGTTCCGGCATTTGCGGATGCTGTGACTCTGGTGCTTACGTTTGTTATGTTTGCAAGATACAAAGATGTATATAACTACAGGATAATATAATCAGAGGCTGCTTTCGGGCAGTCTTTTCCTGTTGAACAACGGAGCCTGCTGTTGTATAATTAATCAGACCTGAAAATCCGCGAACTGTAATATATATGAGGAGAAGCGATATGAAAGATGTAATTGTAATAGGCATTGCAGGCGGTACAGGCTCAGGTAAGAGCACGCTTGTCAAAAAAATAAAAGAGGAATTTCACGACAGGACCACTATTATGAGCCATGATTTTTACTACAAGCAGCACAATGACATTACATTCGAGCAGAGAAAAAAGCTCAATTATGACCATCCTGAGTCATTTGATACGGATCTGATGATAGAGCATATCAGAGAACTTGCTTCGGGCAGGGAAATCCAGAGGCCTGTATATGATTTTACAATTCACAACAGGGTAGATGATACCGTAACGGTTAAGCCTGCCAAGGTTATTATAGTTGAGGGAATACTTATCTTTGAGAATAAGGAGCTCAGAGATATGTTTGATATCAAGCTGTTTATAGATACAGATGCAGATGTGAGAATTATACGCAGAATTCTTCGCGATGTAAGCGAGAGAGGCAGGACTCTTGAGTCTGTGGTAAACCAGTATCTTACCACAGTCAAGCCTATGCACGAGCAGTTTGTGGAGCCGTACAAGAAATATGCGGATATAATTATACCGGAGGGCGGACACAATCAGGTGGCAATCGAAATGGTAAATCACAGAATACATTCATTACTAAAGGGATAAATCTATAGGAGGAAGAGAAATGAGAAGGAGAATTTTAGCTTTATTTACGGCAGTGACAGTGGCGTTTAGCATTATGGTATCAGGCGGAGGTGCGGTATACGCAGCCGAGGCGCAGGTGCCTGAAAGTCCGGATCAGGAGATAACAACAGGCTGGGTAAATGATAACGGCAAAACCTATTATGCCGATGATACGGGGGCATATGTTACAGGCTGGCAGGATATAGACGGAAGCAGATATTATTTCGGGAAGAAAACCTCTGTAATGTACACAGGCTTTCACAAAATATCGGGGAGTAAATACTATTTCGGTAAAACCACAGGCAAAATGTACACAGGCTTTACCAAAATTTCCGGCAGGAAATACTACTTCGGTAAAACAAGCGGCAAGATGTATACGGGTATGCACAAGATAAAAAAGAACGTATATACCTTTGATGAGGACGGAGTGCTTGTAAGGACGGTATACGGCAGCAAAAAGGCCATAGCTCTTACATATGATGACGGACCGTCTCCGAATACGGGCACAATATTGAACACTCTTGAGAAATATGACGGACTTGCAACTTTCTTTGTTGTGGGAAGCAGAGTGTCATCGTATAAATCACAGCTCAAAAGAGCATACAATATGGGCTGTCAGATTGGAAACCATTCCTGGAATCACGGATACTACAGCCAGATGAATTCCTCGCAGATTGCATCACAGATTTCAAGATGCAACAGCGCGGTCAAAAAACAGATTGGAGAGGCTCCGGTTATATGCAGAACTCCGGGCGGGGACAAGTCATCAAATGTCAGAAACTCTGTAGGTATGCCGATAATCCTGTGGTCTATAGATACGAGGGACTGGGCAACCCAGAATTCCTCAAAGACCTACAGCTCTGTTGTAAACGGCGCATATGACGGTGCCATTGCTCTGATGCACGACCTTTACAAGCCGACGGCAGACGCTTCAAAGCGTATAATACCGCAGCTTGTTTCACAGGGATATCAGCTTGTAACGATTGAAGAACTCAGACTTCTGAAAGGATATAAGCTGAAGCCGGGCAGAGTATATACAAGCTTCAGATAGATTAATGACGGAATTAATAAAGCGGCCCTGCGGCCGCTTTCAGTCTTTTTTGAGCATATCTATTGCAGGATTTACATTGTAGAATTCTTTTAATCTGCTGTATTCATCGGCAGCTTTCTGCTGCAGTTTTTTGTAAGGCACACCCTTTACGGCCTTAATCATTATATTCTTGGAGGTATGCTCAAGAGGGGTGAATTCTATCATTGACACCTTGTAGCCCATTTCCTCAAGCTTGAGTCCTCTCAGGGCGTCGGTGAGAAGCTCTGTGAACTTATCTCTGATTATCCCGTATTTGAGCATCGGCTGATGAAGTTCGTTGTCTATCTGTGAAAACAGCTCATGCTGACAGCACGGAACAGAAAGAATAACTTTAGTGTTCCATCTTACGGCATTGATAAGCGCGTAATCCGTAGCTGTATCGCAGGCATGAAGTGTAACCACCATATCAGCATTGTCGCCGGTGTAATCTGCAATATCTCCCATCAGGAATGTCAGATCGGTATAGCCCAGCTCATCTGCAGTTCTGCTGCAGAAATCTATCACGTCTTTTTTGAGGTCAAGTCCCACGATACTGACATTGCGCTCTTTAATTATATGCAGATAGTAGTAAAGCGCAAATGTGAGATAGGATTTACCGCAGCCGAAATCTATAATTCTGATAGTCCTGTCTGTGGGAAGAGCAGGGTATACGTCCTCGACTATCTCAAGAAATCTGTTTATCTGACGGAATTTATGATAGTGCTTTGGCTTGACGGTTCCGTCTCTGTTCATAACTCCCAGCTTCACAAGGAAGTCGCAGGAAGTGCCCTCTGCAATCAGATAGTTTTTGTCTCTGTTGTGGGAAAGCTCCGCGGCTCTTGCTTCTGTCTTTCTGACTGTTACTCTCGGATTGTCAGCCTTTGATGCCAGCACCTGCACCTCACTTGAAGTCGTGAAGATGTTAAACTGCTTGAAGTCGTCAAGAAGTGACGCGGCGAAGCTTAATATTTCATCGGCGGGAATGTTAAGGTGTGTAACCTTTTTGTCGTAGCTGTATTCCGCCTGATACTGATATTCATTTTTTATAACTACAGGCTTGACAGTCACCTTTGTGTATTCAAGGGATTTTTTGCGTCTGTTTCCTGCAATCATTTTTACAAGTGTTCTGTTTTCGAATATTTCGCTTAGTGTTTTTTCAAATGTCATCTGTTACCTCGCATATCTAGGATAGTATAAGTATATCACGACGGCTCAACAAATGGAATTCCAAAATATTCGGTGACGGAAAGTACGAGGTTTCTGGCTATGAGATTGATATTGCTTGTTATCCAGTTTGCGTCCTCAAGGTTGTCGTGGTAGGCGATTTCCACAAGTACGGCTGTGGCTCTGGTTCTCCGAAGCTCTGCAAGGGTGGTGTTTGGTATTACGGCTACGAGATTGGGATTCGGATATATATCCTTTAAATTCAGCGCAATCAGATTTGCTGCTCTCTGTCCCTCGCTGCTTGTCGCATAGTAGTATACGTCAGGACCCTGCAGCATTCCCGCCATATTTTCAGGAGCGGCATTTGAGTGAAGAGCCAGATGCAGTCCGTAATCTCCGGCGTTTGACTGGGCTATAACCTGTGAAAGCGTATCGTTTGGATTGTTTCTTGTGAAAGTTATGCCGCTTGCCCGAAGATACGGAACCATAGCGTCGGCAATGAGATTCATATAGTACTCCTCACTGCCTCCTGTTATGTATTCGTTGTATTCCTGAACAGACGGACTTAAATATATGCTTGGCATAATAATTCCTCCCGGTAATTTAGTTTACCTGATATATTATGAAATTTTACAGATTAGGTGAATGAAAAGTGAGTATTTAAATATCCTTATTGTAAATACAGCCGGCAATATGTTAAAATTTACAGAGGTTATTTCGGAAAGCAACGGAAGGAGCAGTACATATGGATTTAAATAAACTTACTACAGAGCAGATTAACGGCTATTCGGCGGCAGAGGGTGTGAAAGCGCTGGAAACCCTGAGACAGGAGAGCCTTAATCCCTTGCAGATAAATGAAGCTCTTCTTATGAAGATTCTTGAGGATAATAAGGATACGGAGATAGGGCGCAAATATGATTTTGCCTCGATTAAATCAATAGATGAATATCAGAAGCGTGTGCCGGTTTCTATCTATGATGATTACGCAGAATATATTCTCCGTATGGTAAACAATGATGAGGATAATCTCATAACTGCTTATGATATAGATATTTACTGTGAAACCTCCGGGTCACTGGGAAATCCCAAGATTATTCCTATGACTAGGAATACTATGCAGGTGCACACTTTCTACAATTCCGGCATCTGCAACGGTATTAAAGAGGAAAGTCTGAAACCTGAATGGAAAAAAGGCCGCGCCATGATGCTTATGGAATGCAAGACGGTGGAGATGAAAAAAGGCAAGAAGTACGGCTCGCTTTCGGCTCTGTTTATGAGAGAGATGAAGCCGGTGGTTGATAAGATATCCTCCACTCCGTTTGAGGCCATATTCCCCGAAAAAAATACGGATACCCGGTATCTTCAGGCAAGATTTGCTCTTGCGGAGCCGGGACTTACGCAGATTTCCTGTACTTTCCTCAGCTTTGCGGCAGAGATACTTCGTTACATAGAAAATCACTGGCAGATGCTCGTGGACGATATTGAGGCAGGAATTATTAACAGTGACATTCAGATGCCGCAGGAGGTAAGGGAGTCCCTTATGAAGAAGATTACTCCTATGCCGGAACGCGCGGCAGAGCTTCGCAGCATATTTGAGCAGGGCTTTGATACTCCGTTTGCAACAAGGGTATGGAAAGACCTGCAGATTATAAGCGGGGTGGGTACGGGTGCCTTTGAAATATATGAACAGAAGATAAAGGAGCGCTATGTTGATGACAGCGTGCAGTTCTATTTTTCGGGATTAAACGCTACGGAAGGGTGCTTCTCCGTGCCGGTTGCCATGGGCAGCAAGGACAGCGCGCTTCTGCCAAACAGTATGTTTTATGAGTTTCTGCCTATAGATGCGAAAGATGATTTTTCAAAGATAGTAACTCTGGATAAGCTTGAGGTGGGCAGGGACTACGAAATTATAATGACTAATCTCAACGGTCTTTACCGCTATCGTATGCGCGACTGCATCAGGGTAATGGATAAATACAACGAGCTGCCGCTGATATGCTTCCAGTACAGAATAGATCAGGTTGCAGAAATTATAGACGACCATACCACAGAGCAGTCCTTTACCAAGGCGGCGACAGATACGGCGGAGCAGCTGGGGTTGGATTTAGTAGACTATTCGGTATATCCGGACAGAGACGCTACGCTTCCGAGATACATATATCTGTTTGAGCTTGGCAAGGCTTCCGCAGAGGTCAAAAAAGAGGAGATACGAAAGACGCTTCACAAAAACCTCGAAAAGTACTCGCCGGATATTGAGAGCTACTTGGAAAAGGGAATAGGGGGACAGACGGAGCTTGAGATATTGCAGCCGGAAACATATATGTTCTATTATGACCTGATGGTTATGAAGGGAAGAAACCCTGCGCAGCTCAAGCCGGTGCATATTATAAACAATGAGTTTCACAGACGCTTCTTCTTCAAGCTGACTGAGGAGGGCTGGGGGAAATAATATGAACAGCAACCTTATAGCAAAATCCTTCCGGTCTATGATGTATATGATGATTTTTGCAGGGATAGTTGCAATGTGCGGCTCGGTGATAGACGGAGTTGTAGTCGGCAACTGTCTTGGAGCGGACAATATGACAGCTTTCGGATATGCTGCGCCGGTATTTATGATTATAGCCTCTGTAGGCGGTATATTTTCAAGCGGCGGCAAGGCTGAATGTGCAGTTATGACGGGAGAGGGCCGATACGATGAGGCCAGAGAAAACTTTACCCGGGCTATAGTTCTTACGATTGCATCGGGAATAATTATGATGGCAGCGCTGCTTTCGGCAGCAGAGCCCATTGCGGCGTTTCTGGGCGCTTCGGGAGATTATATCGAGCTTACGGCAGGCTATATCAGAGGCCTTGGTATCGGAGTTATCCCTATTATGCTGCTGCAGGTGGTGACAGCCTATTACAGCCTTGACGGAGCGGAAATTCTCGGGTTTGTCTGCGCTGTGGTAATGTCAGCTGTCAATATTACTCTTGACCTGATTGTAGGGCTTGTGCTTCACGGCAGCCTGTTTGGGATAGGGCTTGCGACTTCTGTCAGCTATCTGCTTGCGCTGATGTCGCTGGGCCTTTATTTCAGAAAAAAAGACAGACTGTTTCGTTTTGTAAGAATAAAAAAGGGAGCGGCAAAATCGCTTTCAATGATTTATACAGGGCTTCCCAGCGCTGTTAACCGTGTGTGCTTCTGCAGTACATCGGTTATTCTCAATCACATGCTTACCGCCGCCGCAGGTGAAATGGCAGTTGCTGCTTTTTCTGTGCAGAATACGGTGGGAACCTTTGCCGATGCGGTGCTCATGGGAGTTACCTCTACCATTGCGGTGTTCAGCGGCATGTTTTACGGGGAGCGTGACAAAACAGCTCTCAGGGCATCCTTTAAAGTTGCTTTCAGGTACGGTATGATTTTAGCCTGCGGCATGGGCCTCGTTATATTCATATTTGCGCCTGCAATTTCTGCGGGTATGCTCAGTGCCGATGCGGCAACTCTTGAATGTACAGTTGTGAGCCTGAGATTTTATGCTGTTGCGCTTCCGGGAGATATATTCTCACTGCTTCTGATGTATCACTATCTTTCAACGAGAAAGGTAATGCTCTCAAATGCGGTATGTGTATTCTACAGCTTTGCAACATGGGTTTTAAGCGCATTTGTGCTTGGAAATCTGATGGGGCTTAACGGCATATGGCTTGGCAAGTTTGCTGCTGGAATTCTGTTCTTTGCTGCGACTATGCCATTTCTTCACAAATACAGAGGCGACGGTATTCTGGATTATATTATGGCAACAGAAAAAGACTTTGAGCCGGATAACAGGAGAGTGTGCCAGATATCTGTAGCGGATAATATGGAAGATGTGGCCAAAGCCTGCGATAAGCTGAGGGACTTTTGTGCGGAGTCGGGCTTTGAGCGCAATAAGGTGTTCAGAATCTGTCTGGCGCTGGAGGAGCTTGCGAGCAATATTGTGCAGCATGGCTACAAGGACAGCAGGAAAAACCACTTTATAGATATAAGGCTTGTGTTAAATGATGACAATAGCGGCTGCCTGTCTGTCAGAGATAACGGCAGGAAGTTTAATCCGCTGGAGTACAAATACAGTGACAGTCAGTACGGAATACGGATTATACGGGGGATTACTGACAGGATTGACTATCACTATGTTGCGTCGATGAACTGTTTGAATATGTATATTAAGTAGAGCTGATTATAATTAAACTTCATAATGTAACGGTAAAATCCACAGTAAAAGGTGTCATTTTGGCAAATGGCATAACTGCTGTGGATTTTGCGGTATTATACGAATAAAAAAGAGTTTACCATGTCTGAATGATAGGATATTGACAAAAAGCAATCACTGGCATATACTTATGATAGAAAAAAACAAAAAAGCAATCATAAAAGTTGGAGGATGAGATGTGAACGTTACAATAGAAGATGTTGAAATGTATCTTGAAGATGTAAAAGAAGCAATTAATGCCGGCAGATATAGAATAGCAATGAACGAAAACCGGCAGGATAATCGGGACTTATTCGTGGATTATGTTATCAGTGAGGAACAAAGAAAACAGATACTGCTGAGCCTTGAGGCCGCCGACTTTTCAGAAATAAGACATAATACCCATAAAGGATATGAGCATGAATTATTATATGTATTTGGGAAAGATGTAAAACTGTTAAATAGATTTGGTTCTGAAGAAGAACAGGTATCGCTTTATATTAAGTTTAATAAATTGGAATCATTGTATGTAATCGTGATTTCATTTCATAAGCAAAAATACCCGTTAAATTATAAATTTAGATAAATGTTAGAGAGGGAAGTAAAAAAATAGGAGGACAATAAAATGGTAAAGGAGAAAATGTTTGATTTTTGCACAGAATGCAGGAAAGAAACATCATATAAACTGCGCAAAAAAACTGTACAGAAAATAATCAGAGATAAACCTTGTGAATTTAAAATCACTGTTGCAATATGTGATGAATGCGGGGAGGAAATGGATATTCCGGGGCTTTTAGATGCAAATATAAGAGCTATTGATGAACAATATCGTCATGCAGAAGGTATAGTAAGTACTGACGACATTCAGAAAATAATGGCCATATATAATATCGGAAAGGCGCCGTTATCAATAGCGCTGGGCTTTGGAGAAATAACAATTACCAGATATTTATCAGGACAGATGCCCTCAAAGGAGTATTCTGATATTATTAAAAAAGCTCTTTCATCACCTGCATATATGATTAAGCTGCTGAATGAGAACGCAGAAAAAATGGGTGAAACCGCCTATAATAAGGCTATGAAAACAGCTGAAAAAACAGCAGGCCTTTTTTGTGTTTCAGATAAAATGCTGCTGACAATATCCTATGTATTTGAACAGATGAGAGAAATTACACCTCTGGCACTGCAAAAGATACTGTATTTCATACAGGGGATTTACATGGCACTGTTTGATAAGCCTTTGTATGAGGAGGATTGTATGGCATGGACCCATGGACCTGTTTATGAAGATGTGTATAATCTGTTTAAAGATTTTAAGTATAATCCTATAGATGATAACCGGTTTGCAATATTCAAAGACAGATTTGAAGAATTGGGCGAGCAGGAAAGAAAGGTTATTGACTTAGTAATCAATACATTTGGAAAATACAGTGGCAAGGCTTTAGAGAGTATAACTCATGAGGAGCTGCCGTGGAAAAACGCCAGAGAGGGGTATGAGGCATCAGAGCCGGCCAGAGAAATTATCAGTAAAGATGAAATCAGAAATTATTTTACTCATGTAGCGGACACATATGGTGTTGATACCGAAGAAAAGCTTAACAGTTATATTCAAAGCTATATGCAGTAATACTTAATCAGCAGACTGGATGCTTAGTGTATATTGTTTTCTTAAAAGACTGATATTTAAGGGAAAGCGAAACGATAATAGGTTTTAACGGCAAAAAATATAATAAATAAGCAGAAATAGACATAAAATATTGCCGATAGCATGATATAATATATATCAAAAGAATTATATAAGATAAATGGAGAAAAGCGATTGAGATACCTTACAGTTGCCGAGGTGGCAGTAAAATGGAATATATCAGAGCGCAGTGTAAGAAACTACTGTGCCAAGGGACGAGTAGACGGAGCATTTGTTACTGGCAAGACATGGAACATACCTGAAAATGCAAGCAAACCTGAACGTTCCAACAAACGAAAGACGCAGCCGGTTACATTACTGGATATTATGCAGGAAGAAAAAGCGAGCAAATATTCCGGTGGTATTTATCATAAAACACAGATAGAGCTGACCTACAATTCCAATCATATGGAAGGAAGCAGGCTTACTCAGGAACAGACCAGATATATTTTTGAAACCAATACCATAGGGGTAGAAAATGAAGTCATCAATGTAGACGATATAATTGAAACCGTAAATCATTTTCGCTGTGTGGACATAGTTATTGATAAGGCAAAATCACGGCTTACGGAGAAGCTTATCAAAGAGCTTCATCAGGTTCTAAAAGCAGGTACATGTGATTCCAAAAAAGACTGGTTCAAGGTGGGCGACTACAAGAAAATGCCTAATGAAGTAGGCGGTATGGAAACTGATCTTCCGGAAGAGGTTGCAGGTAAAATGAAAGCCTTGCTTAGAGAATACAATGCAGGGGAAGAAAAGACTTTTGAGGATATCCTGGATTTTCATGTTAAGTTTGAAAGAATTCATCCTTTTCAGGACGGAAACGGTCGTGTAGGCAGGCTGATTATGTTCAAGGAATGCCTGAAACATGGTATTGTACCGTTTATTATTGAGGATAACCTGAAAGTGCTTTATTACAGGGGATTAAAGGAGTGGAATAAGGAAAATGGATATCTGACGGATACCTGTCTGGCAGCACAGGATAAGTATAAAGAGTATCTTGACTATTTCAGGATTAAATATTAAAGCTTGGAGTAAAACGAAAATACGTATTAGATAAGGCAAAAAGATAATAAAAATATGTTAAAAACCTCATACTAAAACGAAAATACGGTTTACACAGCTTTTACAGTTGAGCTATATTATAATAACCAGAGTTCAAAGGAGTTGAGAAAACTATGACAAAAATACTTTTCATCTGCCACGGCAGTGTTTAAGGGACGGGGCAAACGCCTTGATTTTATTGGGTTTCTTGGATGGAAACGTAGAATTTACACCTTATTTACACCTTTGGAAGATCGGATCGGAATAGCTGAAATAATAGTATAAATGCGTGGGAGAAATCCTACGCTTTTTATATAATCGCACAATTTGAACGAAAAAAGCCTCATGATCATGAGGGGAAATGAAAGTAAAACTTATTAGATGATATAATGTATCAATTTGTAATTTGAAAGAATATTTGGGGTTTATAGTGCTTCTTCTTTTCTGAAGTGCAAAAGAAATATGAATACCTTGACAAAATATTTGTCAAGGTATAGACTGCAAACATGGAGGTGACATCATGGAAGAGATAATTAGATTTCAGAATAATATGCTTCTAATAAGAAGGACCGTAGG
>CAKQOW010000040.1 GCA_934256595.1 uncultured Clostridia bacterium
AGCGGCGAGAGGGTATTTGCATCGGTTCCGGTTATGACTTCAATAGGAAATCATGAAACTGACGGCACAATTCCGTCGTATCTTGATATGATGTCGCTTCCGCAGAACGGCCCGGCAGGACTGGCGGAGGAATTCTATTCCTTTGACTACGGGCTTTGTCACATTACAGTTATGAACTCAAGCTTTCTGTTAAAGGAAAGAGAAAGAGCAGACGGCAAGGTGCTTTATGCAAAAGAGAAAAAAGCAGTTATGGAATGGCTTGAAACAGACCTTAAAAATACTGCGGCAAAATGGAAGATAGTATGTATGCATCATCAGCCCTACAGTGTAAACGATATCAACAAGGTTTACAAAAGAATAAGGGAAAGCTGGGTGCCGGTAATGGAAAAATACGGAGTTTCCCTGTGCTTTTCGGGGCATCACCACCTGTATATGCGAACTGAGGAGATAAACGGCATAACATATATACAGGGGAATTCGGGACAGAAGAGAAGCGATTATTTTGATGTAAACAACCTGCCGTCATATATTGAATATATGAACAGAAGTGACAGTACCTACGAGGTGGTAAATGCAACCGGTAAGAGCCTTGAAGTTACGGCGTATAATCAGAAGGGAGAAATCATAGACAGGTGGAAATACGGAGAGCCTGAAAAGGAAACCGGGTGGCACAGATTTATACAGTGGATAAAAAATCTTTTAGGAATATAACAAGAAGTAACACTTGACGGCTTTAATGTGGTATAATATGTTTCAGAGTGCTTAGCCGATAGGGTAAGGCACTCGCTGAGATGCAATATGAGTATAGAATATTACAATGAAACGGAGGTAGAGTATGTCAATTCAGGAATCGGGCGAAATGTACCTTGAAACCATACTCAGACTTGGAGAAAACGGCAGAGATGTCAGGTCAATAGATATAGCGGATTATATGAATTTTTCAAAACCAAGTGTAAGCAGAGCTGTGGGGCTTCTTAAAAAAGACGGGTATATACTTGTTGACAGCAAGGGATATATTACATTTACAGAAGAAGGCCGCAGGAGAGCGGAGAAAATCTACGAAAGACATAAACTGCTTACAGAGTTTTTTATAACCCTTGGCGTTGACCCTGAAATAGCAGCAGAAGATGCCTGCCGGCTGGAGCATGTCATAAGTGATGTGACTTTTGAAGCAATCAAAAAACACGCGGGCAGATAACAGGACTGTGATAATTTAAAAGCCTTCCGGCATCTTATGTGCGGGAAGGCTTTTTTCAGTCAAATTTCCTTACTGCGTTTACATACTGCTGTACCATACCCAGGTTGGCATACAGATATGTGAACTTGTCGGATTTTCTTGTTTCAAGGAGCCTTGCATCCACCAGCTTCTTAATGTGCTGTGAGGTGGTTGCCTGCGCATATCCGAATTCTGCAATCAGGTCCTTATTGCAGACAGGAGTTCTCTCTCTGTTGCATTTCATAATATATCTGAACATTTTAATTCTGGCAGGGTGAGCAAAAGCATCTGATACTTCTGCAATCAGAAGCACTTCCTGTTCCTGCATTGTGTCGGGTTCTTTTCTGAGTCTCATGTTGTTTCTCCTTTAAATATTGCCTATCTACAATACATCATATTGTATTAAAAGTCAAGAAAAACAGTCGAAAATTGTCACATTTAGAGGTGGCGTAATCAGAAATAAATGCTATACTTAATATATACGTAAGAAAGGCGGGAGGGCGCATTGAACCTTATAATCTGCGTTGATAACAAAAACGGAATAATGTTTAACGGCAGGCGGCAGTCGCGTGACAGAGCGGTTTGCGAGGATATACTGGATATGACAGGAGAACATCTTCTGTACACAAGTGACTATTCCTTTGCGCTGTTTGAAAAATATGCTGACAGCCGGGTTATATGCAGCGGCAGTCCCGCATTATCGGCAGGCAGGGGAGATTACTGCTTTGCCGAGGATATGGATGTGTCAGAGGCGGCAGGCAAAGCGGATACACTTGTTATATACTGCTGGAACAAAGCCTATCCTGCCGACAGATACTTTGATACTGATACAGAGCTGTTCAGACTCGTTTCGGAAACTGAACTTAAAGGCAGCTCTCACGAAAAAATAACTAAAAGGGTGTATATGAGATGAAAAAGAGATTTAAAATTACAGTGATACTTTGCATTGCGGTTTGTATGATAATGACAGGCTGCAGCGCGCAGACGCAGATGGGAGGAAATCCAGACGGCGGCATTGAGCTTTCACAGGTACCGGAATACAGCGGGCAGCCGTATGTTGCAATTAATAACAACGAGCCTGAATTTGATGAAGAGGATTTTACAGTATCCTCCTTTGAAACCTACAGCAGCCTTGACAGCCTCGGCAGATGCGGCAGCGCCTATGCTAATATAGGCAGGGACCTGATGCCGACAGAAAAGCGCGGCAGTATAGGTTCGGTGAAGCCTGCAGGCTGGCATACCGTTAAATATGATAATGTTGACGGCAAATACCTTTACAACCGGTGCCATCTCATAGGCTACCAGCTCACAGGGGAGAACGCCAACGAGAGAAATCTGATTACAGGCACCAGATATATGAATGTGGAGGGTATGCTGCCCTTTGAGGATATGGTGGCAGACTATATCAGGGAAACGGACAATCATGTGATTTATCGCGTAACGCCGATATATGACGGAAACAATCTGCTGGCAAGTGGAGTTCAGATGGAGGCAGCTTCTGTCGAGGATAACGGCGAGGGCATCTGGTATAACGTTTATGTCTATAATGTGCAGCCGGGAATTTCCATTGATTATGCGACAGGTGAAAGCAGCCGGCAGAGCGACAGCAAGACAGAAAGAGGCGCTGTAACAGAATACGTGCTTAATACAAATTCCCATAAATTTCACTATGCGGACTGCGCAAGCGCAGGGGATATTTCAGATAAAAACAGAGAAACCTACAGAGGCAGCAGGGAATCTCTCATAGACAGAGGATATGAGCCCTGCGGCAGATGTAACCCATAACAAAGGAGAAACATCTTATGAAAACCTGTATACTTATGGCAAGTCCGCGAAAGCAGGGCAATACTGCAGCGCTTATGAAGGTGTTCTGCAGTGAACTTAAAAGAATGAACGAGGAATTTACATATCACTATCTGTATGATATGGAGATAGACGGCTGTATTGCCTGCAGGAGATGCCAGCAGGACTGGAGCGGATTTAACTGCTTCAGAAATGATGATATGCAGCAGATAGCAGAGGATATACTGGACTCCGATATTATACTGTTTGCAACTCCGATTTACTCATGGTACTGCACACCGCCGCTAAAAGCTGTTATGGACCGGCTTGTCTACGGCATGAACAAATACTACGGTGAAACAAAAGGTCCTGCAATATGGGCGGGCAAAAGACTTGCGGCAGTGACGACCTGCGGTTATCCGCCGGAAAAGGGCTCTGATATTTTTGAAGAGGGACTTGAGCGGTACTGCAGACATTCCGGTCTTGAATTTGCCGGAATGATTACGGAGCACCACAAGGGATACAATACGGTGTTTATGGACAGCCAAAAAGCAGAGCATATAAAGGAATTTGTGCATTTTCTGTATGAAAATTGATTGTTTAACATTGCAGGAACAACGGATAATAACAGTAGGGGAGTATATAGACTATGGATTATTTCAAATATGATATTAGAAGTGAAAAAGCAGATTCCTATGAAATTCTGCAGTCGCTTATGGAAAACTGGGAATATGAAATTGTAGAGTTTAAAGAAGCCAAGGGACATTATTCTACAGATAAAATAGGACAATATTTCTCCGCAATCAGTAACGAAGCGAACTTAAAGTCACAGCAGTATGGCTGGTTTGTTTTAGGTGTAAGTGAAAAAGATAAAAAACATATTGTTGGAACAGCATTTAAAAGCGGCGATCAGACACTAATAGAAAAATTCAAGTATGAAATATCTAAGGGAACCACTGATGGAATTAGCTTTATTGATATTATTGAATTGCATCCAATTTCTTTTGAAGATAATGAAATTCATCGTGTTTTAATGTTTAAGGTGCCTGCTGCTGTTGCAGGGATGCCAACTTCGTGGAAGAACAATTATTATGCTAGAGCGGGTGAAAGTTTAATACCTTTGCAGCAATTTAAGATTGACCAGATTAGAAGTCAGGAGCGGTTGGATTGGTCGAAACAGTTAATTAGTGATGCTTCTGTTAAGCATTTAGATTCTGAAGCCATTACCGTAGCAAGAGAAAAGTATAAAGAAAAAATGCAGAGACCGCATATATCAGAGGAAATTGACAAATTGTCAGATGAAGAGTTTTTGACAAAGTTAAAGCTGATAATAAATGGTAAAGTAACTAATGCTGCGATGCTTTTATTGGGTAATTCTGACTATGACTATTTGATGAAGTCACCGCCATCGATGATGTGGCGCTTGTTCGGCAGTGATGGGACTAATAAAGACTATGAAATATTTAATATCCCTTTTATTATGGTTGCAGATAAAGTGTTTTCAAGAATACGAAATTTGACATACAGATATATGCCAAATCAGTTATCGTTATTTCCAAAAGAAACACAGCAATACGATTTTTGGCTGCTAAGAGAATTAATAAACAATTGCATTGCTCACTCAAATTATCAGTTGGGTGGCAGAATATATGTGAATGAATTTGATGATATGATTTCTATATCGAATCCTGGAGATTTTCTTCCGCAAACGATTGAGGCCGTATTAAAGACAACATATAATCCTCCATTCTATAGAAACCAGCTGTTAGCTGATTCAATGGTGAAATTTCATATGATTGATACTGCAACAAGCGGAATAAAAAAAGTTTACAGGATACAAAAGGAAAAATACTTCCCGATGCCTGACTATGATTTTTCTGAAAGCAATAAAGTAGTAGTTACAGTTTATGGAAAAATTATTGATGAGAAATATACCTATATACTTTTTAATCACCCTGAACTGAATCTTGAAATGGTGTATCTTATTGACTTAGTTCAAAAAGGACGAACCGAAAAATTAACCAAAGAAGCAATACAACTGTTGCGCAAGTATCATTTAGTTGAGGGACGTGTAAATAATCTGTTTTTATCTGCGGATGTTTCCAAAACAATGGATGCTGAAGCAAAATATATAAGAAATAAAGCCTTTGACGATCAGTATTATAAAGACTTGATAGTCAGCTATTTACAACAATACGGAAAAGCCCAGAGAAATGATATTAAAGACTTGATATGGGATAAATTGCCTGATATGCTTACTGATAAACAAAAAAATTCTAAAATATCAACATTACTGACAGCGCTTAGAAGAAAGGGCGTTATTAAAACAGATTCAAAGAATCAACAAACTTCTTGTTGGATTCTTAGCTAAAACATTCTGTTCAATCGAGATTAACGTATATATAAGAACATAATAAGATATAAAAAGTCAGTAATAGTAATGCTTTTAGAGCTTGATTGAGCTTGATTTAATTAATAAAACAGAATATTTAAATCAATATTTCAATTGAGCGTAGAGGTGGAAATATGATTCATTAAAAGAGTTGCCTTAATTCAAATCCAAGGCAGCTTTTTTAAATTTTTTGAAAAACTTTTTAAAAATGTGTTGACAAATATGCAAAGCGGCATTATTGTACTAAGCAAGTAATACAATAATACAAAAGAGGATTAGAGAAAGGAGAAGAAATGGAGTGGACTTTTAAAGAAGGCATACCTATTTATACACAGATAGTTGATAAGGTTAAGATAAGTATTGCAAGCGGTCTTTATGAACCGGGAGCCAAGCTTCCGCCTGTAAGAGATATGGCTCTTGAGGCAGGGGTTAATCCCAACACGATGCAGAAGGCATTTGCGCAGCTTGAAAGAGAGGGGCTGCTTTATTCGGTGAGAACCAGCGGAAGATTTGTAACGGAGGAAAAAGAAGTGCTTGATAATCTGAAAAAAACCCTGAGCAGGGAATATATAAATGAGCTGTTTGACAGCCTCGGCAGGCTCGGTATGAGCAGAGAAGAAATAGTTGATGCAGTAAAACAGTGGAGTATGGAGGATTGAAATGAGTATATTACAATGCAGGAATTTATCTAAAAAATACGGAGCGACGGAAGCTCTGAGGGGAATAGACCTTGAATTTGAAGCAGGCAGAATAGTAGGCCTTCTGGGACCAAACGGCAGCGGCAAAACAACATTTATCAAACTGGCAAACGGACTTCTGAAACCGTCTGAGGGTGAGATTCTGATTGACGGAAACAGCCCGGGAAAGGAAACAAAGGCAGAGGTTGCCTATCTTCCCGACAGAGATTTTCTTCCCGACTATATGTCGGTAAGCCAGCTTATTAAGTATTACAGCGATTTCTTTAGCGATATGAATACGGCAAAGGCAGAGGAAATGCTGAGAAGCCTTGATCTTGACAAGGATATGAAGCTTAAAAAAATGTCAAAGGGAACAAGAGAAAAGGTGCAGCTGATACTTACAATGAGCAGAGATGCCAAGGTGTATTTCCTTGACGAGCCTATTGCAGGCGTTGACCCTGCTGCAAGGGACTATATACTCAGGACTATAATTACCAATTACAATCCTGAGGCGCTGGTGGTAATAAGCACGCACCTGATAGCAGACGTTGAAAATGTGCTCGATGAGGTTGTGTTTATCAAAGAGGGCAGTATAGTGCTTCACAAGGAAGCTGATGCAATTCGCGAAGAAGAAGCAAAGAGTATAGACGGATTATTCAGGGAGGTATTTAAATGTTAGGGACATTAATGAAATATGAATTAAAATCAGTAGGCAGAGTGATGCTGCCGGTATACGGGGCGTTTATAGCTGTCAGCATATTGTTTGGAATATCGCTGTATGCAGGCGTTGGCAATGGCAGTGAATCCTCGGCTATAACGAATATTGCCATGTCGGTGACAGGAATAGTATATGTACTTCTGGCAGTTGCGATATTTGTATTTACAATAATACTGATTATACAGAGATTTTACAAAAATCTGCTGGGCAATGAAGGGTATCTGTGCTTCACACTTCCCGTAAATACTAATACACATATCGCAAACAAGCTGCTCTCGGCAGTTATATGGGTTGTATGCGGAGCTGTAATAGCAGGCATATCGGCATTTATACTGGTAACAGTTTTTGTGACGCCGGGTGAATTGTTTACAGATATCGGAAGAGTGTTTGACGAGATCAGACTTTATATAAGTGAGGGGCAGATTGCGCTTTATGGGGTGGAGCTGTTTCTGCTTATGATATTTGGCTGCGGCATGGGCACTGCCAAAATATATGCAGCAATATCAGCAGGACAGCTGTTTGCAAATCACAGAGTTATTGGAGCAGTTGCGGCATATATAGTGTTTGGAATATGCGAAAGCATTCTGATTAATATTGCAGGCGCTGTGTGCGGAGATGTTTTTGATTTCGCAGTCAACAGTGCTGACGAGTTTGGCACGCTCTTCCTGTGGGGAATTGCAGTACAGGCAGTACTGATTGCGGTATACTGGGCAGTGACTTATGTGATGCTTGACAGAAAGCTTAATCTGCAGTAGCAGAGGATTAGAAAAAGGGGTTAATATAGATAAAAAACAATTTGCCGGCAGGCAGGAAACGTGATATAATTACTACAGAAAATTTGTGTGAACTTTTCTGAGAGCGTTTTTTCGTCACACCATTTAGGGTGTGGCGTTTTTTCGTGAAAAAAAGAAATTTCAGGAGGCAATTTTATATGAAAAAAAATTACAAAATGCATGTGTTTGCGTTTTTTACAATACTGATATGGGGTTCGGCATTTCCTTTTACAAGGATTATCGGAGATCAGTTTTCATCGTATACGCTTGCGTGTGTGCGCTGCGTTGTGCCGGCAGTATTTCTGCTGCTGCTGGGAAAATCCTTTGCATTAAAAAAGCCGTTTTGCAAAATGGATTTACTGTGGTTTGCCATTACCGGCATTGGAGCATACTCCGCCTGCTCTCTGTTTTTTAATCTTGGACTGGAAACGCTGACATCTTCCACAGCTTCTATGGTTACATCTATAGCTCCTGTACTCACGGCTATCGGCGTATGGAAAATATATGGTGAAAAAATCAGACCTGTCGGCTGGCTGTGCATATGCGCTGCATTTGCGGGAGTATGCATTCTTCTTCTGTGGCAGGGAAGTCTGTCCGGCGGCATCGGGATTTTATGGGAAGCGCTTTATGCGGTAGTGTTTGCCGTATACAATGTTATTTGCCGCAAGCTTGGCGAAAAGGGATATTCGCCTATGGATATAGTGACATGGAGCGCAGTATTCGGCGCTGTTGAAATGCTTGCATTTATTCCGGCAACTGTGTCGGATTTCTGTGAGGCAACAGTTCCTGCCGCTCTGGCAGTGCTTTATATAGGGCTTTTCCCGGCAGGCCTCGCCTATATATTCTGGAACCGCGCGCTTGATATGGCGGAAAACACAAGCACTGTGAGCAACTGGCTGTTTGTAATACCTCTGGTGGCTTCTGTGCTCGGATTTGTTCTGCTTAGAGAAGTGCCTGATATGGGAACGATAATCGGCGGCATCGTTATAATTGCCAGTGTGGTTGTGTTCAGTCTGAAAGGTGTTCCCGGAAGTAAACCTGAGGAAGCTGAAAAGAATGAATAAGAGATATAGACAGTAGATACTAGAAAGCGCAGGGCTGTACCGATAGATTTCAATCTGAAAGTACAGCCCTTAATTATTACCATTTGTTATATACCTTCTCGGCAAAACCGATGAAGTCCTTTATATTTATCACAGTACCGTCATCTAAAACAGCTCTGCCTGTATACCTGCCGAAAACCTGATGCTGATCTGAACAAAGCAGTTTGAAGTCCGTTTTGGCGGCTCTGTCTATAACAGGTACGAAGTCCATTTCAAATCTGCCGTCATCGCTGGTGAAAGTCCAAGGGGACATATAGTCCTCTCTGCCGTTTTTCATAGGGATATTGAATTTCACCTGACTTATCTTGTGCGCCTTATTGTTATAGAATATCATGTTTTCACTTGCGGCAGAGGTGTCACCGAAGCCATACCCTATATTAAACCCAAACGGTATGCCGTCTACGGCACCTGATGCGCTGCCCCAGTACCATGTGTTTTTGTAGGTCCATACGCCTCTGCCCCAGTCAAGACCTGCATAGGAGTTTTCCATGTCGAAGTAGTACATAGTGTCTGCCATAGACACATAGCCCTCTGCAGGCATACAGTTGATTTTCTGGTTATAGTAAAACGCCTTTGGAGCGTTTGCAAACGGTGTTGCTATTACCATCGACTCCGTTTCGGGACAGTGAACAGTTATATTCCCCTCAATAGGTCTTTTGTTGAGAAACTTATCCATTTTAAAGGTCAGAATTCTTCTGTCGCCGAGATGTCTGAACGAAATCGTGTAGCCCTTGCCCTCTGAAAACAGATCGCCCTTTTCCGATGTGTGAGGTATGTTTTTTCTGCCGAAGGTAAAAAACTGCATACGGCTTACAGTCTGCTCCCATGGACATTCCCTGCTGAAAGATATAAAGGAGATGCTGTCAAGTCCCATATATGAATTGTCCGCAATAGTCAGCGCCACGCAGAAATTGTCATTGATTATATAGTAATAATCCCACTCCTTGATTTTAAAACGAGGGGCTTTGACTGCCTTTCTGTCATACTGCCAGTAGAGTTTTTTGGCAAAGCCGGGGCAGTTTAACTGACCGTTTTCGTCTAAAAGTGGAATGTGAGATGTTATTTCCTTTTGCATTGTCAGACCTCCGCTTCTGTAATTCTACTCAAATTATATTTCCCGCGGATTGTTTTGTAAAGAAAAACCTTCAGCGCCTTGAGATAAGGCTGTCCGCTATCAGAGCCGCTATGATTATTCCGCCGCCTGCAAGGCCTGTTCCTGTCAGAGTCTCACCCAGCAGCAGAAACGAAGCAAATGCTGTGAGTATGGGCTGAGTGCACTGGAGCATTGCAACTGCAGAGGATGAAAGGCGTGTTACGGCGACATTCTGCAGCAGATAACCTCCTATGGTGCAGACCGCAGCCAGATAGAGTATAACCAGCCACGCTTTGATATCTGTACCTGCAATAACATTCGTATTATCAAATGCAAATGCCAGTATGATTGAGATAATCATAGTAACACCCATTTGGGTTACCGTTATCTGAAAAACATTCATATTGCTGTCGAGAGCTTTTTCCGTAAACACCAGAACTCCCGCAAGACAAAGGGCATCAAGAACAGCAAGAGCCTCTCCCGGTCCGAAAGCAAACAGCCCGCCGTTACAGCACAGCAGAAACAACCCGCCTATAGCGACAAGCTGAATCGGAAGTTTCCTGAACTGATATTTCCTGCGAAGCACGAGGCTCTGCAGCAGAGGCGCAAACAGTACGGGCATTGACATAATGAAGCCTACATTGGTTGCTGTTGTAATATTAAGAGCGATATTGCAGGTTATGTACGCTCCGGCGCAGCAGAGGGCGGAGGGAAGCCATACGGCTGATTTGAGCCAGCCGGTGTCTGCAAATATCTGCTTTCTGAAAACCACTATGAAAAGCACGGTTGATATGGTAAACCTGAGGGCAATAAGCCACAGGGGAGTTATAGTTTCATAGGCTGTCTTGGTAAGAGGATTGCCGAAGCCGTATATTAAACTCTGTATAAGAATAAACAATATATATTTCAGATTTCTGTCCTGCATTTTGTGTTGTCCTTTGTATATGTGGATTTTCCGTATGATATTATATATTCCTTTAAGCATTTAGTAAAGAAAAATGTGTTGACAATATCGAACTTCGATATTATACTGAAGATGAAATATCGAATATCGATATTAAGAGGAGGAGCAATGTCAAAAAAAGCGCTTGATACATTAACAGAAACAATGTTTTATGTCCTTATGGCTTTCAGCAGACAGGATATGTGCGGTACAGAGATCGCAGGCTATGTGAGAGATATCACAGGCGGCAGAGTATCTATGGGACCCGGCACTCTTTACACCATACTGTCGAATTTTCAGAAAGAGGGCCTTATAGACAGAGTTTCCTCGGAGGGCAGGAAAATAACATACAGCATTACAGAAACCGGCAGGGGTATTTACGAAGCCGAGATTAACAGGCTGAAACAGTGCATAGCAGATGCATGCGGGGAGGAGTAGCGTTATGGCAGGAAACACAGTAAGAAAAATAGCGCCGTTTATAGATACGGATATATTTGCGGCAGAAAGCTGGCTTTCGGATATGGCTGCAAAGGGACTCTTTTTTAAAGAAGGCGCTTTCTGGTGGAATTTGGTATTTGAAAAGGGAGAGCCTGCAAAGAGAAGATACAGGCTTGTTCCGGCAGAACCGATGGAGCTTTATACAATAACCACAGGGGAAATGTCTGTATATGAGTCGGCAGGTTGGCATTATGCCGGAGTATATCAGGGATGCAGCAGCCGGGTATTTTACACAGAAGATGAAAACGCCGAAGAAATATATACAGACAGCGAGGGTCTTGAGTTCTTTTACAAAAGACAGCGAAGCAAGGTCCTGCCGCCGTCAGTTCTGATGATAGCTCTTTTGATATTTGATGTATATCTGTTTTGCTTCAAAGGTGACAGGCCTGCTGTGCTTGAGGGAACAAACGGTGCGGGTGCGATATATATACTGGCTGGTACAGTATTGACAGCTATTTATGCTGCTGCATCAGCGGCAAATATAATATCATTAAAAAAGAAGCTCAAAAGCGGGCAGATAAGCCACGATGTGAAATACAGCGGGAGGCTGATATTTGGCAAAGCTGTCACAATTGCAATTATGGTGTATACGCTTTTACTGATAATGACAATTTAAGCATCAGATGGGCATGGCAGAAACTTATGGAGAGGAGCAGCCTTATGGGAAAAAATACAGTAAGAAAATTAACGCCGTTTTTAGATACAGATATATTCGCAGCAGAAAGCTGGCTTTCTGATATGGCAGCCAAAGGACTGTTTTTTAAGGACAGTAGTGTGTGGCAGAATGTGATCTTTGAAAAGGGAGAGCCCGCAAAGAGAAAATACAGGCTGGTACCGGCCGGGTTTATCGAGCTTTCTATGATAAGCGAAGAAGAAAAAGAAATATACAGCTCGGCAGGCTGGCATTACGCAGGAGTGTTTCAGCAATGCGGCAGCCGCGTCTTTTATACGGACGATGTAAATGCGGAGGAAATATATACAGACCGTGACGGACTTGATTTCTTTTACAAAAAACAGAGAATAAAAGTATTGCAGCCGGCAGTTGTAGCAGCAGTACTTCTGGGAGCATGGGTATATGGATATACCGGTACCGATATGTCTCTGATGCCTAAAAGCTTTGCAGCCGGTATGATCTGTCTGCTGGCGGCAGGACTGCTCCTTGCAGCTTATGCGGTTTTGTCGGCAGCGAATGTAGTATCACTGAGAAAGAAACTGAGAACCGGAGAGATAGAGCACGATGTCAGGTACGGCTGGAGGCTGATAATCGGCAGGGCCGTAGTAATCACCCTTATACTCACGGTGATTTTCAAATGGCTGGCGCCGGTTATAGAGGGCATTATTTCGGCATGGCAGTAAAAACGGATATCCGTTTGAATTTGCATCGGAGTATGGGTATCTCAAGTTCCGAAGTAAAGATAACGCAACCCGGTAATATCAACGGGCTATGCGTTTTAGGCATATGGTGTATTTAAGCAAGAAAAATTTTTAGTATTTCAGAAGCCGCCTTTCAAGGCTGCCGATACAGGTCTTAAACAAGACACTGATTTCCGGAAATAATTTAACACAGACAAAGAAGCTGCCGATTCCGATAAATAAGGTACGACAGCTTCTGTTGTTTTATTATTATTGAGTCATATCCACGAATATGCCCGCAGGGCTGATGCTTCCGGCTTTTTCATTGCCATCCTCATCAGGGCCATATCTGATTATCAGATATGAACCATCTTCAGGTCCCTTGAATTTGGCTGCGGTAAAGCCTTCTCCCATCTGTTCGGACAACTTCTTGTCAACTTCTCCTTTTACATCAAGAAATTCTTCCGTTTCCTTTAAGCTCATGGAGCCCCAGTCGGCATCAAGCAGTTCTGCATATTTTTCTTCAGTTACATAGTTTTCAGGGTCGATTTCTTTCTCCCCGCAGGCTGTAAATGACAGTGCAAGAACCAGCACAGCTATAACTGCAATAAGTTTTTTGATAAAACTTCTGTTCATAATTCCTCCTTTCGTACAGCATAATGTTTAAATTACTGTTTTTATAATATTATAGTTTTTTTTATTCATTTAACATGAACCGAAAGATCTGTTTTTGACCGTATTTTACAAATAAGCATACCATTGCAGCAGGAATCTTTCTATGTCATTGATTGTATTCCTCTTCTCCGGTCCCCTAACTAATCTTAATCTGTTTCTCTGAGCACATTATCTGATTTTCATAGAAATTTTTTGTATTTTTTAGTCCGGTCATTTTGCATTTTTAAATCTCAAGTTCCGAAGTAAAAATGGCGTATTTTTAAATAAGAAAAAATTTTCAGTACCGTAAGGTATCAGCCGGGCAGTAGTGGTTGAAGCAGGAAGCTCCGACTTCTAAGCGAAGCGAAAGTCGGAGCAGTTCACGTTTACTTAGATAACCGATACTTTCGACGGTTCTTTCGCGAGAACCGACTTTTGGCACATGATACTTTTCTTTGATTGAAAGATAGATATCACCGTTCTTTTTCTTCTGTTTGTGTAGATACACAGATAAAACCCTCCAGTTCTTCTATACCATAACAAACCATGCAGAAAAGATAAAATGTTGACAAAAAATTTCCGATACCTTCAACGGTTATCGGCTTTTTCTAAAAACTTAACTTCGGAACTCAGGCGCCGGCTATAGAGGGCATTATTCTGGAATGCCAGTAAAAACGGATATCCGATTGAATTTGCATCGGAGTATGGGTATAATCTATATATACTTGATTTGGAGGAACTGATTTATGATATATATAGGCTGTCATCTGTCATCGACAAAGGGTTATCTGCACATGGGCAAAGACGCCCTTGCCATAGGCGCCAACACCTTTGCCTTTTTTACAAGAAACCCAAGAGGCGGCAAAGCCAAGGATATAGACCCGGAGGATGTGGCTGCATTTTTAAAACTGGCAGAGGAAAACAGTTTCGGCAAGCTGGTTGCACATGCGCCGTATACGCTTAATCCCTGCTCAGCAGAGGCAAGGGTCAGAGAATTTGCACATATGATTATGGAAGATGACCTTAAACGAATGGAATACACACCGGGCAACTACTATAACTTTCACCCGGGAAGCCATGTGGGGCAGGGCGCAGAGGCGGGAATTGAAATGATTGCAAAGCTTCTCAATGAAATACTGCGGCCGGAGCAGACAACTACGGTGCTGCTTGAAACCATGGCAGGCAAGGGAAGCGAAATCGGCAGAAACTTTGAAGAGTTGAGAGCAATCATAGACAGAGTGGAGCTTGATGAAAAAATGGGAGTATGCCTTGATACCTGTCACGTTTCAGACGGCGGCTATGATATAGTGAATAACCTTGACGAAGTCCTTGAAGAATTTGACAAGGTACTCGGAATAGCCAGACTTAAAGCGCTGCATATAAATGACAGCCTGAATGTCACGGGTTCGCATAAGGACAGACACGCCCGCATAGGCGAGGGCCATATAGGTCTTGAGGCTATTGCAGGAGTAGTTTATCACCCTGACCTCAAAGGGCTTCCATGCATACTGGAAACGCCTAATGAACTTGAGGGCTATGCCGGAGAAATAAAGATGATAAGGGATATGGGAGAGTAAGTTAAGCATAAACTCCTCCGCACTTAAATATATTAGTGCCGGGGAGTTTTATTATGCGCGGAAAAAATGACAGAAAACTGGGCTTTGCGGGTCTTGTGGGCGTATCCGCAGGTAGCGCCGTTGCAAGCGGTGTATTTGCATTTCCGGGAGATTTCGCGGCGGCAGGCGCAGGAACCGCAGCGGTACTCATTGGCTGGCTTATAGCGGGAGCAGGAATGCTGGCGGTGGTTATGTGCTTCTTCGGACTTGGAGAAGCAGCCCGGCAGCCTAATGGAGGCATATATTCCTATGCAAGAGAGGGCTTTGGTAAATGCGCAGGCTTTTATACAGTCTGGAGCTACTGGCTTTCAGCTGTGTTCGGCAATCTTTCGTTTCTCAGTCTGCTTGCCGTTTCGGTTTCATATTTTCTGCCGCAGGGAAGCAGGGCTGCAGTCCTGATAGGGCAGAGCCTGTTCATATGGTGCGTAGCCGCAGTTTTACTGAAAGAAACAGAATACGCCGCAAATGTAAACCTTATGGTTGCTGCCGCAAAGCTTATTCCAATCGCTGCCTTTGCAGCGGCTGTTGTATTTTTCAGAGCCTTTGACATAAATATATTTATGGATAATTTCTTCGGACAGGATACAGGTTACAGTATGCTGCATCAGATAAAAGCAACCACCGGAATATCCCTCTGGGCGTTTGTGGGAATAGAGGGCGCTCTGGCAGTATCGGCAAGAGCCAGATTTCCCAAAGATGTGGGCAGGGCGATAGCCGTATCCTTTGTGTGTGTCCTCCTTATATATCTCACAGTTTCGGTGCTTTCCATGGGCGTCATGACAAGGCAGGAGCTTGCTTCTCTTGGCAATCCGCCTCTTGCATATGTGTTTGAAAGAGTAGCGGGAAAATCAGGAGCTGTAATCATCAATGCCGGAGTTATACTGGCGCTTGGCGGAGCCTATCTGGGCTACAATCTGCTGGCGTCGGAATGTATGGCGGCATCAGCCCGGCAGGGAGCCTTTTCGGGTTTCTTTGCAAGAGCCGGCAGAAACGGCAGTCCTGCAGCCGCAGTGCTTGTCACCTGCGGCGCAATTCAGCTTCTTACAATTGTTTTTACAATGACTGGTGCATCATATCAGAATATATATGGGCTGGCGGCAAGGCTGTGCGCGCCTGTATATCTGGTGTCTGCTGCATACTATCTGAAACTGTGCATTATGAGGAAGAAACGAAGCATGCTGCAATGTGTAATTGCGGCAGCGGGAATTCTTTACGGACTGTATATGATGTATGCTCTGGGCGTTGGTGAAGTGTTCACACTGGGAATATTTCTTGCTCCGGGAACCGTTCTTTACATAGCCGCGCAAAAAGAAAAAAATCAGCGCATACTCGAAAGTAACGCTGATAAACTGCTGATTTGCACAGTTGTATTAATGTTTGCTGTTTCACTTTGTCTTACTGTGCAGCTTTTTCGATGGCCTCTTTGAGTCCGGCTACAAGCTGGTCTGCGCATGAGGTCTTTTTCATACCGCAGTGAATTCCCTCAAGCTTGCTTACAACCTCGTCAACCTTCATACCCTCAACCAGTCTGCCTAAGGCCTGCAGGTTGCCGTTACAGCCACCGGTGTATCTGACATTGCGAACTGTATTATCCTCTATTTCAAACTCAATGGCTCTGGGACATACGCCCTTTGGAATATATGTGTATTTCATCAATTTCTCCTTTCGAAAAATGTGTATTTGTCGTATAATTAGTATACAACAGAAGCAAGGAAGATTAAACAGCAATGTACGAAAATGTTAAGGAAGATAAAATACTTTTTGCCCATATAGAAGATTTGTATGACAAATGCACCAACGGATATACTCTGGGAAACAGCGGATTTCTAGATTTGAGGCAGCAGTCACTTGTAAGGGAGCAATACAGATATGACAGCGCCGTTGAATTTTACGGGGGATACGAAGATGCCGAGAGGAGAATATGCGTATTTAAACCGGAATGGATTTCGCAGAGTGCGGCGGAGTATTTTGCAGACAATGAAGAGGATAACCCGCTTGTGTGGATAAGAGCCTGCAGACAGGCAGGCTCCAGAGCGCTCAGTCACAGGGATTATCTTGGCTCGCTGGTGGGTATGGGCCTCAAAAGAGAAAAGATAGGTGATATACTCGTAAGAGAGGACGGCGCAGATATTGCAGTTCTTCGGGACATTTCAGAGTTTCTGCTGTATAATTATGAAAAGGCAGGCAGGACAAGTCTCAAGCTTGAAATAGTAAGCAGCAGCGACATCAAGCTGCCGCCCCTCAGGTTTAAGGAAATATCCGATACGGTGGCATCGCTTCGGCTTGACAGTGTGCTTTCATCAGCTTTTGGCATTTCAAGAGCAAAGGCGGCTGAGGCAGTGCGAAAGGGTATTACCTTTGTAAACAGCAGTCAGACAGTAAAGCCTGATTTCAATGTGAATGAGGGGGACAGACTTGTTATACGGGGGCTTGGTAAGGCAAAACTTGCCGAGATAGGCGGAAACAGCAAAAAAGGCAGGACATATATTAAAATAGAGAAATATTTGTAACAGGAGATATACTTATGGCAGGACGAAAGAAAAAAGGCAAAATTGCAGTAATAATTATACTTGCGGTGCTTATAATTGCAGCGGCAGGAGTGTGCATTTTCATATTCAACACTCCCGTATATGTGAGCCCTCAGGAAGAAAAAACCGGAATGGCAAATCCGCTTACAGGAGAGCCGGTTGAAACATTTCCCGCAAGGCCGCTGATAGTGTCAACGGACAATGTGGGAGAGGCAAAGCCGCAGCTTGGAATATCAAAAGCGGATATAGTCTACGAGGTGCCTGTCGAGGGGTTGCAGTCAAGGCTTGAGGCCATATATTACAGTGAAATACCGGAAACCGTAGGCCCATGCAGAAGCGTCAGATCATATATAGTTGACCTTGCCAGAGAATACAATGCAATACTTGTGCATAACGGCTACAGTCCGCAGGCCAGAGAATATCTTGAGCAGGGCAAGGTGGCGTATATACCTGCCCAGAAATACAGCTTCTTTTACAGAACCGATGCAAAGCCTGCGCCGCACGACTGCCTGGTGGATACAAAGGACGTGCTCAAGGCGGCCGCAGACAACGGCTGGGATACAGCAGTGGATGTGAGAACGTTCTGCTTTATGGACGAGCAGGAGGAAGCTGTTCTGACAGGCGCGCAGGACGAGTATCTTGCAGAGTGTGAGGAGCAGATTAAAGAAAACCTCAAATGGCCGTGGCAGAAATATGAACTTCCGGATTTAAGCGGAATAGAATTTGCGGCAAACGAGGAAGTTTCGGAGATAAAGGTTGCCTACTCCGGTTCAGACAATGTGTATAGGTATTTAAGCGATGAGGGTGTGTATCAGAAATTTGTAAACGGCGGTGAATATGCCGATTTTACAGACGGTGAGCTTATCAAAACCTCAAACCTTATAGTCTACAGGGTATCAAGCAGCGTGTTTGACCACAAGGGCAGGCTGGATATAGATATGTGCGCAGGCGGAGACGCGTGGGTATTTACAAAGGGCAGAATGTTTGAATGCACATGGAGTAAAAAAAATCCGGACAGCCCTACAGTATTCAGGGATAAGGACGGCAACGAGATAAAGCTTGCTGTCGGAAATACGTGGATAAATATAATTGACGGCAATTCAAAATTCAGTTACAAATAGGAGGTGGATTTAATGTTTACTATTTATGTTACATATAAAGGCAGTGACAGAGATGCCGTAGAGGGGTTTTACAGAGAAATCAGGGAAATCGGCATCGACGTTCTGTCAAGAAAAGAAGACGGCAATGTGCGCTATGAATACTACTGGCCCGCAGAGCGTGAAAACGAGCTGTTTCTTTTGGAAACATGGGAAACAAAAGAAGCTCAGCAGATACATTCACAGCAGGCTCATTTTAAAAAGCTGGGAGAACTTAAAGAAAAATACGGTATTGAAACCGCAGTGGATTTTGAGTAGAATATATGATATAAAGTAAAAAATACTGATAAACAGGAGGCGGAGGGATTATGTACTGTGTAAGAAAAATAACAGATAAGATAAGCTATATAGGAGCAAGCGACAGAAGAATTGCTCGGTTTGAAAACGTATATCCTGTTCCGGAGGGAACATCATATAACTCATACTTTGTAGATGACAGCAAGACGGCGGTAATTGATACTGTCGACAGAGCTGTTTCAAAGCAGTTCTTTGAAAATATCAGACATATGCTGGCAGGCAGACCGCTTGATTTTGTAATAATAAATCATATGGAGCCGGATCACGCGGCATCACTTGAAGAACTGGTTATGAGATATCCTGAGGTTACGGTTGTATGCAACGACAAGACCAGAAAAATGATAAATCAGTTCTTTGAATTTGACATAGATGCGAGAGTTCAGATTGTTGCAGAGGGCGATACTGTATGCACAGGTGCTCATACCTTTAAATTCTTTATGGCGCCTATGGTGCACTGGCCTGAGGTAATGGTTACCTATGAGGAGTCACAAAAAATTCTGTTTTCGGCAGATGCTTTCGGCAACTTCGGTGCATTAAGCGGCGGCATATTTGACGATGAAACAGAGGTTGATTACAGCGAAGCCAGAAGATACTACACTAATATAGTCGGAAAATACGGACCGCAGGTGCAGGCTGTCCTCAAAAAAGCTGCTGCGCTTGACATTAAGATGCTGGCGCCTCTCCACGGTGTTATATTCAGAACCAACCTTGCAGACATTATCGGTATGTATGACAAATGGAGCAGATATGAGCCTGAGGAAAAGGCAGTCCTTATACCTTATGCATCGGTTTACGGCAACACCGAAAGCGTGGCGGCGGTAATCGCCGCAAAGCTGGCTGACAAAGGCATCAGAACTAAAATGTATGATGTTTCGGCGGTTCACGCCTCATATATATTGTCTGAAGCTTTCAGATACAGCCATATCGTATTCCTTTCAACGACATATAATGCAGGAGTATTTGTAAATATGGAAAATCTGCTTCACGATATTGCAAACCACAATCTGCAACACAGAACTGTTGCTTTTGTTGAAAACGGATCGTGGGGACCTATGGCGGCAAAAGGTATGAAAGCCATACTTGAGCCTTGCAAGAATACAACATATATCGAAAAGACAGTAACTATCAAATCCGCGCTAAAAGAAGAACAGATGGCGGATATAGATGCGCTGGTTGAAGCGGTTGCGGCCTCAATGGCAGGAGAGGAAGCGCCTGCGGAGGAAGCGGCCCCTGAAAAGACATATGTGTGCAAGATATGCGGATATATTCACAAGGGCCCTATGCCTGATGACTTTGTATGCCCGCTTTGCGGAGTCGGTCCTGATATGTTTGAAGAACAGTAATAACTATAGAACTAAAGCCCCCGGCAATGAGACCCGGGGGCTTATAAAGTTTTTGAGGTTCTGTTATATACTCCCGAGTTTGACAGCTAAAACTTAACTGCTTTTTGCATATCTTTTTTGGTGTCACTTTTGCTTCCTTCTATTGTTTTGAGATAATCCTATGGCTTTTTCATATCCGCCTTTGTAATAATCTGACAATCAGTATATTACCCCTGTTTTTCTTTCTCCGAGTTTAAGTGTGTTACGGTAAAGCTATGACTGTATAGCCTCAAAGTTTTCACAGAGAACATCCGGAGCGCGGTACATCTGAAGAACATCAGAATCCGGCTGCTGAAGGAGAGTTTTGGAACGTGGTTCAAGAATTCTGCCGTAACAGAGCTTCTGGAGTATCTCTGTAAGGTTAAAGGGCCAGTCTGCGTTCTTCTGAATTGAGGCGCAGATTTTGTCCGATCCGGGATTGTAAAAAATCCGCTGGAGGAAAAGGTATATCGGTAATTCTTTGTGATAAGAGAGGAAGGGGAGAAATCGATGGAGATATTCCGGTTTTCCGGTTTTTCCTGCTCTGTCAGGAAAGCGGCGCGTTCTTTTGCCCAGTCCATAAGGTCACGACCTGTTTTTTCACGGATTTCCTGTTCGCTGCCCGGTTTTTCAACAGTGCCGGTATGTTCGATACCTTTGGTATCGTAGTAGATTTTGATGATGTAAAAGCGTGTGCCTGGTTCTGATTTGCCTGTTCTTACTCTCATAACAGGCCTCCGAAGCAAAATCTTAAAAATCTGACAAAAGAATTAAGCGTTTGCAACGCTTACAGCTGTTTTTCTGCCACTGAGGTTTCAAACTCCCGCCTGCTCCGATGCACCCTGCTTTATTATCTTTCTGCAGCTTTTTCAGCCTGTTTTTAACGATACAGCTGTTTTCTAAAAGTCTTTTGTTTTTTTTGACCGTATGTTATACTGAATTTAAACAATCATTATACCTTTTTTCTTTTTGATCGTATAAATAAACAGAAGGAGGAAGCAAGGTTATAAACAACAAGACATAGCAATCAGATTTGAGCGATCACTCTCAGACAAAATTATACGGAGGGATCATTATATGAAAAAAGCAGAAAAGAACTTGACACAAGTATAAAGCTCAACAGTGTTGATTTTAATACAAAGATAAAGACCAGCAATTCCGATACAAAGATGTTGAAAAACGACTGAAAAGTGCTGTCCCCCCAATTGACGATGAAAGGAGAAAAACAATGGAACTGAACAAAGAATTATTGGAAAAAGTAAAAAAAATGAAAACACCCGAAGAACTTTTGGCATTTGCAGAAGAAAATGGCATTGAAATGACAAAAGAAAAAGCGGATGCGTATTTTAAGCAGCTCGGCACAAGCTCCGGCAATATAGCAGATGACGAGCTTGAAAATGTTTCGGGCGGCAAATTTGACGAAATGGGAGGTTGTGAGCCAACCCCGGGTTGGAGATGCCGGAAATGCGGCAGATTTATTCCGGAGAGCATGAAGGTTATATTATGTTATACGGGTAGATGCCTGCACTGCTATTCGGAAATGAACATCGATCCGGAAAATCCTGAAGAAATGGGATACTGATACAGCTGCCGTACCGACTCTATCCATGGAACAATTGATGGAATATCTGAGTGCGCGATGAGGAACAGGCAGCCTGTTTCGCCTTGTTTGCAGACTGCCTACTCGACTCCCATCCCAGTCGCGTGCCTGAGCGTTTTCGCCCGGGTGTTTGAGTGTTCACTCACGCGCCAAAATGTATATTTACACGAAAAAGAGGCAAAAAACGAGTTCGATTCGTGTAAATTTTAACTTCAGATAAATTTTCAGCT
>CAKQOW010000041.1 GCA_934256595.1 uncultured Clostridia bacterium
TTACGAGGGAGGTGATTCAGTGTGGCGAAAAGCAGAGAAATAAACATGAATCTTCCCTCAGCCGATGATCTTTTTACCACACAGGAAGAAAGAGACCATAAGAATCAGGAATATGTAAAAAATATTTCTCTTTTTGATATTACTGATTTTCCGAATCACCCATTTAAGGTAAGAATGGACGCTAAGATGGTGGAGACTATTGAAAGTGTTCGTGAGCATGGTGTATTAGTTCCTGCCCTTGTCAGAGAGAAGCCAACAGGTGGATATGAAATGATTTCCGGACACCGCAGGAAAATGGCAAGTGAAATGGAAGGGTTAGAGAATCTTCCATGTATTGTAAGAAATCTTAGTGATGATGAAGCAGTCATTGTTATGGTTGACAGTAATCTTCAAAGGGAAGAAATATTACCGTCAGAAAAAGCATTTGCTTATAAAATGAAACTGGAAGCCATGAAAAGACAGGGACAGCTAAAGGTAAAACATCAAGAGAAATATTAGGAGAACAAGTTGGAGAAAGCCAAGACCAAATCCGTCGATATATCCGTCTTACAGAACTTATTCCGGAAATCCTTGAAATGGTTGATGACAAAAAGATTGCAATGCGTCCGGCGGTAGAACTATCTTATTTACTGAAAGAGGAACAGGAGATATTGTACGACACCATGGAGTCGGAGGCTTGTACCCCAAGTCATGCACAGGCAATTAAAATTCGCAAATTTTCAGCAGAAGGCAGATTGAATGAAGATGTTTTGTTGTCGATTATGGCAGAGGAAAAGCCAAATCAGGTAGAGCAATGGAAAATCCCGAAGAACCGACTGAAGAAATATTTTCCATCGGGAACTACACAGCAGAAAATGGAAGAAACCATTATCAAAGCACTGGAATTATACCGTAGACGGGAAAAAAGCAGGGAACGCTAGACATTTTGACACCAAGGGAGAAGTCTATCCGTTGGTGGGCAATGAGAAATCAGCCTTTTTCTGGTTCCCCTCCCCACACCCTACCCCTTTGGTTTACCAGCAGATTACCAGTCGAAAAGACAATAAGGAGCCGGGAACATCTTCTCTTTCGGCAGGTCAGAGATTCCCACACCCTGCATGACAGCAGGGAGCAAACAGCATAAAGCAACAGCAGGCGTTCCAGACGGACGTCTTTTTTATTGGATTGAAAAGAAAGGAATTGTAGAAAATGAAGAAGATATGGAAACGAGTGTGTACAGGGATTCTTGCCCTGACCACGATTTTAACCGCATTACCGATTACGTCGGTTCAGGCAGCGGGAACACAGTATTGGACAGAATCCGCAGAGAGAGTCGGACATGTGGAACATTTGATGAATGACGGAACAATTAAAAGCACTTTCAACGAAGGACACATGCGAGTAGAAGGTGAAACCGCCTATTGTGTAGATATTAACACCGGATTCAAGAATGGGTATAAAACCAGACACGATGCAAGTGCCAGCATGAGTGCGGATCAGATTGAAGATGTGGCATTGTCGCTTGAGTATATGAAGCAGTATACAGGTAGTCACAGTAATCTGAGTGCAAATTAGGCATATCTTTTAGAGCAGTGCCTTGTGTGGCAGCGTTTAAGTGAGCATCTGGGGTGGCAGTGTGATAATGTCAGGGCAGTGTATTCCGAGATTTCTCAGGATATTCAGAATGAAGTGTATGCCGGAGCAAAATCATTTGTGAAGACAAATAAGGGACGCTATAAATGCGGTGGTTACATTTACACCGGAGAAGGACAGGACATCGGACAGTTTTGGGCAGAACTGAATGTCGGAAATGCGAAGGTAAAAAAGACTACAGCAAATGAAAGTATCACAAAAGCAAATGCAATGTATTCCATTGCCGGAGCAACTTTTGGCATATTCTCAGACCAGAATTGCAGTAATCAGATTGGAACACTTACGACAAATGAGAATGGAGATACAAATGAGGTTGAAGTGACTGTTGGAACCGTTTATATCAAAGAGCTTTCTGCACCGAAGGGATATAAGCTGGATACGACAGTACGCAGTCTGAAAGTTGAAGCCGGAAAGACAGCCGTATTAAATGTTTCAGATGTTCCGAAAGTAACAGAGACATTGGTAGACCTGTTCAAGATTGATATGGAGACGGGAAAAGCAACCGCACAGGGTGATGCAGCATTGGCAGGAGCAGAGTTTACCTGGCATTATTATGACGGACTTTATACAAAAGACAATTTACCAGAGAAAGCAACACGTACCTGGGTTACAAAGACGGTAGCTGAAAAAGACAGTAATGGAAATATTCGTTATGTGACAAAACTGGCAGATGCTTACAAAGTATCCGGAGATGCATTTTACACCCAGAATGAAAAAAGCGTATTACCACTTGGAACACTGACTGTTGAAGAAACAAAAGCACCTGACGGATATTTACTTGACGGAGCATATATGCAGGCAGGGGACAGTACCGAGCAGATCAAAGGAATGTATCTGACACAGATCACAGAGGACGGAGAGCTTGCAGTCCTTTCTGGAAGCAACCAGTATTCCGTATCTGATCAGGTAATCCGAGGTGGTGTGAAGATTCAGAAACGTGCTTTGGAGACAAAAGACACCAAAGCACAGGGAAGTGCCACATTAAAAGATGCAGCATTTGCAATTATTTCTCTGAACGAGAATCCGGTTCTGGTAGAAGGAAAACTGTACGAGAAGAACGAGACAGTTAAGACGATTCAGACAGGGATTGACGGTATTGCAACAACATCAGCAGATTTACTTCCATATGGTAAATACAAACTGGAGGAAACCAAAGCACCGGAAGGTTATCTGACAGACGGTGCAAAAGCGATTGAATTTTCCATTACAGAAAATGGAAAGATTGTAGATTTAACTGACGAAAGCCATTCCATTTACAATCAGATTAAACGTGGAGATCTGGAAGGCGTAAAGATTGGAGCAGGTACACATAAGAGACTTGCAAATGTTCCTTTTAAGATTACAAGCAAAACAACTGGAGAGAGCCATATCGTAGTGACAGATAAAAATGGTCAGTTTTCCACTGCTTCTGATTGGGCGTCTCATAAGAAAAATACAAATGCAGGGAAATCCAGTGAGGACGGTATCTGGTTCGGAAGTTCAGAGCCGGACGACAGCAAAGGCGCATTACTTTATGACACATATGAGATTGAGGAGTTATCTTGTGAATCCAACAAAGGTATGAAGCTGATTCCGGCATTTGAAGTTGTTGTCAGCAGAAATAAAGTAACAATTGACCTTGGAACATTGACCGATGAGTATGAAAAAGAGATTAGCATTCATACAACCGCAACAGACAAGAAAACGGGCAAAAAGGTAATTGTTGCAGGAAAGAAAGTAACGATTGTGGATACGGTTACTCTGGACGGTCTGGAAGAAGGGAGAAAGTATCAGTTAAAAGGCTGGCAGATGCTGAAAGAGGAAAATGCAGAACTGCTCATTGATGGAAAGCGTGTGGAGAGTGATTACACTTTTGTTGCTGACAGCGAGAAAATGAAAGTAGAGATTTTTTATATGTTTGATGCATCAGAACTTGGCGGACAGAATCTGGTTACATTTGAAGAATTATATGACTTGAAGAATCCAGAAGAACCTGTAAAAGTTGCAGAGCATAAGGACATTGAGGATGAAGGTCAGACAGTCCTGATTACGGAGCGAAAGATTTCGATTCATACCACAGCAACTGATAAGAACGGTAAGAAAGAAATCGAAGCCGGAAAAGATTTGACGATTGTGGATACGGTTACTTTAGATGGACTGGAAATCGGTACAAAGTATAAATTGTCCGGTTGGCAGATGATTAAGGAAGAAAATGCAAAGCTGCTCATTGATGGCAAAGAAGTTACCAATGATTATGAATTTATTGCTGATAAGGAAAATATGGAAGTGCAGATTGAGTTTACTTTCGACGGCAGCACTCTTGGAGGAAAGCAGCTTGTAACTTTTGAAGAACTGTATGATATGACAAATCCGGAAGAACCGAAAAAGGTAACAGAGCATAAGGACATCAACGATGAAGATCAGACTGTAACCATCGAAGAAGTACCGGAAACACCAACCCCAGAGACACCGGGTACTACTACAAAGACCAGTAACCATCCGAAAACAGGAGATACGGCAAATGCGGCTTTATGGATAGCCATTCTGGTATTATCAGCAGCCGGAATCACAGGAGTTCGTATCTGGAATAAAAAGAAACAGGTTAAGAGATTAGGAATTGAAGAAAAGAAAGAAGAGGAGGAGTAAAACAAAGGGCGGCGATAAGCTGCCCTTTGTTGCTGAAATGGGAAAGAATCAGAAAGCAATAAAAGTATTACAGCGTTTATTTGATGCCGGATACGGAACGGAAAAAGAGATTGTCAATATGACGATGGATGAGATGCTTGCTTTGCCGGGAGTGAATGTAGCAGATCTGTGCATTATCAGTGAGTTGCAGAAAAGCATTAAGGCAAACAAAGTGATAAGCTATTTGTCAGAGAAAACAGAAGCAAGGGAAGAAACGAAAGGAGCAGATTATGGTGGAACAACCTAAATATTTGGAAATGACATTATCACAATTGAAATCATATGTGGAATCTTCAGAGAGTAATGTCCTTCTGGTTGTAGAATTTCCAAAAGGAGATCAGAACAATGGAGAATGAATTAGAAGTTGTGAATATCCGTCTGGTAAAAGAACCATCTCTTTATAGTGAGCAGACATTGGATAGTCCACAGGCTGTTGTAGAATTGATGGCGAAGGAGTTATCCCAATACGACAGAGAAGTATTTTGCATCCTGAATATGAAAAATAACGGACAGGTAATCAATATGAATCTGGTCAGTGTTGGAACAATCAATGCATCTTTGGTAATTCCAAGGGAAGTTTTTAAGAGCAGTATTCTTGCAAATGCTTCTGCAATCATTGGACTTCATAATCATCCCAGTGGCAATGTGAAACCATCAAAAGAGGATATGATTGTTACGAGAAAGTTGCAGAAGTGCGGACAGCTACTGGGAATAGAATTGCTGGATCATATCATTGTCGGTGGAACTAATGGAAAGATGCTCAGCTTCCGAGAAGAAAAGATGTTGAATGTGACAGGAAAGATGGATTGGGAGAGATAAAATAAGTTTTCGTAAGGGTTTATTCTTTTAAAGTGTGATGATATAATAAGAAAGATGCAGTATATGCAAGGGAATTGTCCGAACAACCCATTTTGTATATAAGCATCTTTCTCTTTTAATATTATATGAAAAATTTTAGAAAAAATGCAAAATAAAAAGATACAGTAGAAATGGGGGAACTACCCGAGTAGCCGATTCCATAACTAAGTATCTTCATCTATTAATATCTTAGTAGAAAATAGAAGTTTTGTCAAGTTATTTTTGACAGTAATAAGCTGTGAGAAGATGCAGAAAGCGTTAGTAAAGAGGAGTAAGGGGCAGAACGAAAAATACGAGGAGGGAAAATAATATGGAAGAAAAAATATTTTCGTCACAAAAATATTTTATATTTAAATTGCCAGATATGTTGAATAATTCTTTTCATATATTTGAAGAAAAAAGATTAGAAAGTCTGCAATTAGTATTGCAAATGTGTTTAGATACTTATATAGAAATGAATAGTACAGCAATAGGTATGGACAAATTGGAAAAATCATACAAAGGACTTCTGGATAGTCTTGCTTTTCAATTGAAAAGGCATCCTTTTTATAAATTAGATGAATATAAAAGAGATTTTAATAGAATATGTTGGCTGATAGATTCTCAGAAAAAAGAAGGAAAAACAGAGTATGAATTGTTTATGAGTTTAAAGACTTTACAGAAAAAGTTACAAGGACAAAATATAAGTTGTCAGTATGTGAAATGTTTGCAAAAAGGAATGGCTTATAATGAAAGTGATTTACTTATAGAAGCATTTGTGAGTGATTTATTGTATCAGGGGTATTCGTTATACTATTTATATGAATGGTACAGTGAACACATACGGGATGCATATTTATATACAGCAATAGAAAATAAGTGTTTAGATGAATATATTAAACGCTTAGAAGAACTGGATGGTGAAAAACATAAATATGAAATTATTATACCATATGGAATAAAAAGTAAAAGTCAAAAGGAAATAGCAGAGCAGCTTTTAAAAAAACATTTTACTATAAAAACAAAAGAGGATTTCAGTGAATTTACAGAAGAATGGAAATGGACAGAAGATACGTATGCGTCTAAAGTGTATGAAGCAGCCGATTATTATAAAGCAATAGCAATGGCTAAAAAGGAATTTGCAACAGATAAAGAATTGTTTTCTATGTGGCAAAATGTGTCGGATGTAATACATGAGAATGTACAAGTAGGATATATTGTACAAGACAGACTGTACAGGGTCGATATACGAAAAGTGGATTATACACGTTTGATAAATTATTTTGATGAGGCTCGAGCAGATCAGTTAAATAGTTTTATTGAATTGAAGGATAATATGAAAAATGAAGATGTGGATGTATTAGAAAGGGTACTTCATACTTTGCATACAGCTAAGAGTTATAATATTCAAAATCGATATTTGAATTTTTGGTCAGCTTTGGAGTATGCTATATATCCATTTCCTAAAAACTCAATTATTGAGAAGGCAAGAGTATTAGTTTCGGAATCTTTTACGCTGTTCTATATTAAAAATAAAATGAATATTTTTTGGCATAGATTAAACTATACAATAGATAAAAAAGGAAAAGAAGAGCATTTGCAGTGTAAAGAGTTTATTGATTATTGCAAAGAAGATAATGGATTTAATACATTAAAAATGGTACAGTTTTTACAAAACAAGGAATTATATGAAAAAGTATTAGAGGATATTTCTTTTCATGTTATTTTGGAAAGAGAAATGAAAGAATTAATTATGTTAGTTACAGAACCTACAAAATTAAAAAAAGCAATTTCTGAATATCACGATAGTATAATCCATGATTTAGACTGTATTTATAGGTTACGAAATCAGTTAATCCATTCTGCCAAGAGTATGGATGACTCATTAGAGCATATCAGTTTGCGATTATATAGATATGTTAATTCGATAGTAGCAACCATTTTATATTATAAAAAACGCAATCCAATGGCTAGCATAATTGAAATATTGAACTCTTTGCATAATACTTATGAAGTATATATTGAACAGTTAGGTCTTATAGAAAAAGAAAAGAAATCAAAAGTTATATCTGCAGAAGATGGATATAGAATGGTTCGTCCTCATTATTTGTTTTTGGAATAATTAAGTAAAATTTACATAGCCAGTTGGTTCCAACCCAAGGAATCACCTGGCTATTTTCATGCCCGGATATTATCCTCAATAATATCAATCCAAGGCAGGAAAGGAGATGAAAATCATGCCATATATACCACCATCAGTCGTGCAGGAAGTCAAGCGGATGGACTTGCTCACATACCTGAAAAATTATGAACCATACGAATTAGTTCACTTTTCCGGTAACACCTACACTACCAGAACACACGACAGTTTGAAAATATCAAATGGGAAATGGATGTGGTGGAGCCAGAGAACCGGTGGAAGATCAGCACTAGATTATCTGATCAAAGTAAGAGGATACAGTTTTTTAGAGGCGGTTGAATTGCTTGCAGAACGGGCAAACATTCAGCCGCCTATTTCTGTATCTGAGAATGTTCTGGTGGAGAAGCAGTTACTGTTGCCGAAGAAAAATCAAGATGATCAGAAAGTGATTGCGTATCTTTCAGGACGTGGGATTGATAAGGAAATCATTCAGTTTTGCTTAGAGTCTGGAAGAGTTTATGAAAGTGCATTTCATCACAACGCGGTGTTTGTAGGGATGGATGAGAAAGATAATCCGAAATATGCAGCCATTAGGGGAACCGGAATCAGTTTTATCGGAGAAGCAAATGGAAGCGATAAGAACTATTCTTTTTCCATTTTTACAGAAAAACCCAATGATACGGTGCATCTGTTCGAGTCAGCCATTGATCTGTTATCTTATGCAACATTGCAGAAATTGGACGGGAAGGAGTGGAGAAGAGAACATTTATTGTCACTGGCAGGTGTCTATCAGCCAGCAAAAGAAATTGAAAAAAGTAAAGTCCCTGCAGCGTTGGCAAGAGCACTAAAAATGCATCCAGAAGTGAAGACAATCGTATTGCATTTGGACAATGACCGTATTGGAAGACTTGCCACAAAAGCAATTTCTACAGTCCTTCCGAAGCAATATCAGGTAAAAGATGTACCGCCAAAACAAGGAAAAGATTACAACGATCTGCTCTGCATTAAGTTAAATCTGGCAATTACAAAGCGAGAAAAACGTACAAGAAAGACTATGTCTGGTCATGAAAAATATGAGAGATAGAAGGTGAAAAAAGATATGAAAATTGCAAGATATGAGTTGAAGGTCGTGCATAAGAAAGAGTTGGTTTTGACAATGGAAGATGATGTGGACAGTGAAGATTTGTTGAAGATTTTGAGTTGTAGTTATTATAATGGAGAAAAGAGAATGATGCTTGTAACTCCTAAAACGGTAAATTCAATCAGAGAGATTCCGTTTTTAGGAGAAATGGAAGAAATATTAAAAGCTCAGAAGAAAAAACAGAATAAGCTAAAAGAGGAACTGGGCAGTCGCTGGAGAAGTACGGATGATTTAAAAGATTTGGTATTTACAACAGGTATGGGAAGTCCCTGCGTCAGATATGTTGTAGAGAAAGAAATAAAAAAGGCTTTAAAGAGAATGAGAGAAAAAGAAGGAGTTCTGGCAGTACAAGAAAATAGAGAACCCAGAGAGATCAGGGACTTCCACCCACATAGTTTACGACATACGTTTGCTACAAGATGCTTTGAAAAGAAAATGGAACCGAAGGTTGTCCAGAGGTTGATGGGACATTCGAGTATCAGCATCACATTAAACATTTATACACATGTCTTGGATAATATAATGGAAGAAGAAATTAAGAAATTTGGAGTGGCGAAGACACAGACACCGGAAGAATATTATAATGAAGAAATTCGAAGAGCTAGAATTTCGGCTATGAGCCACTGTTGATCGTATATTGGGCGAATGAAACATTTTTTGAATATATATAGAAATGTCCATAATGGAGACAAAGATACATAAGTAGTTATGGCGAAAAATAATTGCAAATCTAGCTAATGGAGAAGTCCATAGAATTAGGCACTCTGAAATGCGTAATACCCCTTATAAATGATGTTGATATTGTTTATAGGGGGTATTTTTGGCTTATTGTATAAATATCTCGTTCGGTTTGACAGCTTATGTAGAAAAAAGTATAATAAAACAATAAGTATTTTATGAATTGTGATATATTGCAAAGGAGAAAGCTAATGAATAGAAGTCAATATTTTAACTATATTGAAGATAAAATAGATTATTTATCATACCGCATCAGCAAACGCGGAAAAATAAATCTCCTGGATTTAAATATTTATTCAGAAACTTTCTTTGCTGAAATGATTAATATGCTTTTAAAGTTTGATTTGAAAAACATGAATGCTATAAAACAAAATGTTGAAGGAATAGATTTAATTGATCATAAAAATAAGGTGGTTGCACAGGTATCTTCAACAAATACGAAACAAAAAATCGAAAGCTCGTTAAAAAAGAAAATTATACAAAAGTATAAAGATTATAGATTTGTGTTTATTCCGATTGTGGGAGAGGCAGATGTATTGAGAACAAAAACTTTTGCGAACCCTTATGGAATAAAGTTTAATCCAGAAGAGGATATTTATGATACGAAGGCTATTTTAAATTTAGTTTTAAATATGAAAATTGGTGATCAACAAAAATTTTTCACATTTATAAAAGAAGAATTGGGAAATACAGTTGATGTGGTGAAAGTTGATACAAATTTAGCAGCAATTATAAATATATTGTCAAAAGAAAATTTGGTGAATGTACCGGATTCACCTGAGATTAATCATTTTGAAATAAACAGAAAAATAGAGTTTAATAATTTGCAAAATGCCAAAATGACAATAGATATGTATAAAATCTATTATAGCAAACTTGCGGAAAAATATACAGAGTTTGATAAGCAGGGTGTGAATAAAAGTTTATCTGTTTTTTCTGTATTATCTAATCAATATATTAAATTACAGAATGAAAAACAAGACGATGTTGATGTGTTCTATTCAGTGATTAATAATGTTATTGAGATTATACAAAATAGCAAAAATTATATTGAAATTCCATATGAAGAATTAGAAATGTGTGTATGTATAATAGTAGTAGATGCGTTTATCAGATGCAAAATATTTAAAAATCCAGAGGGGTATAGCCATGTTATTGCCAGATAATATACAACCGGAATTAAGTATATATTATAATGGTTCGTTGGTTTTAAACGAATTAAAAAAGAAAAATCATCAAACAATTATATCATTGTATTGTTCTTTGAAGGTTACAGGTATGTCATTTGCCACTTTTCTGTTATGCTTAGATTGGTTATATCTTATAGATGCGGCAGAAGTTGATGAGAAAGGGTGCATAAATTTATGTATTTAAAAAGATTAACGATAAAAACGCCAGAAAAAATATTAAGAGAAATGGAATTTCATGCAGGCTTAAATTTGATAATCGATGATACAAAAGATATATCGACAAAAACAACAGGTAATAATGTAGGTAAAACAACAGTTTTGAAATTGATTGATTTTTGTTTAGGAGCAAATTCTAAGATTATATATACAGATACTGAAAATAAGAAAGATATATATGAGGCAGTCAAAGCATTTCTGATAGACGAACAAGTGATTATTGTGTTGTTGCTAATTGAAGATATTAACAATCCAAATTCCAGAACTGTCGAAATTACGAGGAATTTCTTAAGTCGAAAAAAAGCAATTCGAAGAATTAATGGAAGAGATATTTTGGAAAAAGAATTTGAGGATGAGCTTGAAAAAAATCTTTTACCAGGAGTTTCAATACAAAAGCCGTCTTTTAGGCAGATTATTTCACACAATATTAGATATAAAGATGAAAGTATTAATAAAACTTTAAAAACATTGGACAAATTTACTTCGGATGTGGAATATGAGACTTTATATTTGTATCTGTTGGGGTGTACAGATGATGATGGGGCTCAAAAACAGATTTTGACAGCTAAGATATTGCAAGAACAAAATTTCAAAGATCGTTTAGAAAAAAAGCAGAATAAAACTTCTTATGAACTTGCATTAGGATTAATTGAAGATGAAATTATTGAATTGAATAGAAAAAAAGAGACATTTAATATAAACGAGTCACTGGAACAAGATTTAGAAGATTTAAATGAAGTGAAATATAATATTAATAGGGTAAGTTCTCACATCAGTAAAATGGAAATTAGAAGAAATTTAATTGAAGAAGCGAGAAAAGAACTTGAAAATAATATTTCTGTTATTGATACACAACAGTTAAAAATACTGTATCAGGAAGTGACTTTAAATATTAAGGAAGTGCAGAAGTCATTTGAGGAGTTATTGGTATATCATAATAAAATGATTTTGGAAAAAGTGAAGTTCATTTCACAAGATTTACCTGAACTAGAAAGCAAATTGGAAAGTGCAAAGAAGGATTTGAATAGTTTGCTTTTGGAAGAAAAACGGCTCAGTAAAAAAATTTCTAAAGGAGACACTTTCGAAGAATTAGAAAAAGTAATAGCAGAAATAAATGAGAAGTATAGAATAAAAGGAGAATATGAAAGTACAATAGACCAAATAACAGAGGTCGAGGGAAATATAGATGATCTTAATAAACAGATAGATGAAATAGACGATATTCTTTTCTCAGAGGAGTTTGAACAAAAACTAAAAGAGCAAATAAAAAAATTTAATAGATTTTTTTCTTCTGTTTCGCAGGAATTGTATGACGAAAGCTACGCTCTTACATATGAGAAAGCAAAAAATAAAAAAACGGGTAAAATGGTATATAAGTTTAATTCATTTAATGCTAATATGAGTTCTGGAAAAAAACAGGGAGAAATTTTATGTTTTGATTTGGCATATTTGTTATTTGCGGAAGCAGAAGGAATACCGTCTATGAGATTTTTGCTGAATGATAAAAAAGAATTAATGCATGATCATCAACTGATTAAAGTCGCTGAGTATGTAAAAAATAAAAATATGCAATTAGTGATTTCTATTTTAAAAGATAAATTACCAGAAAAAACGTTGGAAACAGCTCATATTGTTGTTGAGTTGTCACAAGAAGAAAAATTATTTAAAATTGAACAAAATAGGTAGAAATTACAGATTTAAAGTTATAAGAAAATAGCTTATGTATGATTCCGAATGGTACTTTGCAATGAATTTGTATAAAAAGCTTTAATTAGTAGAGTTGGGGAATGAAAATACTCCCCAACTTTATACACAAGATTCCCCAAATAAGAAAAAATGAAATTGAAATCAAGTGACAAATGCTCAGAATCATTCCCCAACTTAAAAATTTGGGGAACACAGGAAATCATTAATTAGCCGGAAAGACCAATTTATTGAAAATACTGATAAATACATAGCTGTATTATATATAATTAGCAATACAGGCAGGAATATAATTTCAAAGTTCACAAATCAGGCTGGAATGTAATCCAGAAGTCGCAAAACAGATGAAATAAGCTAAATGACTTTAAGCCCCTGTGCAGACGCGCAGGGGTTTTATCGTGATAAAAATATTGTGCGCAGCGCAATAAAAGGCTATAATTAATACAAAGACAACAGCAAAAGGAGATTTTAAACAATGGATATGAAAGAGAAACGCGAAATCGCAGGAGAGCTTGCAGAGTTTCTGTCCTACAAGGTAAGAAGCGGTCAGCTTTCACAGGAAGCCGGAGAGAAGATATGGAAGCTTGCAATGCAAAAACCTGAAATGGCAGACGCCATTACCAGTATCCTTGATATGGAGCTTTCCGAAGACGAAACAGTGCTTAGAGTTGAAAGACTGATATAGTATTAATCTGACACTGTATTTTTGCATGGCTTTTAATTTGCCTGCAGAAAGTCAAAGATAAAATTCGGATGGCGCCTTGGCTTGAACATTAATGTGCGGTATATAATTTATAGCAGGACATAAGTAATAAGCTTACATTTATAAAACTATCACAGCAGGGAACCTTTTACAGAGGAGGAAGCTAAAATGAAAAAATTAATATCGTTATTACTGGCACTGGCTGTTGCCTTTGCCATTCCGGCAGGACCGGGACTGTATGTTGCAGATGCAGCGACAGATGGAATTGCCATATCAACAGCCGATGATTTAAAAGCAATGGAGAATAATCCGTCAGGCAGCTATTATCTGGCAAACGACATCGAAGTCCCTGCCAATATGTCGCTGTTTACTGATGAGGATCGCCCGTTCACAGGTGCGCTGGACGGCAAAGGTCACAAAATCAAGGGATATACCTACATCTCCAATGAGGAATGGTTTGACGGGGTTGCGCTGTTTGCTTACACTGAAAAAGCAACTTTTAAGAACCTGAGTATGACAGATGTCAATGTCAGTCTCAATCAGGCAGGCAGTGTGGCCGCGCTGGTTGCAACAATGGATGGAGGTACATTCTCAAATATCAGTGTTTCCGGTAAAATCACCGGAAAATACCTGCGCAGGGCAGGAGGCATCGTTGGTGACAGCTATGGCGGCGGCACACTGACAGGCTGCAAAAACAGCGCAGACATTTCAGTTACCGGCGCTGCTGAAGAAAGCTATGCTGCAGGTGTTGCAGGATTTTTAGGCTCCGGGGCCTCCGTCAAGAACTGTTCCAACAGCGGCAGGATCAGTATCAGCGGTGATATCAGAGAAGGCGGTTTCTATGCTGCAGGCGTTGTCACTTATGCAGATAAAGCCACTTCATGCAGGAATTCCGGCACTGTTACAGTCTCGGCGACGGGCAGCGGTCAGCAGATTGAAGCCTGCGCTGCAGCAGGAGTTGCATGCGAAGTTAAGAACGGAGTTTCATGCAGCAATACCGGTAAGGTCAGCATGAATGCTACAATCCAGGCAACAGGTCAGCACAAAGCGGGTGGTGTCTTTGCATCAGTAACAAAGCTGGCAAGCAAATGCTGCAACAAAGGCGCAGTCAGCTACAGCGGTAAATCCTCCCGTGGCATTTGTGTCGGCGGTGTCAGCGGAACAGCGCGTAAGATTAGCCAGTCATATAACAAAGGCTCTGTAACAGTCAAGATACCGAGCGCAAAGAGCGCGGAGCAAAACGAGGTCGGCGGAGTGTGCGGTCTGGTTACGGACATGCGCAACTGCTATAACACAGGCAGCGTTACGGCAACCGGCGCGGTTTATGCAGGCGGTATTTCCGGCTATGCGAATCCTTGGGACGACAAGGTCGTGTGCAACTACAGTACCGGTAAGATTAAAGCATCTACAAAGGGAAGCTACAAGGGACAGATTATCGGCGGCTACAACGGCACAGAAGTTGTGCAGAAGCGTAATATCTACAATAACTACTATACCGGTTCAGGCGGAGGTTACGCGCCGGCCTACAGCACGCAGCATAAATATGCTGCCAAGGCTTCAAAAGTTTCTTCAATCACAGCAGGGAACTGCCCTAAGCTTTCATCGAAATACTGGACATACTCCGGCAAATACAAGAGAATGATACTTAAGAACAACAAAGAGAAATAGCATAAACAAGACGGACAAGGCAGTCAGGATTAAATTCCGGCTGTCTTTTTATCTGCAGAAAATCACAGATAAAATATATTTAACGCCTTGACTTGAACATTAATGTGCGGTATATAATTTATAGCAGGACATAAGTAATAAGCTTACATTTATAAACTATCACAGCAGGGAACCTTTTGCGAAGGAGGAAGATAAAATGAAAAAATTACTATCGTTATTACTGGCACTGGCTGTTGCATTTGCCATTCCGGCAGGGCCGGGACTGTATGTTGCGGATGCGGCCACAAACGGAACTGCCATATCAACAGCAGATGATTTAAAAGCTATGGAAAGCAATCCGTCAGGCAGCTATTATCTTAAAAATGATATAGTGATTGATAATACACTGCTGTTCAAGGACCGCAAAAACCCGTTCAAGGGAACACTTGACGGCAACAGTCACAAGATTACGTATAAGTATACAGCTGCAAGATATGTAGCGGACGTAGCGCTGTTTGGAAATACCGAAGGAGCAACCTTTAAAAACCTGAGCATATCGGTGGATATTAATATGACAGGCGGCGGAAACGCTGCGGGACTTGTTGAAAACTCAAAGAACGGTAAATTTGAAAACATTAAAACATCAGGCAGCATCAAAATAAAGAACCGAGGTACCGAAGATGACGATTGCTGCAATGCTGTAGGAATTGTGGCGTATGAGTCAGCCTCCGGAACCATTAAAAACTGCACTAACAGTATTGATATAGAGCTTACGCATAAAGGTCAGAGCGCTCCGACTGCTTCAGGAATTGCAGGCATTGTAAGCAAAGGCTCTGTAACAAAATGCACCAATAAAGGTAAGATTGCTCTGACTCATACTCCTGATAAGGACTGGGGAAGCAGTGAGTGCGAGGCTGCAGGTATAGTTGGAGGCTACTATGGCACCAAGGCAATTTCAGGCTGTAAAAACAGCGGTAAAATTTCTATAACAGGAACAAAGGCAACTGAAGCCTATGGATTCACACCGCAGGCGGCGGGCATAGCTGTAATTTCGGATGCAAATATAGTATCCTGCTCAAATACAGCTACCATAAGCATAAACAATAATGCAAGCGGCAATCGCGGAGCGGAAGCTGCCGGTATAGCTTGTGAAGCAGCCCACATCGGCACAAAGGTTTCAAAGTGCAGTAACAGCGGCGCGGTTTCATATACAGGCAAACCTGCCGGCGGTATTGATATTGTTACTGTTGCAGGAGTTGTATGCTCCGCAGCTAAGGCTGAACAGACTTACAACAAGGGTAAGGTTTCGGTAAACAGCAAAATCAAAGCAGATGCAGGCGGCATCGCAGGTTTTTGCGCTGATATGAGAAACTGCTATAACACAGGCACTGTTACTCATAAGGGTACAGGTAATGCAGGCGGTCTTGCAGCAACTGCCACAGTTATAGGTGGCTATGTCAAAGGCAACTATTCCACAGGCAAGGTTGGAGGAAACAGCAGCAGTAAACTCTTTAAAGGTCAGCTTATAGGCTTCTACAGCGGCGGATTTGATGTTATGAAGAGAAACATCTACAATAACTACTATAAGACATCAGGCAAGGCATACGGCGCGGCAGACTTTACATGGAAGCCATGGCTTGCAAAGGCGACTAAGGTTTCTTCAATCACAGCTAAAAACTGTCCTAAGCTTTCATCGAAATACTGGACATACTCCGGCAAATACAAGAGACTGATACTCAAAAACAACAAAGAAAAATAGTTATTGATAATAACTGTAATAAGTAATAAAATAAAGCTGACAGACATTGTTCTGCCGGCTTTTATTCGTAATGAGAGGAAACAGTGAAATGAAGAGATTATCAGTAGTATTTCTGGCAGTTGTTATTGCAGCGGTACTTGCAGGCTGCGGAGGGGAGAAGCTTCCGGACTCCTGTATGCTGTACTATGATTACGCAGGACTTGCTGTTGTGGCAGATGACAGCGGCGATGCAGAGCTTGCAGAGAAGGCCTATGACGGCATACCCGAAACAATGGGCGTTCATCTTTCTGACGGCACTGACGAAGACCTTATAACAGGGCAGTTTCAGGAGGGAACTACAATAGAGGAGCTTACAGACGGCAGGGCCTCAAGTGAGAACAAGGTAGGCGCGGTTATATGGAACGGCGAAGCCTACAACGCATTTAAAATAACAGCGGATAACTGCAATATACCTAACGTGTTTACAGGAGAGGGAGGAATACTGCTGCTTGATATAAAGGGTGACTGCACTGCAGGCGGCGGGGGAGATATTCCTTGCTTTGGCGGATTTGACACAGTAGTAATAACAGGAGACGGCACGCTTGACTTTAAGGACTGCAGCGGGATAGAAGCAGGCGCAGGCAATCTGCCGCTTCCGTCGGTTATAGTTTCAGGCGCAAATGTGCGCGTAGCTGACGGCATAAGTGTGAAAAATAACAGTGAAGAGGTTCCTGCGGTTTTGGTGCTTGACGGGCAGCTTAATTCGGGAAGCGTTTATGCAATAGATGATACCGCCGATGTATGCGTGGCAGGCGGCAGCTTTACAACAGAATATATAGACGGCGCAGGCAATCTCGTGTTCAGAGACGGAGTTTCCGTCATAAATATGATAATGGAAAGAGAGCAGGCTCCGGCGGTTACAGTATCGGGAGGGCAGGCTTACTTTAACGAAGCGCTTCCGAAAGCGGCAACCGTTGAGGCAGGCGCAGGGTCAATTACAGCTCCGGGACTTTCCGGCATGGATGCAGTAAATACATACAACGAAGCAGAGGTTACAGACAGCGAGAACTCCGGAACAGGATATATCTATACGGATTTTAATTCCGAGTGGACAAAGGGAATAACCTGCGACAAGCTTTGTCTTGCCGATGTTGACAACGAGTATTTCTTCAAGGGATGCATGAAGCTTAGCAGCACCAAAGTGGACAAAATCGAGCCGTGGGGCGGACTGTGGCTTAATGCCAAAGGTAAGAGCAGCACTAAGCTTCTTTGCGGCACAGGAATCCTTATTACAGGTGACGGCAGCATAGATACAGATGAGCTTTCACTGTTTGGCTGGGGGAATGTGCATAAACCGCTATTTGCAGCAAGAGATGATGCGGCAGTAAGCTGCGGAAGCTTCACAATGGACTCCGAAGCAGGTGAAGAGGGGCGCTTCATAATAGACGGAAATGCCGCATTTAGCTGCAGAGGTAATCTGTGGATGAAAAATGCAGCGGTTATGATAAGAGGCGGCAACGCCGAATTTGCGGCGGACTTTGCAGTTGAAGCAGGCAGAGTTGAAATCTCCGGAGGTACAGTGGTACTCAATACGCTTTACCTTGCAGACGGAGATTTAGAGATAAGCGGCGGCAGAGTCATAGTTGCGCAGAACATAGACGTACCTAAAGGAAACGTTACGATTACAGGCGGCGAGGTTATAATTCCGGGCGGAGAGGACGGCTTCAATGTACCGGAGGGCAAGCTTACCGTCAAGGGCGGAGACGTTCATGAATAGATAATATAATTTGGCGCAGAGGGGAGAATTTGTGATGAACAGAGCAGAAGCATTTGAACTATTAAAAAAATACAACAAAGAGGAATTCCATATTAAACACGGAGAAACCGTAGAGGGCGTTATGAGATATTTCGCACAGGAACTGGGCTATGGCGATGAGGTTGAATTCTGGGGAATGGTCGGCCTGCTTCACGATATAGACTTTGAGGAATATCCTGAGCAGCACTGCGTCAAGGCTGTAGAGCTTCTAAAGGACGCAGGAGCGGAAGACAGACTTATAAATGCAGTGGTTTCTCACGGCTGGGGACTTACAGGGACAGACGTGGAGCCGACACACGAAATGGAAAAGGTGCTTTATGCAACCGATGAGCTTACAGGCCTTATAGGAGCTGCGGCGCTGATGAGACCGTCAAAATCAGTTCAGGATATGGAGCTTAAATCAATTAAAAAGAAATTCAAAGACAAAAAATTTGCGGCAGGCTGCGACAGAGATGTAATCCGCAGGGGCGCGGAGATGCTGGGCTGGGAGCTTGATGACTTAATGACCCATACTCTTGATGCTATGAAAACCTGCTGCGAGTAGTATTTGATACAGGAGAGCTGTTTTATGAAAAACTTCAAAAGTATATTAACCCTCATATCTTTGCTGTGTGTTATTTCAACGTGCCTTTCGGGGTGCGGCAGTACGCAGCAGGAAGAAACACCCGACAATAAACCGCAGGCTGAGGAACCGCAGAATACTGCAGAGGATAAGACTTCTGAAGCCCCTTCGCAGGGAATAACCGTTGAGGGCTTTTACTATACGGTAACGCTTCCGGCAGATTGGCAGGGCAGATATACAAAATATGATACAGAAGAAGGTGACTGCAGGTATGACGTTTTCTGTCACAGCGCAAGTATGACGGAGGAGGGAGGAGGTCATCTGTTTTCAATATGCCTCATATCCGGGGCGGAGGACTACACTGTATTTCCGTCATATGATTACCTTGGAATATTAAAAACACCTGACGGAGAATTCAATATGGTTGTGACATACCCTACAGATGTGCAGTTTTCAGAGGATACGGCAGCGGAATATAACGATATGGCAGATGATATAAACAGGATAATCAAAACAGTTAAAGCTGCGGAAGGAGCGGAATTTGTTAAAGGATAAACTTGAAAAATTAAGAGAAGATTTAATGGATAAAGGAAATATAACTATTGCGCTGTCAGGAGGTGTTGACAGCGTATTTCTTGTCTGTTTTGCCAAGGAAGTGCTTGGAGACAATGTGACGGCAGTGACGGCGGTTGCCCCAAACTTCGCGCCCGATGAAACAGAATATGCGGAAGATCTGTGCAAAAAACTCGGAGTTGCCCATAAGGTTACAGAGGTTTCTGTTATGGAGGCGCTTAGGGACAATCCGAAAGACAGGTGCTATCACTGCAAGAAAAAAATATTTTCGGAGCTGATAAAAACGGGAACAAATCTGGCAGACGGCACCAACCTTGACGATATGTCGGATTACAGACCGGGCAGGAAAGCTCTTGAGGAGCTTGGCATATGGAGTCCACTAAGAGATGCGGGGCTTACCAAGGCCGAAATCAGGCAGGCGCTCAAAGAAAGAAACATAAGCATATGGGACAAGCCTGCGTTTGCGTGTCTGGCATCGAGAATACCTTACGGACAGGAGATAACAGAGGCAAAGCTTGAAGCTGTGTATAAGGTGGAGTGCGCGCTGAAAAAGATGGGCTTCACGCAGGTGAGAGCCAGACATCACGGCGAGGTGGTCAGAATAGAGCTTCTGCCGTCAGAATGGGATATAGGCAAATTTAAAGCGATAGATGAGGCCGGCAAGGCTGCGGGATTTAAGTTTACAGCCTTAGACCTTGAGGGATACAAGATGGGGAGGATGAACGGATAAATGGAAATACTGCATATTATACTGCCCCTTGCTTTAGGGGCGCTTATAGGATATGTGACAAACTATATAGCGGTCAAAATGCTTTTCAGACCATACGAGGCTGTTAAAATAGGGAATAAGACGCTGCCTTTCACACCCGGCGTAATACCGAAAAACAAGCCGAGAATAGCCAGAGCCTGCGGAGCAGCGGTTGAGGGCAGCCTGTTTTCACAGGACGATATTAAAAAAGCCATAACCGGCAGCATCAGAAAACCGGATATAAGCGGTATCAGAGTATCTGACATTGTAAGCGAGGGTTTGTCAGAGCGGCTTGCCGAAACCCTTGCGGACAAGCTGACAGGCGAGATAAAAAAGACAGATATAAAAGGCCTTATAGTTGAAAAGGGAGCAGCCATATTTGAGGAAAAGGTCAAAGATACCATGCTTGCCATGTTTGTAAACAGGGATATGATAGCCTCCTTTGCAGAGCCAATTGAGCAGAAAGTGCTGCAGTACCTTGACGGAGAGGGCTGTGTATATCTTAATATGAAAATCAGGGGAGAAATTGAGAACATAAGAAGCTGCACTCTGGGACAGGAAGCCGCAGAGCTTAACCTTGATTTAGACGGCTTTACAGACAGAGTATTTGATGAGTTTGTTGATGAAAAGCTGGGAACGCTTACATCAGGAATAGATATAGCTGCAGTAGTAGAGGATAAGATAAACCGTATGGACGTCAGAGAATTTGAAAAGCTGGTGCTTTCGGTAATGAAAAAAGAGCTGCAGGCTGTTGTCAATCTGGGCGCGCTGATAGGCTTCGTAATAGGTCTTATTAACCTGATTGTTTTATAGCAGAGTCAGAAACACCAAAATAGATCTTTTGATTCATGTCTAATATATTCAAAATGATATAATTGACATATAGTTGCAGCAATAGTGCTGCAAGCTTTAATGCAATCACGTTATTCTGAAAGGAGACTGAGATGAAAAAGATATTAATGATTCTGCTGGCAATGATTTTTGCTGTTTCTTTAGCAGCGTGCGGCAGTGAGGAACCTGCGCCGGAACCTAAGGACATATCCACTGATACAGGTGCAATTACTGCAACAGAGCTTGGCATCGAAGATTACATCACTTCATCTATATCGGGTGATGAAATAATTCTTATGGCTAAGGATGGCGAAGGCTTTGGCGTTGGAGAGTATGTACTGATTGACGGAGCCAACAAGGATTCTGATGACTCTACATGGGAGATGAGACTGCCTTCATATAAATTCGGAAAAGAGTACACCTTGAAGATGATGAAAAAAGACCTTGACGAAAAAGAAACATACCGCACGGTTGAGAAAACAACGATAGGTGATACGGAATATCTGTATGTTGACTATGATTCTTCGATTTACTATTATACAGTGGCAAACAACCACCCTATTCTGATTCAGGTGATTGGTGAAAGTATGGTAGATAACGAAGCGGTAATGGCAGCGCTTGAATCTATCAGATATAATTATTAACGGCAGGTATATGCTGAATATGAGGATTAAGGATATTGTTTTTATTGCAATATCCTTTTTTTGCGAGTATAATTAATTTAATCGTAATTAATCTTTTATAAGTTTTTACTTATTCTGACTGTTTCAGTAAAATTCCCGGATTTAATCAGAATTAATATAGAGAGAAAGGACACATTTTTGTGTAGA
>CAKQOW010000042.1 GCA_934256595.1 uncultured Clostridia bacterium
CATATGGCGTCAACTATAGCCTTGTTTCCGTGACCTAAATTTGAATTAACAAGCTGGGATGACATATCTGCAAATTTCTTGCCATCTTCTGTCCAGAAATAGATGCCCTCTGCCTTGTCTACTACAAGCGGTTTAAGCGCACCCTGAGCACTCCATGAGTGAATATTATATTTTTTATCTTTTTCTAGAATAGCTGACATTTCATTTCTCCTTTTCAATAAAAATATTTAGCAGGGTGGGGGACTCCCCCCCCGTACTAGAAAATGTTTACTGTTTAATCAAACAGGGATTATGCATCAACCTTAGCGATTACTGCTGCATCGATGAAATCTTCTGCCTTTTCAGGTTTCCAGTTAGGAATCTGTCTTGAAACATATGTGAAGTTAAGAAGATCTTTGTAAGTTGCGTTGTGTGATACACTGTTGCCGCCCCAAGTACCGCAGCCTAATGTCATTGATACAGGGAATCCGCAGTTCCAGCCGCCTGAGTTAGTTAAGCACTGAGGCTGGTTTACTACGCACTTAGTTACAGGAGCAACTGATGCTACTCTAGCAACGTCTTCGTCGTCATTAGTGTGGATACCGCAGCTGTGGCCTTTACCCTGGTAGTTTAAGCAAGCCATCATCTTGTCGATTGCATCGTCAAGGTCTTTAGCTTTCTGAACGCCTGATACAGGTGACAGCTTTTCGCCTGCGAATGGGTGATCAAGTCCTGCGCCGTTTTCTTCAGCCATTAATACTTTTGTTCCTGCAGGAACATCTATATCAGCTAATTTAGCGATAGTTTCAGCATTCTGTGCAACGATTGCTCTGTTTAATACGTGGTCGTTAGGAGTGTTTGGCCACATTGTCTTCTGAAGCTTTGTCTTTTCTTCTGATCCTTCTTTGAACAGAACAGCGCCGTGTGCTTCCATTTCTTTAACAAATTCATCATAGCAGTCTTCGAATACGATGATGTTGTTTTCTGTTGAGCATGAAGTAGCGTTATCGTATTTCTTTGAAGTTACGATCATTTCTGCAACCTTATCCATAGGAGTCTTGCCTGTTACGATTGATACGCAGTTACCAACGCCAACGCCGATAGCAGGAGTTCCTGATGAGTAAGCAGTTTCAACTAATGCTTCTCCACCTGTTGCAAGTATGAAATCGCACTGTTTCATTAATTCCTGTGAAGTTTCCAGCTTAACCCATTCAGGTGCGCAAGTCTGTACTAAATCTTCAGGATATCCTAATTTCTTAAGAGTAGCTCTGATTTCATCAACGATAACAACATTTAATTTCTTGCACTTAGGATGAGGTGCTAAGATTATAGCGTTTCTTGTCTTAAGTGCCATGTTTGACTTAACGATAGGAGTAGCCTCGCCGTTTGTTACAGGCATGATGCCGGCAACAACGCCCATTGGCTTAGCATAAGTCTGCATACCTGTTTCTTTATTGTCGTCAATAAGTCCAACTGACTTCTTGTCCTTCATCTGAATGTATGCTCCCCATACTTTACCATAGATCTTGCCAACTTTATCTTCTGCAATACCCATACCTGATTCTTCAACCAGCATTTCTGCATACATCTTAGCCTTTTCAGGTTTAGTAAGATTATAAGTAACAGCAGCTGTAATAAGATCTACATCTTCCTGAGTAAAGTTGTTAGCAATTGCCTGCGCTTTTCTTGCTTTTTCAACTAGGCCTGCAACATATTCTTTTGCATTTAATGACATTTTTAAAGTCCTCCTTTTATATTTATTTATCAATTGTAAAAAACCAATTACAATCTATGTAATTACTTGATGAATATAATATATCACTTTCAAATTGAAAATCAAGGGGTTTGAATAAGAATTTTGTTGTATACATATAATATTTTTGCTGTGTATAGTATACAGTTTGAAGAGTCTGACAATTAACCGCCATATCCGTAATATTATGACCCGGAAAGGCGGTTTTTATTCAGACTTTAAATCAGATTATATATTCTGCGACTATAAGGCTGGCGCACAGAATTAAAAAAACTATACCTATTATAATATTAAGAAGCTTTACGGAAGCATAATTTGCAAAAACAGCGGCTGCCTTTGCTCCTGCTGCGGCGGAAACCGCGCATATGACAAACACTGTCCAGTCGATGCTGCCTGCTACGGTAAAATGCACAACAGCTCCAAGCAGTGCGACAAGTGTCATAATTATAAGGCTGGTGCCAAGTGATGTTTTGATATCATAGCCCAAAAGGCAGGTGAGAAGTATTACAAACATCATACCTCCGCCTGCGCCAAAGAGTCCGCATATGGCTCCTACGGCGCAGCTTCCCGCCGTAACCATCTGTGTCTGGCGTTCAAATGTGATTGTATCCGGAAGCTTGGCATCGGGAAAGAACAGAAATTTCACCGACATTATAATAGTACATAATATAATACCATGTCCAAGAACAGAATCGGGCATAAATGATGAAAGCACGCTGCCTGCGGCTGTAAATATGAGAGCGCAGACAAGAATTCTGCGGCAGGCCGTGATGTTGGTGTTTTTTCTTTTTATAAATGTGACTGACGATGTCGCAGATGAAAAAACATCTACGGCAAGAGCGATACCTATGGCCTCATATACGGGGAAGCCGAGATATGCAATGAGTATAGGGGATATTACCATTGCTGCCGAAATGCCCGCAAGACCGGTGCCCGCGCCGGCAACAAGTCCTATTATTATACAAAGAAGCGCTTTTATAAGCATAAAAAACCTGCCTGTTAATGTCCCAATACAAAGACATTTTATTACCGCAGGCTGCTCGTGTCAACAGAAATAGGACTTTCGGGCGCTTGTTAAATTATTAACTTATCTTGATTTTGCCACATATACGGGTGTATAATTTTCTTTGATTAATACACATAAAATTTGGAGGAACGATATAATGAAAGTTTTAGTAATCAACTGCGGAAGTTCATCATTAAAATATCAGGTTCTTGATATGACCAACGAAGAACTTATCTGCAAGGGACTTGTTGAAAGAATAGGTATGGAGGGATCAGTGATTTCCCATACAAAAACAGGTATGGACAAGTTTGTATTAGAAGCGCCTATGAAAGACCACAAGGACGCCATAGGTCACGTTATAGATGCACTCAAGGACGAGGAGCACGGCGTAGTTAAAGCTATGAGCGAAATCGGCGCGGTAGGACATCGTGTTGTTCACGCAGGCGAAAAATTCGCGCACTCAGTTCTTATCACTGACGATGTAATCAAGGCTCTCGAAGAATGTGTTGACCTTGCGCCTCTGCACAACCCGCCAAATCTTCTAGGTATCGCAGCTTGTCAGGAATTAATGCCGTATACTCCTATGGTTGGCGTATTTGATACAGCATTCCACCAGACAATGCCGCCTCAGTCATACATCTACGCTATACCTTATGAATACTACGAAAAATACGGTATCAGAAGATACGGCTTCCACGGCACAAGCCACAAGTATGTATCAGAAAGAGCAGCAGAGATGCTTAATGTTGATATAGAAGATCTCAAGATCATAACATGCCACCTTGGAAACGGCGCATCAGTATCAGCTATCAAGAGAGGCAAGTGTATAGATACATCAATGGGACTTACTCCGCTTGAGGGTCTTGTAATGGGTACAAGAAGCGGTGACATCGACCCTGCTATCGTAACATACATCAGAGAAAAAGAAAATCTTGAACAGGGCGTTGCAAACGATATCCTCAACAAGAAATCAGGTATGCTGGGTATTTCAGGAGTATCAAGTGACTTCAGAGATATCGAGGCTGCAGCAGAAGAGGGCAACGAAAGAGCTATGCTTGCGCTTAAAGTTTTCGCTCAGAGAGTTAAGTTCTACATCGGCGGATACATTGCTGAGATGAACGGCGTTGACGCTATCGTATTCACAGCAGGCGTTGGTGAAAACGATATGGGTATGAGAGATATCATATGCAACGAAATGGGCAACCTGGGAATCAAGCTTGACCTTGTAAAGAACAAGGTAAGAGGCAAGGAAATGGTTATTTCAGCAGATGACTCAAAGGTTAAGGTTCTGCTTATCCCTACCAACGAGGAACTGATGATTGCAAGAGATACTTACAATATCGTTACTAACAAATAATATACACACACAAATAAAGGTCAATTAAAAAGGTAAAATCCACAGTATAGAGTATTGTTTAATAAAAAATACAGAAATGCTGTGGATTTTGTGGTATTATTGGTATGAAAAAAGAATTACCGGCAGTTTTTGCGTATAGAAAACCGGAGGTGGAACAAAGACTCATTTTTTGAAAAGCTAAGTTCAACCCCTGCAGGAGTATATTAATGCTGATGTAATGCGGGTGTCTTTTTTGCTATTTGATTAGTGATGGGAGCAGGACTATATCGTTTGCGGGAACGGGTTCTGCTTCCATCTTTTTCAGAATGTCCTATCCATAAATTATGGAAAACATCTCATATGGGGATCTGTCCCCGAGATTTGCTCTTGTGTATGAGTATATATATATATATAATGTGAAAAAGCAATAACAATATATATTGACATAGTTTACAAAATAATGTAATATGTTATTAGCAAAGCTGACCGAATGAGTGTTAGACAGGAGGTAACATGATTTCGGACAATAAATACAAAAAAGGGACAGCTATATACGAGGCTGTATACTGGCTGCTCAAGCATTACTATGAAATTAAATTCTATAACATTGTGGGGAAAAACGAAGTAGTCAGAGACATACTGGATTCAGAGGAGAGCAGCAGTTATTCTATCAGCGATGTAATCATATTTGCCGAAAAAGAAGAAAGCTGTATCCGCAGAAGCAGAGATGTTCTGAATTATGTTCGGTCGGAATACTGCGCAGATCTGATTCAGACTATGGATAGGTCATATGAACTTCTTGCCGAAAGAGGAGGGCATTATGTCATATATTCAGATCTTCTGCGAAAACGGTTTATGGTCAAGAACATAAACCGGAGTCAGCTTGAAAATCTATATAGCGGCTATTATGAGCAGCTTATGCATTCTATAGAGAAATATAGCGAGATATTTGCTGCCGTAATCAAAAGAAACCACAGATGCTTTGATGATATTCATACCAACGAAGATATTATAAGGGAAGTGGAAATGATGCAGAAAGCCTGCAAGATACACGACAAAAACGGAATATGCTACAAAGATACCGTCAAGCTTCTCAAAAGCTACAGAGAAATTAAATTTTCTGGTATTCAGAAGAGAATAGGCGATTCATCGAAGGACATAGAAGATTTTCTGTGTAATGATGCAGTCATAAAAAATGAATACGGCAAGGCGCTTGACAGGATAGAATATACAGACCTGCCAAACAGTATGAAACGGTGGCTGTATTCCTCAATGGTGGAAACCACTAATGCGTATATATCCTTTGTAGATGAAGCAATGTGGAGAATGAGATGGCTTGGCAGAGAAGGCAGGGATTATCGCAGGATACTTGAAATTCTGTTTATAGACCCGCAATGGTGCAAACGAAGCAGTGAAGACCGACTCAGGGAAACAGGGCTTACAACAAGGCAGTTTTATGACAGAAGACGCAAGGCTATAGTAATGCTTTCGAAAATACTGTGGGGGCCGTTCGGACACAGACACTGCGATTCTGTGTTTTACAGAATGTGATAATAAAGGTTCAGAACTTGCATAGAGTTTCTGAACCTTTACTTGATATATTCTTTAAAGTTAAAAAACAGGCTTAGACTATTTCACCGCAGTTTCAAGAGCCAGCTTCATCATATCGGTGAAGTTTTTCTCTCTGTCCTCAAGAGAAGCCTTTTCGCCGGAAATGAAATGATCGCTGATTGTCATAATTGCAAGCGCGTTTCTGTGGTTATACGCCGCGTTCATATAGAGTGCGGCGGCTTCCATTTCAACGGCAAGAACATTCATTGAGGCCCATTTCTTCCACCAGTCCTCTTCGATTTCATAAAAAACATCGCAGGATACGGTATTGCCCGCCTTGATATTTATTCCCTCTGCGTTGGATATTTCTTTAAGCCTGCATAGAAGCTCCCAGCTTGCGCAGGGTGAGAAATGGCCCGGTAGCCCGAAAGTATGCTCATAGTTTGAGTCTGTTGAAGCGGCAAGGCTTACAACGATATCACCTATATTTATATCGCTGCTGAAAGAGCCGGCGGTTCCTATTCTGATTATGTTTTCGACATCGTAATAAGTAAAAAGCTCCCATGAATATATTCCCATTGACGGCATACCCATACCGGAACCCTGAACAGAAACAGGAACTCCTTTGTAGGTGCCAGTATAGCCGTACATATTTCTTGTTTCATTGTATAAGACAGGGGAGTCTAAAAAATTCTCAGCAATATATCTGGCTCTGAGAGGATCTCCGGGCATTAATACTGTTTTGGCTATATCGCCTTTGTTTGCTGAATTTGATACTGTTCCCATAAAAACGTCTCCTTAAATAAATTCTATGTAGTCTTTTGATGTGTCAAGTACAGCCTCTGCGCCCATAGGTATGGTAGGCTGCGGATATATATGCCCCGCATGAAATCCCGCTATTACAGGCTTGCCGCAGGGGAGCACCACTTCCTCTATAATCCGGTCAAGTGTCAGGCTTTCCTGCGAAGTATCTTTGTTTTCACAGTCTGCAAATATTCCAAAGATTATACCGGCAGCATCACTGAATTTGCCTGCAAGTGCAAGCGCTGTCAGGTTTTTGTCTATACGGTAAGGCTCCTCCGATACATCTTCGATAAACAGAATTTTGTTTTTTGTATCTATTTCATATTGCGAGCCCAGTGTGCCTGCAAGAAGCGACAGATTGCCGCCTGTGATAACGCCTATCGCTTTGCCCTCAGTTAAAACAGATATTGATTTGCCCTCGGGATTATATACCCTGTGAGGCTTACAGCCGAAGATATTCTCCTTGAGAGAGTCTAAAGTGTAGCTGCTGTGAACCGTATAGTCGGTGCTTGGCATAGGACCGTGAAACGTCATAAATCCGCATATACCGTTAAAGACTGTATGCAGCGCTGTTATATCGCTGTAGCCTACAAATACCTTGGGATTTTTTTTAATCATATCAAGGTCAAGCAGCGGCAGCAGTCTCATTGCGCCGTATCCGCCTCTCAGACAGAATATGCCCTTAATATTGCTGTCGGCAAAGGCCCTGTTTATATCAGAGGCCCTTGCGCTGTCATCTCCCGCAAGATAGCCGTAGTGAAGTCTGCAGCTTTCGTATACTTCCGGTACAAGTCCGAGAAATTCTATGGACTTTACTGATTTTTCAAGAACATCTGCCGGCACCGGTGAAGAGGGCGCCAGAAGCACAACTCTGTCTCCGGGTCTTAATGGCGCAGGCTTTATCATTTAACATTCCTCCCGCATAATTAAAATCTTTTTAATAATATATATTAATGCGTCTGTTTATATTCCAGCGAAGCCTTTGGACTGTTTTCGATTATATTCTCTCCGATATCAGTCGTATTCCTGCTTAGAAGCACTGTTTCAAGCTCGTCGCAGTCGGCAAACGCCTCATCTCCGATTGACAGAAGACTTTCACTTCCCTCAAAGCGTCTCAGAGAAGAGCCTTTGAATGCGCCGTCTCTGATGCGAACTATCGTAGGCGGCAGTACTATCTCCCTTATATGAGGATTTTCACGAAAAGCTGTTTTGCCGATTTTTTCTACGCTCAGAAGTCTTGTCTCTGTTATATTACGAAGTTCATCGGTAACCTCGGCTTCAATGTGAGACGGGATTTCAACCCTTTCATCTGTTCCCAGATAGGTTTTTACTGATGCTGAGGTTTCAAAAATATAGTATTCAAAATCTCCCTGTACTTTGAGATAAAATTTCTTATGGGCTATATCAGAGCTCTCATTGATATCCGTACCAAACAGCCTGTCGATAGAGGCGCCGAGATTAATGTCGTGAGATGCCTTGAAAAGGATAAGATCCTCAGGCTGTATTGTTTTTAATATTTCCGATTCCAGTTCAGTGCGGTTTTCGAAATATTTTGCTTCAATACCAAGCTTTAAGGCCTCATTTACCGTGAAACGTATACTGTCTCCGTATCCCAGCAGAAGATCAACCTTGTGATTTGAGAGAACTTCTGCAATCTGCTTGTGTGTTTCTTCACTTATGTCACCCAGCCCCAGAATATCTCCAAGGACTGCAATGCGCCTGCCGCCGGGAGAAACTAAAATATCGTCCATTGCGCTGAGCGTATTTTCAATGGCAATAAGTGAACTGTTATAGCAGTCTGCAAATATGTTGTAACCGCATGGGTGTATGATGTTCTGACGCATGCCGGCAGGTCTGTATGCTGAAATGCCGCTGAGAATTTCCTCAGGTTTTAATTTAAGGGCTCTGCCGACTGCATATGCAGATACGGCATTAAGTACATTGTGCTCGCCGGGAACAAAAACCTCCGCGCTGTGTTCTTCTTCTGCAGGGCGGTCAACGATTGTGAAGCGAAGCCCGGAATTTTCGGTTTTCTCAATATCCTTTGCAAAATACATGGCATTTTCGTTTTTTAGGCTGTATGTAATAATATTCTGTGTAAACGGATATGCTGTAAGAATTTCATCATCGTAGTTTATGAAAACCGTGCCGTCGGCCTTGCCGTATGTGGAGAGTGAAAGCTTGTCCTGCGCAAGAGCTTCACGGCTGCCGTAGCTTTCGATATGTGAAACTCCGATATTTGTATATAGAGTCATATCTGCCTCAAGCTGCTTTGCGGAGGCAGTAACTGTTCCTTTCTCAAAAGCGCCCACCTCCTGAAGATATACGTTGGTGGGTCTTTTGAGCTTCTGAATGTTTCTTGTTACAGAAAACATTGAATTGTTGTTTCCTTTGGAGATAACAGGTTTTTTGTAATGGGCGCGCAGGACGGATTCAAGCATTTCCTTTGCTGAGGTTTTGCCTACGGAGCCTGTAACTGCAATTACTTTCGCTTTATGTATAGACCTTATATAGTGGGAAGCCCTGATATATGCTTCTTTTATTATGCTGTCACCGTTTTCGGCAGTGTCTGAAAGGATAAGGCTGTTAGGATAAGAACACTGCGTATTAGAAATTATGAACAGGCATTTCTTGTTCATTGCCATTGTAAGAGCATCTTCGGGACTTCCCACTGATTTGGGTGATTTCTGCCAGCACATAAAAACAGAGTTCTCGGTGAGCCTGCGGGGATCTGCGGTGAAATCGCTGACAGGGTGGTCAGCAAGGGCTTTGAATTTTTCAGGAAAAGGAAGCTCTGCTATATCAAAAAACTTTGAAAGGGTAAGATTTCTTTTTTCTTTGTATTCGGCTATGGCAGCTTCTTTTTTTGCCTGTTTTTCCGCCTGCTTTTCCGCCTGAGCTTTGGCCTCGCGTGATTTTTTGCTGAATAAAAACATTTACTGTATTCCTTCCTGAATATAAATAAGTAGATATATAATAAGATAAATTATTGGTAAGAAAAAAACCATGGGAGACACATCCATGGTTTTTCGTTTGCTCATGCTGTGTATTTAACTTATACACGGGTGGGGACGGGTGAGACTTAAGCGTTCGCTTTGTTGAATCTCTTTGCTAATCTTGAAACTTTTCTTGAAGCAGCGTTCTTGTGAATAGTTCCTTTTGCAGCAGCCTGCATAAGTTTCTTTTCTGCAAGGGCAAGCTTTGCCTTAGCTGTCTCCATGTCGCCTGCTTCTAAAGCAGCGTCAAAGCTCTTTAAAACTGCCTTAAGATGATTTTTAATTCTTCTGTTTCTTGCAGTTTTCTTGTCGATAACACGGATTCTTTTTTTTGCGGATTTAATATTTGCCATTTAAATTCACCCCACTTTATTATTTTTTAGCTAAATTCGCAGATTTAGTATATATGAATAAAAAAGAAAAATCAAGGGGAAAGTAATAAAAAAACGGGAGGGAGCTTGAAATTATGAGGTTCAGGACAGATCTTGCCATTGAGAACAGGCAGATGTATGAGGAAACCCACGGCAAAAGCGACATTGAGGGCGTTACAATAACAAAACGAAGCTACGGAGAGGATATACTGGCAACAGAAATAACCATCGAAAGTGAAATCGGAGCAAGGCACCTCGAAAAGCCTGCCGGCAGATATATAACCATCGAGCTTGACAGACTGCTTGAGGGCAGAAACGAGATAAAACGCAGAGCCTCGCAGGCGCTTGCCTCAGAGCTTGAAAAAATGATCCCGTTTTCATACGAGCTAAAGGTACTGGTTGCGGGACTTGGCAATATACAGGTGACCCCTGACGCTCTTGGGCCGAGAACACTGCAAAAGGTGGATATAACAAGGCACCTCTTCATAGCCTATGAGGCGGAGGGCGATGAGGAAATGGCGTGCGTCAGCGGCATAGCCCCCGGAGTTACAGGCACAACAGGCCTTGAAACAGCCGAAATAATTAAAAAAACGGCAGAGATAGCAAAGCCCGATGTGATTGTTGCCGTAGACTCCCTTGCTGCAAGAGACATTAAGCGTGTAAGCACCACCATACAGATAAACGATACAGTAATATATCCCGGAGGCGGTATGGGCAACACCAGAACAGAGCTTTCAAGAGAGACTGTGGGAGCAAAGGTGGTATCCATAGGAGTGCCCACCGTTATAGACTCAAAAACCCTGATACTTGAGGCAATGGGAGATGAGCAGGCGGAGGAATATTTCCGGAATCGGGATATGGATATGATAGTGACCTCCACTGACATAGACCAGATTATAAAGGATTTTTCAGATATAATTGCAAACGGAATTAATATTGCGCTTCACCCCGGCATATATTCTTATGAGAATATATTGGAGGAAAAGCAATGAAAAAACGACAGGCGGCAGTGCTGGCGGTAATCGTGTTTGTAATTACCGCGGTACTTCTTGTAAATGTATCTTGGGAGAAAAAAGACAGAGAAGCAAGGCTTACGGAAAGTCAGCTCGGAATAATGTGTATGAGCAGCGTGTTTTCGACTATGGAAGCAACAGGCGACAAAGATGCCGCTATAGAGAAAACCTCTGTGACATCATACAAGACCGACAAAAAAAGCGATGGAGAGGACAGCAAAAAGAAAAGCAAAAAAGACAGGAAAAAGATGCTCAAAAACGGAGATCCTCTCGTAATTATATATCACACTCACGCCAGCGAAAGCTACCAGCCGTCATCAGAGGGCAACTTTCACAGGGAGGGTGAGAAGGACACGGTCAGAGAAGTGGGAGATATAATGGAGGACGTTATGGAGGATGCGGGCATCAATGTAATCCACGACAAGACAATGCACGACAGACCTTCCTACAACGAGTCCTATGCCAGATCCCTTGAAACAATCCAGAGACTTATGAAAAAATACCCTACGGCCAAATACGTGATAGACCTGCACAGAGATGCGGCTGCCTATGCGGGAAACAAAGGCGCCACAGTCAAAATAGGTAAGGATACGGTTGCAACCTACAGCCTTGTGGTAGGCTCTGCCTGCGACAACTATCCTAAGCTCCTGTCCTATGCCAAAACCGTAAACAGCAGGGCAGAGTCAATGTATCCGGGATTTGGAGGGCGTATAATCGAAAAGGAATACAAATTCAATCAGTGGGTATGCAACAACCATATACTGCTTGAAATAGGCAATAATCAGAACGACATATCAGAGGTCAAAAACACCGCGCGCTACATAGGAAAAGTTCTTGCAGAGGTGATATATGAAAAGGAGAAAAATTAAGCCGAGATACAGAAGGATTAAAAGCCTGCTTGTGATTGCGGTTCTGACACTGGCTATGATGGGAGTGCTCACAGTTGACCAGCAGTGCCACAGAATCACGGGCGAGGGCGGTATGCTGGGGTTTTCGGGAGAGAAAGCCGAAAGCGGCGATATAAAAGCTTACTTCTTTGGTGTTGATATTTCCGGTGTTTTTAGGTAGAATATATTAGTTAAGTAATTACACAAAGGAGAAACCATGAATTCTTATCAGAAGTATATCAGAAATTTCAGCATTATAGCTCATATAGACCACGGCAAATCAACACTTGCCGACAGATTAATAGAAAAAACAGGACTTGTGGCGGAGCGTGACATGAAGGAACAGTACCTTGACAATATGGACCTCGAAAGAGAAAGAGGAATTACCATCAAGCTTCAGACCTCAAGACTTGTATATAAGGCGAATGACGGCAACGAATATATTTTCAACCTTATTGATACACCGGGCCACGTTGACTTTACATACGAGGTATCAAGAAGCCTTGCGGCCTGCGAGGGAGCGGTGCTTGTAGTCGATGCCACTCAGGGAGTTGAGGCTCAGACACTTGCAAACGTGTATCTTGCTCTTGACGAAAACCTCGAGATAATTCCTGTCCTGAACAAAATGGATCTTGCAAGCGCAAGACCTGATGAGGTCAAGGACGAGATTGAAGAGGTAATCGGAATAGAGGCTCAGGATGCCCCTCTTATATCGGCCAAGGCGGGACTTGGAATCGAAGATGTGCTGGAGGCTGTTGTGGTGCGCATACCTGCGCCGTCAGGCGATATAAACAGCAGACTCAAAGCCCTTATATTCGACTCATATTACGACAATTACAAAGGCGTTATCATATACACCAGAATATTTGACGGCAGGGTCAAAAAAGGCGATATGATAAGAATGATGAATACAAAAACAGTTCACGAGGTTACAGAGGTCGGCACCTATTCGCCTACACCTGTTGCCTGCAGAGAACTGAGAGCCGGAGAGGTAGGATATATCTGCGCCAGCATCAAGCAGGTTTCAGATGCCAGAGTCGGCGATACCATAACCTTAGACAGCGAACCTGCGGACGAGCCTCTTCCGGGCTACAAAAAAGTTCAGTCAATGGTATACTGCGGCATATATCCTGCGGAGGGTGAAAAATACGAAAACGTCAAGGACGCCCTTGAGAAGCTTCAGGTAAATGACGCGGCTTTCAACTTCGAACCTGAAACCTCATCTGCGCTGGGCTACGGCTTCAGATGCGGCTTCCTCGGACTTCTGCATATGGAAATCATAGTCGAAAGACTCGAAAGAGAATTCAATCTGGCGGTAATAACCACATCGCCGAGCGTAATATATAAAGTTGTGCTCAAAAACGGCACAGAGGAGTTTATACAGAACCCTACAAACCTGCCTGACCCGCTTGAAATAGAGCATATCGAAGAGCCTATAGTCAAAGCGGATATAATGATACCTAACGAATATGTAGGCAATATAATGGAAATCTGTCAGGACAGGAGAGGCAGACTTCTGCATATGGAATACATCACTCCGACAAGAGTGCTGCTGCATTACGAAATGCCGCTTAACGAAGTAATATATGACTTCTTTGACGCTCTCAAATCCAAGACCAGAGGCTATGGCTCACTGGACTACGAGTTTGTCAGATACGAGAAATCCAACGTAGTCAAGCTTGACGTGCTTTTAAACAAGGAGCTTGTGGACGCTTTCTCAATGATAGTACATGAGTCAAAGGCGAGAGCCAGAGGCAAATTCGTATGCGAAAAGCTAAAGGAAATAATACCGAGACATCAGTTTGAAGTGCCTATTCAGGCTGCAATCGGCAAAGATGTAATAGCAAGAGAAACCGTCAAGGCATACCGTAAGGACGTAATAGCCAAGTGCTACGGCGGGGATATATCAAGAAAGAAAAAGCTGCTCGAAAAGCAGAAAGAGGGAAAGAAACGAATGAGACAGTTCGGTACTGTTGAAGTCCCTCAGGAAGCATTTACGGCAGTGCTTAAATATGATGACAACAAATAACGACAAGACAGAGCTGGGGATATATATACATATCCCTTTCTGCGTATGTAAATGCAGATACTGCGGATTTCTGTCCTTTGAAGATGCAGACGAGGATATTCACAGCAGATACACTAAAGCTTTAACAGATGAAATCAGACTGTACGGCAGTCTTTACAGAGATGAATACATTGTCGATACGATATTTATAGGGGGCGGCACTCCGTCTGTGATGAAGCCTGAATATACAGAGCAGATACTGGCCGCCGTCAGAGAAAGCTTTGACCTTGCGAAAACTTGTGAAATTACAATCGAAACAAATCCGGGCACGCTGAGCAGAGAGAAGCTGTCAGCCTACAGAAACTGCGGCATCAACAGATTAAGCATCGGCGTTCAGTCATTAAACGACAATGTGCTTGAGACTCTCGGCAGAATTCATTCTGTTAGAGAATTTGAGGAAAATTTCACGCTGGCAAGAGAGCTTGGCTTTGACAATATAAATATTGATCTGATGTTTGCGGTGCCGGATGCGACGATGAGTATATGGAAAGAAACCTTAGAGAAAGCATTACAGCTTTCTCCTGAGCACATATCCTTTTACAGCCTGCAGATTGAAGAGGACACGCCATTTGCGAAGATGTACGAGGAGGGCATACTCGAAGAAATTCCGGACGATACCGACAGGAAAATGTACAGAGCTGCAGCAGAGCTTCTCAGTCGAAACGGCTATGTCCACTATGAAATCTCAAATGCCGCAAAGCCGGGATTTGTGTCACGTCACAATCTCAAATACTGGACCATGAAAGAGTATCTGGGATTTGGGCTTGGCGCATCATCATACTTCAAAGGCAGGCGTTTTCAGAATACGGAAAGCCTTGAGGAATACATGAGAACATCGGGACAGAGCCTGCTTACAGACAGCTGCTGCTGCTTTAGGGCCGCAGGCTGTGCGGAGGATTTTCATATCAACACAGAGTTTGACAACGCCTCTGAATTTGTATTTACAGGACTTCGGAGGCTTTCGGGAATAAGCCTTAAGGAATTTAAACGATTTACAGGCAGGAGCCTGTTTGAGGTGTTTCCGGAGGCGGAGAGCAATATAGACAGATGGCAGGCCGCAGGGCTTGTCAGATATGACGGACAGGCTTTAAAGCTGACTTATGACGGAATAGATATATCAAACGACATATTATCGGAATTTGTATAAGGAGCGGAAAATGAAAAAATATATAATGGCACTTGATGAGGGCACTACCAGCTGCCGCTGCATTCTATATAACAAAAAAGGCGAAATGGTAAGCGTGGCCCAGAAAGAATTCAGACAGATTTATCCTAATGCAGGCTGGGTTGAGCACGATGCGATGGAGATATGGTCAACCCAGATAGGCGTGGCGCAGGAGGCGCTCTACAAGATAAACTGCACATATGAAAACATAGAGGCAATAGGCATTACAAACCAGAGGGAAACTACGGTTGTCTGGGACAGAGAAACAGGAGAGCCTGTATATAATGCGATTGTGTGGCAGTGCAGAAGAACGGCGGAATACTGCGACAGCCTCAAGGCAAAGGGACTGGAGCCATCTTTCAGAGAAAAAACAGGGCTTCCCGTTGATGCATATTTTTCGGCCAGCAAGCTGAGATGGATACTGGACAATGTAGAGGGCGCAAGAGCAAAGGCAGAGGCGGGAAAGCTGCTGTTTGGAACAATAGAAACGTGGCTCATATGGAAGCTTACAGGAGGCAGAGTGCACGTTACCGACTATTCCAACGCCTCAAGAACCATGATGTTCAACATAAATGAGCTTAAATGGGACAAGGATATATTAGCAGAACTTGATATACCTGTATCTATGTTGCCGGAGCCTGTGCCGTCGAGCTTCATATACGGTGAAACAGAGGAGCATATTTTCGGCGGACCTGTTAGAATTTCAGGAGCTGCTGGAGATCAGCAGTCTGCGCTTTTCGGACAGGGCTGCTTTGAAAAGGGACAGGCTAAGAATACATACGGCACAGGGTGTTTCCTGCTTATGAATACAGGAGAGAGCCCTGTGTATTCCAAAAACGGACTTGTTACCACAATTGCCTGGGGAATAGACGGCAAAGTCAATTATGCGCTGGAGGGCTCCGTATTTGTGGCGGGAGCCGCAATACAGTGGCTTCGTGACGAGCTTGAGCTTATAGACAGTTCACCGGAATCAGAACGCCTTGCACTAAGCGTTCCCGATACAAATGGCGTATATATAGTTCCCGCATTTGCGGGACTTGGAGCGCCTTACTGGAATCCTTATGCGAGAGGCGCAATATTCGGACTTACGAGGGGCGCCGACAAGTGCCATCTGACAAGAGCAACCTTAGAGTCACTGGCATATCAGACAAATGACCTGCTGGAGGCCATGAAAGAGGATATAGGCTATGAGCTTTCATCTTTACAGGTGGACGGCGGCGCGTGCGCCAACAACTTTCTTATGCAGTTTCAGGCAGATATAACGGCAAAACCTGTCAAAAGACCTGGATGTATAGAAACAACCTCGCTGGGAGCGGCCTATCTTGCAGGACTTGCCACAGGCTTCTGGAGCGATATGGACGATATAACAGAAAACCTCAAAACAGACAGAGAGTTTACAGCGTCAATGAATGAAGAAAAGAGAACCAAGCTTCTTGCAGGCTGGAAAAAGGCCGTAAGATGCGTTCTGGAATGGAGCAGATAATATGGGAGAGATAAAACAGAGAGATTATATGTTTGACACCTTCAGAGGGATTCTGATGCTGTCAATACCAATGTCGCACTTTACCAAAATGTCAGGCAATCTGTATTCGGAGCTTTATCTCGGAGGCGGATTTCCGCAGGCGACCTTCGGCGGCTTTATATACATAACAATCAACGTATTTGTAATGCAGGCATTTATGTTCCTTTCGGGATATTTTTCAAAAAAGCCCGAGAGAGCAAGAGAAACGGCATTCAAAACCTTTATGTGGCCGTATCTGGTATTTACAGTAATTTATTTCGGAGTGAGATATTTCTTCTTCGGAAATGCTCACCTTGATTTTCTGTCACCGCCGTTTGCGCTGTGGTTCCTGTTTGCCCTGTTCTTCTACAGATTTTTCTTAAAGGATATGGTTAAGCTCAAATGGCTGCTGCCTCTCAGTCTTGTGATGTTTCTGGTGGCGGGACAGGTATCGGAGTTCGGTGATTATCTGGCGCTTGGCAGAGTATTTTCATACTTTCCGTTTTTCCTGCTGGGCTTTTACTGCTCAAAGGAAAGACTGGCGTGGATAAGACAGCTCAAAAAAAAGCCGGCAATCCTTGTCATAATGGGAATTGTGCTTGCGGGAATATCGGTGCTGCTTTGCATGTACGGACCGAATGTGGGCTGGTATCTGCTCAGAGAGTCTGTTGACAACTTCCCTCGTATGGCGTGGTATGAGGATACGCTGCTTAGAATAGCGCTGTTTTTTATATCAAGCGGATGGATAATATTTATGGTTAACATACTGCCGTCAAAGCAGGGAATTTTAGCATATGTGGGAACAAACACAATGCCTGTGTATGTATTTCATCTGACTCTCAGATATGTGATACAGTTTTATGGTCTTTACATCGGATTTATATCGTGCCTTGCTGTATGCTGGTTCGGAATGCTTTCGCTTATACATAAAAAAGTACAGAATACAGCAGTATATATAGCAGCGATAGCTGTATCAATTGCAGGGCTGTATTTTCTGTTTTCGTCAGGCTGCCTGTCCTCGCTTTACGGATTGTGCCCTGAAAACAAGATATTCTATTATCTGCTTGTATACGGCGGCGCCCTTATAGCGGGCTTCTCGTTTGTAACTCCGTTCTGGATAAAGCTTTACGATATTCTTGTGGACGGACCGGCAAAGCTTCCGGCGATTACAAAGTGGCTCAAGGGACCCGGATTTAAAGAAGATGAAGAAAAACAGATATAGATTTTTAATATGTATTGCAGCATTTTTATGCTGCATACTGACGGCTGCCTGTACCGGAGGCGGAGATACTGTATATGATTATGACACCTGTGATTTTATGCTCAAAAACAGCAGGGGAACATATACGGCAGGGCAGATAACAGTGCCCGAAACAGACGGAAGCTGCCCCCTCGTATTTATAGCTCACGGATTTAAGGGGACTATGAACAGCGGTGGCGCAGAGGAGCTTTCACAGAGACTTTCACGATGCGGGATTGCAGCTGTTAGAATTGACTTTAACAGCAGACTTGCACCTGATGTGGACTCTGCCAGAACGGATGAATATACTCTTTCCGATATGACAGACGATGCGGTGCTTGCCATCTCGTACTGCATTGATAAATACAATATAGATGCAGGCAGAATAGGCCTGTACGGCAGAAGTATGGGCGGCAGGGCCGTAATGATTATGGCAAACGAAAGCAAAGGCTATGAGTATAAGGCGCTGGCCCTTGTTGCACCTGCGGGAAATGACAGCGCGATGATATACTATATGGGCGGCAGAGGCAAATGGAATGATATGAAGACTGAGGCTGACAGGACAGGCTATACCGTTAAACAGGGACTTAAGCTGACGCCACAGTGGTTTACAGAGTTTGAAGAGTACAATCCGGCAGAGACAGGATATAAGTTCGGAGATAAGCCGGTGCTGGTGTTTTACAATACTCTCGACAATGTGGTGCTGCCAAAGACAAGCCTTGAATGCGCAGCGGCATATGAGAACTGTGAGACTGTAAAGGTTACCACAGAGGACGGTCACGGCTATGAGATGAGCTACAGGAAGTCACAGCTTAAGGATATGATAATGGACAGAATTGCAGAGCATTTTAAAGGAGCATTATGTACGAATTAAACAGACTGGGAGATAAAAGCTGGTATATAAACTGCTATGCCAAAGTGGGAATATATCAGCAGACAGAAACAGATGTATATATAATAGACAGCGGCAATGATGACAAAGACGCAAGAGAAATAGAAAAAATACTTAAACAGAAAGGGTGGAAGCTCAAGGGCATACTCAACACTCACGCCCATGTGGACCATATGGGCGGCAACAGCTATATCCAGAGTGTGTACGGCTGTCCTGCGTTTTCAAAGGGCGCAGAGGCGGCAATCGCATCGCACACAGAGATAGAGCCTGTTATAACCTACGGGGCGCACCCGTTCAGAGATGCCAGAAGCAGAAGCTTTTTCGCAGAGTCAAGCACATGCTATGATGTGACTCACAGTGAGTTTCCAAAGGAAGTGGAGGTAATAGATCTGCCGGGACACAGTATAGAGCATGTGGGCTACAGACTTCCGGACAACACTGTATTTATAGGGGACAGCGCCGTAGGCGACAGCCTGCTTGCAAAGTACCCTATACTTTATGTGCTGAATGTGGGACAGTATCTTGATAGCCTTGAGAAGCTCAAAACACTTAAACCGGGGCTGTTTGTGCTTTCTCACGGACAGGTGACATCTGACATAGGAGAGGTGGCGCAGAATAACATAGACAACATCAGAAATATATGCGACAGAATTGAAAACATATGCAGCGAGCCTAAGGATATGGGACAGATACTTAAATCTGTATTTGATAAATACGGTATGAATATGAATTACAGGCAGTATGTGCTTACCCTTGCGATTGTAAGGGCGTTTGTTTCATACCTTGTGGACAGCGGAAGAATTGAGGGCGTTGTGGAGAATAATGTAATGCTATGGAGAAAGACACTATGAGAGAGCTGATAAAGTTGGGACAGCAGAGCTATTATATAAAGGGATTTACAAATACGGGAGTATACAGACAGAGTGAAAATGAAGTTTATGTTATAGATCCGGGAACCGATGAAAACGAGGGCAGGGAGGTTGAAGAGGTACTGCAAAGAAGAGGCTGGAAGCTCAAGGGTATCCTGTGCACCCACTGTCATTCGGACCATACGGGAGCAAATGCGTATCTACAGGACAAATACGGATGCCCTGTATTTGCATACGGCATGGAGTCTGTATTTATAAACAACTCAATACTTGACCCGATGGTTGCATACGGCGGACATCCCATAGATGAAATTCTGGGAAGCGACATATATGCGGAAAGCTGCGTATGCTTTGACACAGATCATGCAGAGTTTCCAAAAGAGATAGAGGTTGTAATGCTGCCGGGACACAGCATGGAGCATGTAGGCTACAGACTTCCCGACGGTACATTTTTTGTAGGTGACACCCTCATAGAAAGCCGGATTATAAGGAAATATCCGCTCAGCTATATATACAATCCCGAGGAAGTACTTAAAACGCTGGATAATATGAAGTCTATGGAGGCTTCAGTATTTGTTCCATCGCACGCGGAGCCGGTATCTGATATATCGGAGCTGATAGAGGCCAATACAGAGAATATATATGAGATTTCCGGTATGGTTTTAGACATGTGCGAAACCCCCGCAGATATGGAGGAAATAACCAACGGGATTTTTAACCGCTGCGGTGTCAGGATGAACTGCGAAAAATATATACTCATAATGGGAATAGTGCGAACCTATATAGGCTGGCTGAAAAAAAGCGGCAGACTTGAATATTTTGTGCAGGATAACAGACTGTTATGGAGAACTGTAAAATGATACTGGTTATAACATTTTTACTGGGACTGTTTTTTGCAGCGGGAGCCGCGGCTGCAAGGCTGTCTGACAATACACGAAAAATAGAGGAAATTTCAATATCGGTGGCTGCGGGAGCCATGAGCGCACTTGCGGCGGCTGATATTATTCCTGAAATACTTCACGAAATGAGCGGCACAGGTCTGATAAAGGCTGTATTGTTTACGGCGGCAGGCATTGTATTTCTGAAGCTTCTGGACAGATTTGTGCCGGAGCATCACGGAGATGAAGAAAGTCCGGGCGCTATGATACACATAGGCATTATATCGGCCCTTGCCATAATGCTTCACAATATAATTGAGGGAATGGCCGTATATGAGCTTGGCGCAGACTCCCTCAGACAGGGCGTTATATTTGCCATAGGTGTTGGACTTCACAATATACCTATGGGGATGCTGGTGTACTCAACCCTCAAAGACGAAACAAGAGTTAAGAAGTATACGGTGCTTTTTGCGGTTATGATATCAACCTTTGCAGGCGGACTTGTTATGGCGGTGCTGGGAAACTGTATGAGTCATACCCTTATAGACCTGCTTACCTGTCTGACTCTTGGAATGATAATCTATATAATTTCATCAGAGCTTGTACCGTATATGGCAGCTCACAGAAACTACAGGGTATATTCGGCAGGCATTGCGGCGGGAGCGGCGATTGTTGCGGTATCACTTTTATTTGAATGATAAAAAACAACAATCTAATACACAGAGATGATATGCTACCTCCTAGGTAGACAGTTGAAATAAAAAACTGTTTTAACCAGGAGGTTTTGTTATGTCCAAATTCA
>CAKQOW010000043.1 GCA_934256595.1 uncultured Clostridia bacterium
TGAAATTTCAATATCTACCCTCGCTGCAAGAAAAAAGGGCTTGTCGCCATTAGATTTTACCCTAATGCGACAGCCCCGTCTGATACATAGCCTATCTTTTGCCTGATGCGTTCAGGACATTTCTTATCTTGTGGGATACCATTGATTTGATGGCATCTCTGCCCGGTCCCAGGTACTTTCTAGGGTCAAATTCAGCAGGGTTTTCGCTCAGATACTTTCTTACCTCTGCAGTCAGAGCAAGTCTTAAATCAGTATCTATATTTACCTTGCATATTCCATATTTTGCAGCTTCTTTAATCATATCCTCAGGAACTCCCTGCGCTCCCGGAATATTGCCGCCGTACTGATTGCATTTGTCTACAAATTCTCTCAGAACTGTTGAGGCTCCGTGAAGTACCAGAGGAGTATCCGGAATGAGCTTGTGTATTGTCTTTAATCTTTCAAAATCAAGCTTTGGCTCGCCCTTGAACTTATATGCGCCGTGGCTTGTTCCGATTGCTATGGCAAGTGAGTCAACGCCTGTTCTTTCGACAAACTCGGCAGCTTCCTCAGGAACTGTAAAGGTTGCGTTTCTGACATCTACATTTACATCGTCCTCGATACCGGCAAGCTTGCCCAGCTCTGCCTCTACAACAGCGCCCTTGCTGTGCGCATATTCAACAACTTCCTTTGTGATGCGTATGTTTTCTTCAAACGGGTGCTTGGAACCGTCAATCATAACTGAGGTGAAACCGTCATCTACGCATTTCTTGCATATTTCAAAGTTTTCGCCGTGGTCAAGGTGAAGCGCGATGTCAAGACCTGTATCTAAAATAGCCGCTTCAACCAGCTTCATAAGATATGCGGGCTTGGCATATTTTCTTGCGCCTGCTGAAACCTGCAGAATAAGAGGAGCGTTTTCCTCCTGAGCGGCTTCAACAATACCCTGTATAATCTCCATATTGTTTACATTAAAAGCGCCTACGGCATAATCTGCCTTGAGAGCTTTTTCGAACATTTCCTTTGTAGTAACTAAAGCCATAATTTACCTCCCAACTTACATCTGTAATATATTATACACCAGCCGGGAGCTTTTTTCATTACTATTTTTGGTTCATCAGCATATTAAGCATAGGGCCGAAAGACTCCATCATTTTGCTCATATCCGGAGCAGATTCCTGCGGAGGCAGAGGCGCAGGCTTTGTTTCGGGCAGTGACAGCGTATCAAGGTTAAACTGCCTGAGTCTGTTTACGTTTTCAAGTGCATTTACGGTGTGGTGCAGCTTATCTAAAAGCAGATCCAGTCTGAATGTATCAAAATATGCAGGCTGTGAATTTCTGTTGTCGTTTGACAGAAGCAGAAGCAGCAGAATTATTTTTACAGGACTTATATTCATAATATGTACCTCCGAACCGGTCGCTTGCGGCAAAGCGGACCTTATTGTAATACATAATATGCAGCGCCTGCGCATATTGTGCATATGAGGAGGATTTAAAATGAATAATAAAAGTATTATGGATATGGCAAGGCAGCTGGGACTGCCGGTTACGGAAGCAAACATAGAAGACGTGAGCAGTATGAGTCAGCAGCAGATGGAAGCGGAAATCAGAAAGCTTAAAAACGAAATAAAGAAAGATCCTGAAACTTTCAGGAAGCAGGTTGCGGCAATAAAGTCGCTTTCATCTATGATGAACCCGATGCAGAGAGCAAAGCTTGAAAGTCTGCTGAGAATGCTTGAAGAATGAAAAATTCCGCAGCATATGCTGCGGAAACATGGGTTATCTGCTATTTGTCAAGACCGTTCCAGCTTTCAGAGTCTCTGTCCCATTCAGGATAGTCTGCAAGGACGGGAGCGGGATAGTCAATGCCTAGGATTGCAACTATATTGCCGTTTGAGTTGTACAGAGGCGAGAATACCGACCAGCACCATTTTCCCTCGCCGTCCTGCCAGCCCGAACGCGCCGAGGCCACAAGACCTGCCTCAAAGGCTTCTTTGAACTGTACCTCGCTGCCGTAGTCTGTACCCCAGGTATCAGGATCTTCGGAACCGTCAACCGTAATATAGTAGCTGCCCTCGGAGTCCGGTACAAGCGCGTACATATAGGTTGCGCCGCATTCCTTCATATAGCTGGTCAGGGTTGCGCTTAGAGCAGTGTATTCAGAGGAATTCATTGTAGCTTCACCTGAATTCTGTGAAATAAGAATTTCCAGTCTGTCTGTCCAGCCGCCCTCAAGCTTCTTGGCATAGTCCTGAACGTAGTCCATTGCCTGATCTCTGACATCTGCTACAGTCTCCGGCAGAGTATAATCTTTGGCAGGCTCTTTATTTTCGGTTTTGCCTGTGCTACAGCCTGCAAATGCAAGCAGTACTGCCGCAAGGCACAGAAGTGTGAGTATTTTTAAATTGCGTTTCATCTGAATCTCCTTTGTGATTAACCTCCGTAGTTAAGCAGCGCTTCCATCTTCCAGAATATGAGCAGTCCTGCTGCAACCACAATGCCTAAGGCTACAAGTATATCGCTGTTGTTGTATAAAAAATTTTTCATAATGTATCTCCCAAACTTAAAAAACTATATATAATGTATCATATTTTTGGCTTTTAGGCTATCTGTTAAATGAAATTTTAATTAAAAATGATATAAACATTTTTTTAGCGGGCAAATTATTGTATAATAGAATAATGGTTAAGATAATTATAGAGAAAAACGACGGAAACCAGAGGCTTGACAGGTTTCTCAAAAAGTATTTAAAAAATGCGCCGCTGAGCTATATATACAAGGCAATCAGAAAAGACGTCAAGGTAAACGGTAAAAGATGTCCCAAGGAGCATATGCTGCAGGCAGGAGACGAGCTTTCGCTGTATATATCAGATGACGAGCTTTCAAAGCTGACTGCGGTTAAGGCTCACGCAAAGGCAAAGCGGCAGTTTGGAATAATCTACGAGGACGAAAATCTGCTTATAGCGGATAAGCCTTTCGGGCTGCTTACACACGGAGATGAATTTGAAAAAAAGAACACTCTGGCAAATCAGGTTACAGCCTACCTTATAGCAAACGGCGAATATAACCCGAGAGCTGAAAAAACATTTTCACCTGCGCCTGCCAACAGGCTTGACAGGAATACGACAGGTATTGTGCTTTTCGGCAAAAACAGCTCTGCTCTAAAGGTGCTCAACGAGATGCTCAGAGAACGCGATGCAATAGGCAAATACTACAGGACTGTTGTTGCGGGTACTATGACGGAGCCTCTTGTGCTTGAGGACAGAATTGAAAAAAACCACAGGGAAAATCTCGTAAGGGTATTGCCTATTGAGCAGGATTCGGGTAAAGTAATAAAGACTGCAGTAAAGCCTGTTGAAACCGGCGGCGGATTTACGCTTGCGGAGGTTCATCTGGTGACCGGCAGAACTCATCAGATAAGAGCGCATCTGGCGGAGGCCGGATACCCGCTTATAGGGGACAGGAAATATGGTGATCCAAAAGTAAATGCAATGGTTGGCAGACGGTTTAATCTGAACACGCAGCTGCTTCACGCCTGCAGGATAGAATTCGGTGAATGCGAAGGTATCTTTGAATATCTTTCGGGCAGGAAATTTGTATCGCCGCCGTCACCGGAATTTATGAGAATAACCAGAGAACTTACAGGAACTGATATTTAGGAGAATAATTAATGGCAGGTAAAGATAAAAAAAACTGGAGAACAAATAACAGACCGTACATAATTGCATTTGTTCTGGCATTTGTTATGACAATGCTGGTAGCGCCCGAAATGATGGAGGGTGACTCTATGGAGCCGGTAATTTCAGACGGGCAGGCAATTTGCGTTGTCAAGGACTCATATTCCGCAAAGAGAGGACAGCCTGATCTTAATGAGGTTGTGGTAATGGAAAAGGTTTATTCCGAAGACTATGCAGACGATAATATTATTGCAAGAGTTGTGGGACTTCCGGGAGACAAGATAGAAATTAAAGACGGAAACCTTTATCGAAACGGCAAGCTGCATGAGGTAAGCGGCAGCTCCGAATGTCCGGGCGAATACAGTGTTACGGTAGATAAGGACAGCGTATTTATTCTGGCAGACAACAGAACGGTCAAAAAAACCGCAGACAGCAGGACGATAGGTCCTGTCCCGATGAAAGAAATCAAGGGAAATGCCAAGGTTATAATATGGCCGCTGGGTGACATAGGAAGGATCAGGTAGTGAAGGAGATTATCAAAGATGTTGTTATTGCTGCGATTATAGCGATAATAGTCATACAGTTTATAAGGCCGACAGTAGTTAAAGAAAGCTCAATGGAGGCTACTTTATTCGAAAACAACTATATATTTCTGAACAAGCAGGCATATACTTTCGGTGAGCCAAAGAGAGGGGATATAATTGTATTCCATTCTTCCCTCACAAGAGAGGACGGCAGCGAGAAGCTTTTAATCAAAAGAATTATAGGACTTCCGGGAGATACTGTTAAAGTAAGCGATAATTGTGTATACTTAAACGGAGAGCTTCTTCACGAGGACTATATCAAGGAGCAGGGCGTAGTGCCGGGAGAGATTGAGGTTACCGTGCCTGAGGGCGAGCTGTTTGTTATGGGTGACAACAGGAGAGTCAGCATAGACAGCAGATATGAGGAGGTCGGCTGCGTTAAAATAGATGATGTGGTCGGCAAGGCATTTTTCAGATTGTTCCCGTTCAGGGATATAGGCAAATTGTAAAGGGGTTATCTGATGAAAGAGATACTGAGAGATATAGTAATAGCGGCGGCAATAGCATTTATAGTTATACAGTTTGTAAGGCCTGTGGTGGTTCACGAAACTTCTATGACCGATACTCTGCAGCCGGGGGACTATCTTCTTATGAACAAGAAGATATACAGACACAATGAGGCGGAGCGCGGGGATATTGTGGTGCTTCATTCAGAACTCAAGCAGGAAAACGGCAGGGAGAAACTTTTGATAAAAAGAGTCATCGGATTGCCCGGCGACACCGTTTTTATCAAGGATAATTCCGTATATATTAATGGGGAGTTATTAGAGGAGGACTACATCAGAGAACCCGGGGTAGTGCCGGGAGAGGTGGATATAACCGTGCCTGAGGGCGAGTATTTTGTAATGGGTGACAACAGGGGCAACAGCATAGACAGCAGGTCTGAGGAGGTTGGCTGTGTCAAGCACAGTGATCTTGTGGGCAAGGCGTTTTTCAGACTGTACCCGTTCAAAAATATAGGTAAGATTTAGGGATTGTGATGAAAAGAAACAGGAAACTTGTAGCAAACAACAAAAAAGCAAGACACGACTATTTTATTGAAGAGGTCTACGAGGCGGGCATTGTGCTTACAGGCACTGAGATTAAATCCATCAGAGCCGGTAAGGTGAGCATCAAGGAAAGCTACGCCAAGATAGAAAACGGAGAGATGATAGTCTATGGTATGAATATAAGTCCTTATGAGCAGGGCAACCGATTTAATGTTGATCCGTTAAGGCCCAGAAAGCTGCTGCTTCACAAGCAGGAGATACGCAAGCTTATAGGTTATACGACACTCAAGGGACTTACTATTGTGCCGCTTACAGTGTATATCAATGAAGACGGCAGGGCCAAAATGGAAATAGCAGTTGCGCGGGGCAAAAAGCTTTACGACAAGCGTGATGATATTGCCAAGCGCGATGCGGAGAGAAGAATGGCCAAAGCCGCCAGATATTAATATCAGGGGATGTAAAGGTTTCGACGGGGGCGTGGAAACCGGATAAGCGAGCCGCAGTTTGTCCAGTCTGCGTTAAAAAGGACACGTTAAATATAAACGCTAAAAATAACAACAATTTCGCATTAGCAGCGTAGTTCTGCACCGCGTGTCAGCCCATATTTACCTGTAGGTATGGGATCTGGCATCGACCATACAGGAAAACCTGACAAGTGAGTCCGGCCTTGTCAGGGAACAACGGACTAGCCGATTTATGAATCTGCTGACGGGTGCTTAAAAAGGCGAAGCTTAAATCATCAGCTGCGCTCGGAGAAATTCCTGTGGAAATACTTTCGGACGCGGGTTCGACTCCCGCCATCTCCACCATAACAATCCGCCCGAAGAGCACGAGAGGTGCGATTCGTAAGGCGGATTTTACGCAAGCGAAGCCAAAGAGCACGAAGAGCGATTTGCAAGCAGCGCGAACGTGAAACAATCCGCCCGAAGAGCACGAAAGTGCGATTCGCAAGGCGGATTTTACGCAAGCGAAGCCAAAGAGTGCGGAGCACGATTTGCAAGCAGCGCGAACGTGAAACAATCCGCCCGAAGAGCACGAAAGTGCGATACGCAAGGCGGATTTTACGCAAGCGAAGCCAAAGAGTGCGGAGCACGATTTGCAAGCAGCGCGAACGTGAAACAATCCGCCCGAAGAGCACGAGAGGTGCGATTCGTAAGGCGGATTTTACGCAAGCGAAGCCAAAGAGCACGAAGAGCGATTTGCAAGCAGCGCGAACGTGAAACAATGACCCTGTCTGAAAACAGCCGGGGTTCTTTTAATTTCAAGGTCTTTGAAGTTTGAAACATGCTATTGTAAAGGGACATGTATAATTGAAGTCTAAATTAAAAAGCAGAGATTTGCAATAAAAGTAAGAATAATGTTTGAGTAATGTTATTACAATGTTAGTATAATGTTATGAGAAGGGGAAGCTATTTGAATATGGAAAATAATATCGTAAAACCCTTTGAAATATTGAAATTCGATGGTTTGAAATGTTACGGCAATGTTGAATAATGTTATTGCAATGTTGAATAATGTTTGATATAGTTTCATTAGAAAAACAAATCAAGGAGTACATTATGAAGATAAATGAGCTGTATCCGGATGTGATTACAGAAGATTTAAGTTATGAATATAAAGCTGTTCTTAATCCGAATAATCCTATTAAATGGGCAAAAACAATTATAGGGTATGCAAATGATAAAGGCGGAACATTGTTTGTTGGTGTATCTGACGATGGAGAAGCTTTTGGAATTAATATTGAGGAGATTGATAAAACAAAGCTTTTAATCTCCAGAATAAATGACAGGCATGTTTTCCCGCATATAAGAGTTTCTTATATGATGCGTAGTGTAGATGACAATGCAGAGCGCTTTGTATTGGCAGTTAAAGTTGCGCCTGCTGATTCGGTAATCAGATATAGAGAAGGTGATTATAAAGAAACTGTGTATGTTAAAGGGGACGGCAATGCAACCCCTGCAACTCCGGAAGAAATCATTTCATTATCAAAAAGAAAATACGGTGTTGACAATGAAACCAGCGAAATTGAATACAATGAAAAAGACTGGACCGGATATATAGATGTCTGCAAAAGTTATAGACGAGATCAGACAATCCCATCTGTGAAAGAATTGCAGAATGAAGAAATAGTATCTAAAGATGGATATGCAAAGTCAGGCTTTATTATGTTCTCTGATGACTATGAGAGAGATGATACTATGATTTGCTGTCGCCTCTGGAAAGGAAAAAATAAAACAGGTGTTGTTCTTGACAGCAACAGGCTGCGAGGTTCCTTAGCTAAAGTCTTTGCGGATACACTAAACTTTATTGAACGTAACACAAAAACCGGATGGTTTAAGACAGAAGACGGCGGGCGTGAAGAAGTCCGGTCTTATCCAAAGGAGGCAGTGAGGGAGGCATTAGTTAATGCAATTGCGCACAGGGACTATTCCATATCCGGTACACAAATTGATGTGGACATATATTCGGACAGAATAGAAATAGTATCACCGGGTTCATGGCTTTTGCCTAAAGATTATGATGAATATCCTGCAGGTTCTATTCCTTCAATCCGGCGTAATTCAATTATTGCTGCATGTTTGGATGTAGCAAATCTGATGGAGCGTGGTGGAACAGGATTCCAAACTATGATAGAAGCATACAAAAATAGTCCGGAAGAATTTCAGCCGATTGTTTCCATACATCCGGGGTTTTTGAATCTCAGATTATACGACAGGCTATATCGTGATGAGGCTATAGAAGTTAATATGGCAAGCCTTACAGCTACAGAAAAACTTGTTGCCATACTTAAAATGGAAGGCCCAACATCTGTAAAAGAACTTCAAGAGGCAATGAATTATCACAGCAGAAGTAAGTTTCTAAAGGATGTTGTTAATCCGTTGATAGAATCCGGGGAAATATATAGGGATGGTAAGCCAAAATCACCCACCTCACTCATCAGAATAAAGAGAGCATAGATAACCGGAAACTGAGAATGCATGAAAGCAGAACTTCAAGACCCTTGTGAGCTGCAAATAAAACCGGGGGCAAATTGGCAGAGTCTAAAAGTTGAATTTGCAAGCAGCGCGAACGTGAAACATCTGTTGCTCAGAGAGATTTTCTCTGGGCTTTTAAATTTACGGAAGGAAAGCCTGTAAACGTGTAAATTCAAGGCATACGGAGTATTGTGATAAACGCATACAAAGCTATACAGACGGCATACTAACGTATATGTCTTGAGGAAAAAAGTGAGGAGACGGCTCTTTTCATATGACATATTGTAATATATGTGTTTTGAAAAATACAGTTAAACATAATGCGGCAGAAAAGGAATAGCAGCATAGTATTAGACAAGTCATAGCAGTGATGTTATGGATTTTTTCGGCAGTTCAAGCAACATTCGCTCATGAAAATGTAATTGTTGAGAAATATTCGCTCATAAAAATGTAAAAAGGGGCTGTATTTTCTCTGGATTTGTGTAATAAAAGGAAACTCTGCTTTAGAGCAGGATTTATTCGTGAGAAAAACCGACACCTTATTACTGCTCGTTCCTGTTAAAATGATATTTGCCTTGTTAAGGAAATAAACTAAAATTTGCTTTAACTGTTTTGAGTATTATATATTATTTTTGACAAACGTATTATTATAATGAGAATTATTTCAGTTTCTCAAAAAACGATGCGAACAACTCAAACAAAATTTGAGTTTATATTGATATAACTTAAATTTATTTGAATTACTGTTGACATAACTCAAAATATGTGTTGATATTTTTAATAAATAGGACGGTGATTTTAGTGGCAGATATCATATATTATATAGTTCCGGACAATCATGTACATATTTCAGAGGCAGAGAGAAATCTGCTGGGAGTAAATGGTGAAAACTGGACAGAAGTGGTCATTACTGACTCCAGGGATATCTATAAGGGGAAATCGGTTTTTCAAAAATTAATGCTAGAATTTTTTTCGGATAATATAGAAAAACTGGTGCTGCTTTTGTGGGCTTTAAAAGATAAAGAGGAAACACTTTTTGTAGAAGCAGGGTTAGACGACGGATATGAGCCTGTTGAAGTGTGCGATATAGAAGAACTATCAGAAGCCTTGTATAGAGTATATGAAAATAACAAAGGCTACAGCGTTATATACAAAGATGCTTCTGCTATGAAAAAGAGGATAATTAATGACAGAGATGAAATATTCTATCTGTATGTTAAAAACGATGAACTTGAAACAATTGAAGAAGTTCTGAGCAAATGGGCAAAAAAAGAAGCTTTTGCAAAGTATGAATTGGGAGAAGAGTAGCGGTAATGAAGAAAAAATATGTTAAAGCCTTTATTAATAAAGCATTGGATGAAGAATACTGCTTTACGGCTAAAGACTTTGAAACTGCAAGAAAACTGTCAGTAAGCAAAGATGAATTAGTGAGAACAGACATAGCATGTCTGCTGGCTTTGTATGAGAATGATATTTCCGAAAGCATACTATACGATATGACATTTGACAAAAGTTCTCTTGTAAGAGTTAATGCAGTAGACTCTATTGGTCTCGGTAAACGGAAGGACACCTTTGACAGAGCATATCATCTTATGCAGTATGATAAAGTCCCTCTTGTAAGAAGCTACGCGGTTTTATCACAATATGATATATTTGAAAAATTAGCGGACAAGCCGTTTTCAAAGGAAAGCTATATAGGAGAACTGATTGATTGTTTAAACAGAGAAACCTACAGTGAGGTCAGGCTTTCATATTACGAAGTATTATGCTGTGCCGGCAAAAAAAGCTTCTTTGACGATATAATAAGCTGCATTCAAAAAGAGGCTGAAACAGGACATTTTGTTTTACTGTGGAGCCTGCTGCATTCCATTGAAAGACTGCTTGAGAAAGGTATAATTGAAAAGTCAATGGTGACAGAGAAACTGGAGCCTTTAATTCAGACTTTCCCAGAGCAGCAAAAATTATTTGCATTGGAATTGATTTAAACCTTAAATAGAATATGAGGAGGTTATTATGCACAAAAAAGCTCTGTATTTATTACTTTTAATACTGGCGATTTTTATTGCTGCAGGGTGCGGCAGCGATAACTCGGAAATACAGTTTGAGGATACGCCAGATTTTGAGGATATTAAAAAACAATACACCGATATAGAGGATAAAGTGTATTTTGCAATAGATGTAGGGGACTATGAAGAAGCTAAAAAAATGCTTGCGTCTGATGAGAGTATACCTGTTGATAACAGCAGAGCGGCAAAGGAACTGACAGGCGATTCTAGAATTCTTGCAGCAGCTATTTCACAGCAGCAGGAGAATACAGAAATCTGCAGACTCCTTATAGGATACGGAGCTGATATTAACAGCAGGAGTCCTTATGGTGCTACATATCTTCACGAAATTATAGATTATTCAGAGGCTGTGCCGTCTGCAGATTATACGGAGATTATGAAGCTTCTGCTGAAATCCGGGGAAGATGTAAACGCTAAGGGCAGGAAATCATATAAAGAGACACCTTTGGATTATCTTATGACAAAATCTTCGATAATAACGGCAGGCTACGATGAAATGTTTAATCTTCTGCTGGATAACGGCGCGGAGGTAACAAAAAATACTCTGGAATGCTGTATGTACGGTGACAGCGGATTTGCTTATGCTGCCGAAATTCTGAAAACCGCCGGAGATTGTGGAATTTCAGAAACATTAGAAGCGGTAATTGCGGATAAGGACGACAGAGAAATTATAAATCTCATTAAATCAGAGAAGTACAAAGATAATGAAAAACAGCTTATAACATTCTTTGCGGCGGCAAACTGCAGCAGGGAAGTATTAAAAACCTTGCAAAAGGAAGGCTTCCATGTGGATGTACATGCAAAAAACGATATGTCCCTGCTCGATATTGCAGCGGCATATAATACAGCAGATACTGTGGAATATCTTTTAGAGAGTGGCTATGACCCTAATGAAAGTATTAATTGTTATGCAACTGATGAAGATGAAGAACTGTCAGAAGAAGAAAATAATCTTAATCTGCGCCAGCTAGCTTCAAAGCTTTCCGGTTATACACCGTTATCGTTTGCACTTGTAACGGGTAACACAGAAACCGTAGATTTACTGCTCAAAAATGGACTGAAGTTTCAGGAGAATTCATGGTGCATAGCCGCTTTTCATGGTGGTAAAAAGGCTGTGGATATATTATTAAGAGAAAATTATGTGCAGGAGGATTACTTTATAGCCGGCTGCTATATTATGTGCAGTGACGAAATGGCGGAATACCTGCTTGCCCATGATGTTGACTGCAATGTGAAAATATATGATGAGTCGTTAACAGAATTTTTGCTGGAAACCGGCAATGAGGCAAGGTATAAGCTGATTGCAGATTATGAAGAGGGCAGGCTATGATAAGGTACACATCGTATCCGATATAGTGGGAAACTTATATAAGGTGTGAAAATATTAAAAATGAAAAATCTTATTAAAAAAGTAACTGGGAATAAAATTATAATTATTGCTGTACTAATGCTGTTTTGTTTTCTGGCAGGAATACTCATAGACGGAAACAGCTTCTTTAGAGGTGGTGCGACAGGGACCTTTATAAAGACTGCAGAAAAATATTTTGATACCGGCAAAATAGAATATGAAGAGATACTATATTTTCATCCTTTTGAAGGAGGACCCAGAGGCAAAGGGGACGGCTTTATGGTCATTAAACTTAGTGAAAAATCAAAACAGAGCTTTGATGAATATGCAGAGGATAAGTTATGCCGTTTTCCTATGTCGGATAAAGTAGAGGAATATGTGTTTTCTGTAATGAGCAATGAGGAATTCTCATATTCACTGCCGAAGCTTCAAAACGGATATTATGGGCTTTTCAGTGTGAATAAAAAACATATTCTGAACAACCGTGAAATTGAAGCTAATCTAGATTATCGTGAAAAAAGGTGGGATTATGATGAAGAAAAAAACAGCGTAGTGACACCTGATGATATTATTTTGGACTTGTGTATATATATGCAGTATGAGAAGCAAAAGGGCATATTGTACATATGGGAATACAGCAGATAGGTTTTATCGATTTGGAACTTGAAATAAAAAATATATAAATAATAGCGTGATTTTTTTGAACAGATATGTATTGTAGGTGCCGTATATAGGAATTGCAGAAAAATATGATAGATTATTTTGTGATATGCAGAAGATATGGAGGGGCCTGGTATGATTTTATATCACGGTTCAAATATTGAAATAAGAGATATTGATTTTAACAAATGCAAGCTATATAAGATTTTGGACAGAGATTTTATCTTGTTATAAAACTTACAGCAGACAGGTAGTGCAATCAGTAATTTTGTGCTACAATATGTTCAGGTCTTATCCGACCGGGCTATACACGAGCATAAACGTGCAAGGATGATTGCGGTGAATTCCGCAGTATCTTTGTGCGTTTTTTTGTTGCAGCAATAAAGCAATCGAGAGGAGAAATGAAATGAATGCATTTGAAGTAAGCAGGTGGATTAACATACTTGGCAGAGGCCACAGACCCATGACATTGGATGAAAGCAGCATAGAGGCTGTGAAGGAACTGTTTAAAGTGACAGCAGGGATTAAAGCCGCAGGTGATGATGACAGGAAAGAATTCTGGCTGTCTGCCAAAAGAGGCTCGCTGGAAGAGTTTAGAGAATACTATGATGATGACGATACTGATGAAGAAGAACTGAAGGCTGATATGCTGGCATGGTTTCCTGATGAGGTTATGTGGTACAGCTTTATATCTGTTCATCATGACGGTACAGGTGAGGAGTTTTATGGTGTCTTTGTGGGAAATAAATATGTCCTTGCGGTGAATGACTGCAATGCAGGAGGCTGGCCGATAGATGCAACACCTTTTATCAACTGGCTCACAGAGGAAACAGAAAAAGTTATAAATGAAGTTGCTGCCGGTAAGTATAATGACAGAATTGCAGAGCAGCTTCCGTATAAATACAAAGAGGGCACAATTCTGCGCAAAGACTACTGGGATATATATCCTGAACTTAGAATGGAATACCGGAATTTCTTTTCTGAAAGCGTAATTAAGGATTTTATGGAAACAGCAGAATCCTTTGATTGTGCTAAGACGGATTCGGAAAGGCTTTACAAGGAAATTACGGCAAGACAGTTCTATGAAGCCTGTAGTATAGGATACAAAGCAATAGGGCGAGAGCCTAAAGCCTGCTGGAGGTATAAGGAATCCGAAGAGGAGCGAAACCGCTATGGAGGGGTAACTCCAAAAGAATACTACTATATGTATGCTGATTGCAGAGATGATGGTCTTATCAATGTTCCAATGGATGATGCTGAGGCTTTTGCCGAATGGCTGAATGAAAAGGGACCGTATTATAAGTTTAACGGGCATCATCCGTGGGAGATTATTCCTTCGGGCTCAATTGCATTCAGCCTTCATATGTTTGTCAGGAAAACAGACGGAGGTTATTATCTGGAATTAAGCGGAGATAAATTTGAGAGAAGTATAGATACTGTAAGATTTTATCTGGCAATAAAGAAAGCAGGCTTTCCGGTTTATCTGTATAATGCAGATGTATTAAAAGCACGATTTGATGAAACAGATGAGATAGGCATTCTTCCGACCGGAATCTATTCGCCGTATATATCAAATGTAAATGGCAGGTATGTGGCAGATACCATTCATCTCAAAAATGACATAAGAGAGCCGCTTGTTATAGCAAAGGCTGACTGGCAGACGGAGCCTAAGGTCAGTTTGGAATAGGGAATACAGATGTGAAAGGAGTTTTTACGATGAAAAAGATACCAACATTATTTAACAGGACCTTTGAAAATCACAAAATAGCTTCCATTTCAGATGAGGTCAGAGATGATCTCAGGTGGGTTTTAGAAGGTAAAGGCACTGCAACAGTAAAATATGACGGTTCATGCTGTGCAATTATTGATGGAGTATTCTATAGAAGGTATGATGCTAAGGGCGGGAGGCAAATCCCTGACGGCGCTATATTATGTCAGAATGAGCCTGATCCGGTAACCGGGCATATGCCATGCTGGGTAAAGGTGGATTTTAAGAATCCTTCAGATAAATGGTTTTGCAGTGCGCTCAGAAATTGTGAACAGAGCCTGCCTGACGGCACATACGAAGCAATAGGAAAACATTTTCAGGGGAATCCATATAAGCTTCCCAATGATATTCTTGTAAGACACGGAGAGCATATTGTAGAAGTGGAGAGAACTTTTGAAGGTATCAGAGAATGGCTGAAAAACAACGATGCAGAGGGTCTTGTGTTCTGGAAGGATAATGTTCCGGAATGTAAAATCAAGAGAAAAGACTTTGGTTTTACGTGGCCGGATATGGAGTGCAGTAAAGTGGAATATAAGCTTTAATTTGTTCTTAGCTGTTTACCAGTAAAGATTTTATGATATAATTTATATAAAATCCGTAAAAATTAATAAATTACGGACTTTATATAAAAGAGAGGGATAAGATGATTTACACTTATAGAGAATGTAAAGAAAAGTACAAATCAGATTATGAAATCAGGAAGCATATAGCGGCAGGCAGATTGAAGCGGCTTAGCAGAGGGGTCTATTCAGATAGTGAATTTGAACAGGATCTCGCATTAATAAGCAGGAAATACCCTTATGCTGTATTTACTATGAACAGCGCCTTTTATTATCATGGGCTGACTGATACTGTTCCGCAGTCGTATTATCTTATAACAGACAAAGATGCGACAAAGATTAAGGAGCAAAGAATTTATCAGTTCTTTGATAATAATGACAGTCTGGAGCTGGGTGTGGAAATGAAAAAGCAGAATGGTGTATATATCAAAATCTTTACTCTTGAACGTATGCTTGTTGAATTAATTCGCAACAAAAATCGGTTACCTTTTGATTACTATAAAGAAATCATAGCGCATTACAGAAATCTGATTTTTGAATTAGATATACAAGCAGTTCAGGAATATGCGATGCAGCTGCCTAAATCAAAGCTTGTAATGGAAACACTGCAATTGGAGGTTTTCTGATGAATTTATCAAAAATGGTATTAAAAATGCAGAATTCAGGTTATAACCCTGATGATGCAAGAGCAAGGGTTTGTCAGGATATTGTATTGAAAGCAATAGAAAAAAGCTCTTTGTCCAGAAATGTTACTATAAAAGGCGGTATTGTTATGAGAAACATAACAAAAAACATCCGCTTTGCAAATGTAACATAAATTAAGTTGCATTTGCAAAATAAGGGGTGCTTACCGCTTAAAGAAAATCCTGTTTATTCTATTTGCGGCTTTTGTCATAAAGCTTCTGTATTTCTTTGGGGAGTCTGTCAGGAAGCATGGATTTTATCCTGTCCTCATTTCCGTCTGCAAGAGCAGTTTCGTAATACCAGCATTTAAATTCAAGCAAGGCCAGTGTTTTCCGAAGAGATTGTATTTCAGCTTCAACGGCGGATTTTCTTGCCTCAAAAAGCTCCTTTCTTTTGGAATAACTGCTGCTGCCCTCGTTTACCCATACGAAGAACTGCTTAATATCCTTAATTTCAAGACCTGAGGCTTTTAGGCAGTCAATTATACGGAGAGCTTCAAGCTCATTGTCGCCAAAGCATCTGATATTGCCTTTCCTCTCGAGATTGGGAAAAAGCCCCTCCCTGTCATAATATCTTAAAGTGGAAACAGGAATACCGAGCATTTCCGAAACCTGACCGATAGTATACATTTTATTACTCCTTCACAAAAAATGCTTGACCTAAAGTTAACTTCAAGTGTTAATATATAATCAGATTAACAGATAATCATACAAATGTAAAGTAAAGAAGAAAAAAGGAGGATGCAGTAAATGAGCAGAAAAGTATTAGTTGCATATTTCAGTGCAAGCGGAGTGACAAGAAAAGCAGCTGAAAAGCTGGCGACTGCAGCAGGCGGAGATTTGTTTGAAATAGAGCCGGAAGTTCCGTACACAAGTGCAGATCTTAACTGGATGGACAAGAAATCCAGAAGCAGCATCGAAATGAGCGACAAATCATCACGACCTGCAATTGTTAAGAAACCTTTGGACTTGTCCGAATACGACAGTATATTTGCAGGTTTTCCTATCTGGTGGTATGTTGCGCCTGCAATAATCAATACATTTCTGGAAAGTTGCGATTTCTCCGGAAAGAAAATAATTCTGTTTGCAACATCAGGCGGCAGCGGATTTGGTAATACTGTAAGAGAGCTGCAGGTATCAGCTCTGGGAGCGCAGATTGTTGAGGGTAAAATTTTAAACAGAGTTTCTGAAAAAGACTTGCAGGAGCTGATTGAGAAAGCCTGAGAGAAGCAGGAGGATTGTCATATGATATATAATGATTTTCAGGATCTGAAATTATCTGCACTTGGAATGGGAACTATGAGACTTCCGGTGTTAGATGGTGATGACAGTAAAATTGATGTTGACGCTGCAAGAGAAATGATTGAATTATGTATGAAGTCGGGCATCAACTATTATGATACAGCTTACGGATACCACGGCGGCAAATCCGAAACGGTTGTCGGACAGCTGCTTAGTGAATATGACAGAAGCAGTTTCTATCTGGCATCAAAGTTTCCGGGATATGATATATCAAATATGCCTAAGGTTGAAGAGATTTTCGAGGAGCAGCTTGAAAAATGTCAGGTGGAATATTTCGATTTCTACCTGTTCCACAACGTATGTGAAATGAATATTAATGAATATCTTGATCCGAAATACGGTATCTTTGATTACCTGATTAAGCAGAAGAAAAACGGCAGGATTAAACATCTGGGATTTTCGGCGCACGGAGATATAGACTGTATTACAAGATTTCTTGAAGCCTGCGGAAAAGATATGGAGTTCGGACAGCTGGAGCTGAACTATTTTGATTACAGATTCCAGAACGCTAAGGAAAAGGTTGAACTTCTTGACAAGTGGAATATTCCAGTGTGGGTAATGAAGCCGGTAAGAGGCGGTCAGCTTGCAGAGCTTCCAAAGGAGGCAGAGGACAGACTGAAACAGGCAAGACATGATGAAGACGTGCCTGCATGGGCTTTCAGATTTCTTCAGTCAATACCGAGTGTAACGGTCACACTATCCGGAATGTCAGATATGGAGCAGCTCAAGGCCAACATCAGTACCTATGCTGACGAAAAGCCGTTAAATGAAGCCGAAATGAAGCTTATTCTTGATATTGCGGATGAAATGATAAGAAAGACTGCTGTGCCTTGCACAGGCTGTCATTACTGTGTATCTAAATGTCCGAAGGAACTGGATATTCCGTTCCTGCTGAAGCAGTACAATGAGGCGTTGGTTGCCGGCGCGGGAGAGTTTATAGCGCCAATGGCACTGTCATCGGTAGCGGCGGATAAGCAACCTGAATGCTGCATCGGCTGTCGCAGTTGTGAGAAAGTCTGTCCTCAGACAATCAGAATTTCTGAGGAACTTAAAAAGTTTGCAGTAAAAATGGGAAGATAAAAAAGCAATATATTAAAGCTCCCGAGGGCCTGTTACCTTTCGGGAGCTGTGTTTTCTGAAACGGGTATTACCATATTTTCGATAGCTTTTCTCAGCTTTGAATGGCGTATTACAAAATGTATTGCAGGGTGTCTGTTCTTGGATATCAGAACCCATTTGCCCTCATTTATAACTATCTGTATATTTCTGAAAGCGTGAGTCTCAGACAGGACGAGATTTAAATTCTCGTGGCTTTTGTCAAATTCTTTAGTTTCCTCAAGATGCTTCATATACTGCTCATAAGTGCAGTATATGTCTTTTTCATAGAACAGTTCAGACAGAGAAAGGCACAGAGGATATTTTTCGAATTCTTCTTCTGTAAGCACAGGCAGCTCGCTTTTGAGTCTGCCGTTTTTCAGCATGCTTTCGATACTTGCCAGCTTTTCACTGTGGTAATCAAAAATCTTCTGTGTATCTTCCTCAGAAATATTATTTGATTTCAGAATTTCCTCAAGCAGATTTTTCGAAATTGTGTATACAGGAAGCGATGAGAAAATACTGCGCAGGTTAGAGCTTGCATTAATCTCTTTTGCAGCAAACAGTCTGAAAGCTGTTTCATTTTCTTTGCGGTATATATCCATAAGAGGATATGCTTTTTTCAGCAGCGCATCTGCCCTGCGGCGATAATAGCCAACCTCTGATTTGTTGTTGGTAAGATAATAGCTGCCGTTGCTGTGATATCCGGATATACATTCACCCGAAAGCGCCGCAGCATCGGAAACATAATCAAGATGACAGTATACGCTGTTTTGAAGCCCTTTCAGATAGTAGGGCGAAATCTGTCCTGTCATATACATAGGTATCCAGCTTTCGAGTCCAAGCATCAGCTCTATGAACGGTCTGTCAAGATTATGTATTATATCAAGATGAAGACCTTTTTTGAGCATCAGTGCAAGTCCGAACATCCACTTCTTAGAGAAATCCATATCCTCAGACATATCCTCCATAGGCATATCGCTGCACATGAACACTCTTTCGCCGCCTCTGGCAAGAACTGTGGACTTGAAGAAATCAAGCTCGCCCTTTCGCATTTCAACAATGCCGTAATAGCTTCTGGATACCGGCAGTTTCAGAGGCATAGACGGAACCTTGAGGCTGTCAAAATTAATTGCCCTGATATAGTCGTCAAGATTGAATTCGTCAAGCTTCTTGAGAAAACTGTCGATATTGCTGCCTCCGGCAGAGGAGTCTTTTGAGCAGAGCCATACACGGAGCGCATCAGAAAACCGTGTGTCGGACTGAGCTGCAGTTTCCTCAAGACCCAGAGCAGAGGTGATTATATGCCTGTCCTCGGAAGTATTGCAGCTTTCTGCCAGAAATGAACACACTCCGCTGATAAAATTCTCAGGATCGGAAGGCTTTCTCTGCCCGGAACGTATTCGTGAGAGTGATGATACATCGTAATTAAGGAATCTGGCAAGTTCTGAAATATTAATATCGGCAGATACTATCAGTGCATTCAGGTTGCCGCGCATGCTTTCATAATCAAAACTGCTGTCTGTAAGTGAGGACTCAAGCTGCTCTGATATTTCGGACTGCTTCATATCAATCCCTTTGCTCTTTGCAAGGGCGGCAATACCGCCTGCAAGCCCTGACATCTGAACACTTCCTGCTGCAGGCTTTCTGGCGCCGTTTCTGTATCTGCTTATTACGGCAGGGGAAATACCTGAGGCATCAGAAAGCTCTCTGGCATTACAGCCCAGCATATCTATATATTTGTTGAGTGTGTCTTTAAAGTCCATAATATACTCCCTTTTCTCAATAACCCTATTATATTACCCCGGGACTCAAAAAGCAATTACCGGAATTGTCATTGACTATAGTGGTAACATTATTCAGTGCAAAGGGGAAATATAATATAATTTGAGTGTGGCAGAGTTTACAGACGAAATGGAAATGGAAAGGAAAATGATTATGAAAAGAATAACAGCAATATTATTATCACTTATAGTTGCGGTTGCATTTATGCCGGCAGCAGCATTTGCAGCAAACGAAAGCGTGCAGTTTGAATTAGCTTGCACGGAGGGAGGCGGAATATACAGCTACAGTATGTATATGTATAATCTTCAGAAATACAAACTGGAAGGTACTGCCAGAATTGTGAAGGGCGATGATTTTGAATCCACATTATATGCAATTCCTGACAGCAGTGATTATGTGTTCAAAGGATTTTATTCCGGCAGCACTAAAATCAAAACTGCAGGCAAAGGCGCATACGGTTATACAATCAAATATGACAAGAGCCTTGAGGGCAAACAGATAACAGCTAAGTTTGCAAAGGCTGCAAAAGCGCAGAAATCCGTAGCGAAACTGAAAGCCAAGAATTTCAAAAGCAAGAAAGTAAAAGGCATTAATACTCTTTCGTGGACTATAGGCTCCAAGGTTGACGGATACACAATCACAATAATCAACACAACTGATAATCAGCCGGCAGTCGCGGGGGATGCCAAGGTTGCAAAGAACGGCAAGGATGCCAAGTTCAAATTCAAATATGCTGTTAAAGGCAAGAAATACAAGGCAGAGATTGTAGGTTACAAGACCGTAAAAGGTGTGAAGGTTCCTACTGCGGCTAAGGTTGTAACATTCACAGGTAAATAA